>JAKORH010000346.1 GCA_029777935.1 Pseudomonadota bacterium
ACCGCCGGCTTCCTCGGGATGATGTACTACTTCGTGCCGCGCCAGGCGCAGCAGCCGCTGTGGAGTTACCGCTTCTCGATCGTCAATTTCTGGGCCCTGATCTCGGTCTACATGTGGGCCGGCTCGCACCACCTGATGTACACCGCGCTGCCGGACTGGGTGCAGTCGGTCGGCATGGCGTTTTCGCTGATCCTGCTGATGCCGAGCTGGGGCTCGGCCGCGAACGGCCTGTTCACGTTCAACGGCTCGTGGCATCGCCTGAAGTCGGACCCGGCGGCCAAGTTCATGGTGATGGCCCTGGTGTTCTATGCCGCGGCGACATTCGAAGGCTCGATGATGGCGATCAAGACCGTCAACTCGCTGTCGCACTACACGGACTGGACGATCGCGCACGTGCACTCCGGTTCGCTCGGCTGGGTCGCGATGATCACGATCGGCTCGCTGTACGCGATGGCACCGCGCGCGCTCGGCCGCCCCGCGATGCACTCGAACAGGGCAATGGAGCTGCACTTCTGGCTGCACACTGCCGGCACGCTGCTGTACGTCATCGCGATGTGGACCGCCGGCGTGACCGAGGGCGTGATGTGGCGCGCGACGCAGCCGGACGGCTCGCTGACCTACGCGTTCATCGACAGCCTGCTGGCGATCAAGCCGCTGTATATGGTGCGCTGGCTGGGCGGTGTGCTGATCTGGCTCGGCATGTGGGTGATGGCGTGGAATCTCTGGTACACGGCGGCCGACGCGCGCAAGAAGATCATCAAGCCGATCCCGGTGCCGATTCCCGAGCCGGTGTCGCCGCAGATGCCGGCGCCGCTTCCGGCCGTTGGTTGAGAGAATCCCATGGCCTATCGCCACTTCGAGTTCATCGAGAAGCACGCATGGCTGCTCGGCATCCTGACCGCGGTCATGGTGTCGCTGGGAGGTCTCGCCGAAATCACGCCGCTGCTGGTCGAAGCGCACCGGGTGAAGCCGCCGGCGGACGTCAAGCCGTACGATCCGCTGCGGCTGGCCGGCCGCGACATCTATGTGCGTGAAGGCTGCTACCTCTGTCATTCGCAGATGATCCGCGCGCTGCGCTTCGAGACACAGCGTTACGGCCACTTCTCCACCGCCGAGGAGTCGGTCTACGACCGCCCGTTCCAGTGGGGCTCGAAGCGCACCGGCCCGGATCTCGCCCGCGTGGGCGGCAAGTATTCCGACGACTGGCAGCGCATGCACCTGATGGATCCGCGCAGCGTCGTGCCGGAGTCGAACATGCCGGCCTATCCGTGGCTGGCGACAGGCAAGGTCGACGGCGCCGACATCGCAGCGCGGATGCGCGCGCTGCGCAAGCTCGGCGACCCGTACACCGATGCCGACATCGCCGGAGCCAAGGCAGTCGACGGCAAGACGGAACTCGAGGCGCTGGTCGCCTATCTGCAGGGCCTCGGCATCGCCAACGAACCGCAGCCGGCGCAGGGCAACGCCGCTGGCACGGCGCCGGCCGCGGGGAAATCGCCGTGAGTCCGGTCTGGGGTCATGCCGTCGGCGTCCTGATCGTGCTGATGATGGCGGCGTTCATCGGCATCTGGGTCTGGGCCTGGCTGCCCCGGCACAGGCGCGCGTTCGGCTCGCTGGCGCGACTGCCGATGGAAGACCGCAGCGCACCGGTGGACGATTCGATTCCGCCGATCGACGACGAGGAGCGCCGATGAGCAGCGGCTGGTCCTGGTGGGTCATCGGCCTGATCGTCTTCAACTTCGGGCTGACCTTCTGCCTGTTCCTGTGGGCACCGCGCGCGAAGGTGCCGGTGCTGCCCGACGGCACGACCGGTCACGTCTGGGCCCACGGTGTGCTGCGCGAGGGCCTGAACCGGCTGCCGGGATGGTGGATCGTCATGTCGTTCGCGATGTACGTCCTCGCGTGCGGCTACTTCGTCTTGTATCCGGGTTTCGGCGACCGCAAGGGCGCACTCGACTGGACGTCGGGAAAGGAGCTCGCCACCGCCACTGCGGACAACGCCGCGAAGCTCGATCCGGTGATGAAGCGCCTCGCGGCGATGAGCGTCGAAGCGGTCGCCCGCGACCCCCAGGCGCAACGGCTCGGCGAGCGCCTGTTCGTCGACAACTGCGCCGTTTGCCACGGCCGGACCGGCCGCGGCAACCCGCAGCTCGGTGCGCCTGACCTGACCGACAACGACTGGCTTTATGGCGGGTCCGGCCAAGACATCACGACGTCGATCCGCAGCGGACGCTCGGGCGTGATGCCGCCGTGGAACTCGCTCGGCGAAGCAACCGTGAAGAACCTCGCGCAATACGTGCTGAGCCTGTCCCGCGAGCCGAATGACGCGGCCGCCGTGGTCGCCGCGACCGCAGGTGAAACGATCTTCAAGTCGACCTGCAGCGCCTGTCACGGAGCAGAGGGCAAGGGCAACCCGGCCATGGGCGCACCGAACCTGACCGACAAGATCTGGTTGCACGGCGGCACGCTGGCAGCGATCGAAACGACGATCCGCGACGGGCGCCAGGGCCAAATGCCGGCGTGGGCTCCGCGCTTGTCCGACGACGAGATCCACGTGCTGGCCGGATACGTCTATCACTTTTCGCACAGTGCAGAAGCGGCGGCACAGTGATCCGCCGCGCCGCGGATCCTGGTATTCGCAGCCGGTCGTCTGGCTGGGCATCGCCGTGTTCGCGGCTTCACTCGCAGGCAGCGTCTGGCTGATCGTCGTCAGCGCGCGCTACGACGACGCCCGCGTACCCACTGGCCGGCAGGTGTTCGGCGTGCCGACACAGCAACCGGCGCGCCCGCCTCCGCCATGACTTCTGCGCACGCCCGCTGATCATGCTCGCCACTGCTGGAACAACTGCTACGCAGCAGTCGTGACAACCGTGCTCAGCGCGGCGCGCGCTTCATCCTTTTCGCGACTGCGCGCGCCGTGCGGCGAAAGGCTCCGACAATCGGCGATGCATCGTCGCGCCGCCACGCGAGCACCGTCTCGACCGCCGGCGATCGTTCCGCCAGCGGCCGGAATTCGACACCGGCCAGCCGCGCGTTCTGTGCCGACGCGGGAACGAGCGCCACGCCGATGCCGGCCGACACCAGTCCGACCACCGCGTGCGTCTGCGTGGCTTCCTGTGCGACGCGCGGCGTGAAGCCGCACTGCATGCAGAAGCCGAACACGAGATCGTGCAGCACGAGCCCCGGCGCGCGCTGGAACATCACGAACGGCTCTTGCGCGAGCTGCCTGGCGCGGATCCGCGGCTCGGCGCCGAGCCGGTGGCGGCGCGGCAGCGCGACCACCAGCGGCTCGCGCAGCAGCGTTTCGCACTCCAGTTCCGGATCGAGCACCGGCGGACGCAGCAGCCCGACATCGAGGTCACCCCGGCGCAACGCGGCGACCTGCTGCGGCATTGGCAGTTCGCGCAGGTCGAGCTTCACCGCCGCGTGGCGCGCGGCGAAGTCGCGCAACGTGAGCGGCAGCAGCGTATAGACGCTCGCCGACATGAAGCCGACCACGAGGCGCCCGACCGCGCCGCGCTGCGCGGCGCGCGCCAGCTCGGCCGCGTCGTCGGCGCGCGCCAGCAGCGTGCGCGCCTGTTCGAGGAAGGCTGCACCCGCGTGTGTCAGCGCCACCCGCCGCCGCGTGCGATCGAACAGCCGCACGCCGAGCTCCCGTTCCAGCGCCTGGATCGCCGTCGACAGCGGCGGCTGCGTGATGTGCAGCCGTTGCGCCGCGCGGCCGAAGTGCAGCTCGTCCGCGAGGACGACGAAGTAGCGCAGCCGGCGCAGTTCCATTGATTCGCCGCTCGAATCAGTACACGAGGAATTATCAATTGGACCGAATCGACGGTCGAGCTTAGCGTGTGGCCTCGCGCGCCGCGGCCTCGCTGTTCCTATCGAGGTCGGCGCCGATCGATCCCGGAGACTCCCGATGCAACTTTCGAAGCGAATCCTTCTCGCCCTTGGCGCCGCCCTCGTCGTGGCATCGGCACCCGCGTTGCCGGCCTATCCCGACAAGCCGGTCACGATGATCGTGCCGTTCCCGCCCGGCGGCTCGACCGACATGATCGCGCGCACGCTCGGTACCCGGCTCGCCGCCACGCTCGGACAGCCGTTCGTGATCGAGAACCGGCCCGGCGCGACCGGCGCGATCGGCGCCACCCAGGTCAAGCGCAGCGCGGCGGACGGCTACACGCTGCTGGTCGCGTCGATCGGCGTGTATGCGACCAACCCGTTCCTGCAGAAGAACCTGCCCTATGACCCGGCGAAGGACTTCGACCTGCTGACGGTCGCGGTGCGCGCCCCCAATGTGCTGGTCGTCAATCCGAATGTGCCGGCGAAGTCGGTCGGCGAACTGATCGACTTCCTGAAGAAGAATCCGGACCGGGTTTCGTTCGCATCGTCCGGCGCCGGTTCGTCCGATCACCTGACGGCAGCGCTGTTCTGGCAGCGCACCGGCACCAGCGGGCTGCACGTGCCGTACAAGGGCGGCGCGCCGGCGATCTCGGACCTGATCGCCGGCCACGCGCAGGCGTCGTTTCAGAACATCAACGCGGTGCTCAGCCAGATCAAGGCAGGCAAGCTGCGCGTGCTGGCAGTCACAGGGGAGAAACGCTCCGCGGTGCTGCCCGACGTGCCGACGCTGGCCGAAGCCGGCGTCAACGGCGTCGACGTGTTCTCGTGGCAGGCGGTGGCTGCGCCGAAGGGGCTGCCGAAGGACGTGAAGGACAAGCTGCACGCGGCGCTCGTCGCGGCGCTGAACGATCCGGCGGTCAAGCAGGGGCTGGTCGAACAGGGCTTCGAAGTCGTCGCCGATACGCCGGAGCAGTTCGGCACCTTCCTGAAGCGGGAACTCGAGCGCTGGAAGACGGTGATCGAGAAGGGCCACATCGTGCTCGACTGAGAATGCGCGCGCCGAACTGATTGGCAATGAAATCCAGCAGTCCGTCGCCCCGGCGCAGGCCGGGGCCCAAGTTTCAGCGCCGGAAATTGGGCTCCGGCCTGCGCCGGGGCGACACGCCACTCGATGTGTCATTCCCGCGCAAGCGGGAATCCGGCGACTTGTCGCACAGACACTGAGGTCCCGCTTTCGCGAGTACGACGATCCAAACACGAACAGTCTTGTGTCTTACTGCGGCTGAGATTCGTCACCAATCCGGAGTGCCGATGGCGAACGTCAAAGCGGCGAACGCGGGCCGCACGCCGGTAGTCGCCGCGATGCGGGTGATCCCGGTCGCCGGCCGCGACAGCATGCTGCTGAACCTGAGCGGCGCGCACGCGCCGTTCTTCACCCGCAATCTGGTGCTGATCGAGGACAGCGCGGGCCGCCGCGGCGTGGGCGAAGTGCCGGGCGGCGAGAAGATCCGGCAGACGCTCGAGGAAGCGCGCGCCCTCGTCATCGGGCAGCCGATCGGCGCGTATCTCGCAATGCTGCGTTCGGTGCACGAACGCTTCGCCGCGCGCGACGCCGGCGGCCGCGGGCTGCAGACGTTCGACCTGCGCACGACGATCCATGCCGTGACCGCGATCGAAGCGGCGCTGCTCGACCTGCTCGGCCAGCACCTCGAGGTGCCGGTCGCCGCCTTGCTCGGCGAAGGGCAGCAGCGCGACGCGGTCGAAGTGCTCGGCTACCTGTTCTTCGTCGGCGATCGCCGCCGGACCGATCTGCCGTACGCAAGCGCGCCGGACGCGGGCGACGACTGGCTGCGCCTGCGCCATGAAGAAGCGCTGACGCCGCGGGCGATCGTGCGGCTCGCGGAGGCCGCGCACGCGCGCTACGGCTTCAACGATTTCAAGCTCAAGGGCGGCGTGCTGCGCGGCGAAGAAGAGGTCGAGGCGATCCGCGCGCTGCACGAGCGCTTCCCGCGCGCGCGCATCACGCTCGACCCCAACGGCGCTTGGCTGCTGAATGACGCGATCCGCCTGCTGCGCGACCTGCGCGGCGTGCTCGCGTACGCGGAGGATCCGTGCGGCGCCGAGGACGGCTTCTCGGGGCGCGAGGTGATGGCGGAGTTCCGCCGCGCGACGGGGCTACCCACGGCGACCAACATGGTCGCCACCGACTGGCGCCAGATGACCCATGCGCTCGCGCTGCAGTCGGTCGACATCCCGCTCGCCGATCCGCACTTCTGGACGCTGCACGGCGCCGTGCGCGTGGCGCAGACCTGCCGCGATTGGGGACTGACCTGGGGTTCGCATTCGAACAACCATTTCGACGTGTCACTGGCGATGGTCACGCACGCGGCCGCCGCCGCGCCGGGACGCGTCACCGCGATCGACACGCACTGGATCTGGCAGGACGGCCAGCGGCTGACGAAGGAGCCGCTCGCGATCGAGGGCGGCATGATCCGCGTACCGCGCCGGCCCGGGCTCGGTATCGAACTCGACCTCGCCGCCGTCGATCGCGCGCATGCGCTGTACATCGAGCACGGGCTGGGCGCGCGCGACGATGCGGCCGCGATGCAATACCTGATCCCGGGCTGGAAGTTCGATCCGAAGCGGCCGTGCCTGGCGCGCTGACCGCGCGCGTCAAAGCAGATGTCGGGCGGCGCTGACGAACGTTCGCAGGAGGCCCGTCCTACTTCCGGCTTGCCTGAAGCGCTTCCCAGAACTGGTGCGGGGAAACGATGCTCGCTCGTTTCACGCCCCGTGCCTCCGGAGGGCCGGGTCTCCGGTGACGAATAGCCATACATTCGTGTGGAGAAATACTCTCACGAAAGGGCGCGAAAGACGTCTTCGTCGGTCACCAGCCCTTGCGCCTCGGCGAACGGAAGCATCTTCTTCCGCAACTCCCGAAGACGCGCAACCGCGACCTGCCGTCGAAGTGCTTCCCGCGCAATCTCACTCTTGGTGCGTCCGGACGCTTTTGCGATCCGGTCCAGCGCCTTCTCGAGTTTCGCGTCGAGACGGATTGTCAGTGTCGTCATACCGAGGGCCACGCAATCGGTAATTCCATTTCTTGATCAATAGATCAATAATAGCCATGTCACAACCGACGAGGGGATAGACATGGCGAGAATGGCGAGGGGAAGAGAGGTACTGGAGATGGCGCGCGAGATGGTGGCGCGCGCCGAGACGATCGAGCAGCTGCGGCAGGCGCAGGCGGTGGTGCTGCCGCTGGACTTCGGCCTGAGCATGGAGCAGAC
>JAKORH010000347.1 GCA_029777935.1 Pseudomonadota bacterium
CGCCGGCGGTCATCCGGCCCGAACCGTCGTTGCCGTTGTTGCGCTCGATCGCATCGGCGAGCTGGCGGAACGTGAGGCCTGCGGCGGACAGCTTGGCGCGATCCGGTATCACGGCAAAGCTTTGCACTTCGCCGCCGAGCGCGTTGACATCGGCAACCCCCGGGATCGTGCGCAGCGCCGGGCGCAGCGTCCAGTCGAGCAGGGTGCGGCGTTCCGCGAGCGTCAGGCCACCTCCTTCGATCGTGAACATCAGCATGTCCGACAGTGGCGTCGAGATCGGCGCGAGTCCGCCCGTCGTGCCGGCCGGAAGGTTCGGCTGCACGCCGGCGTAGCGCTCGGCGACCTGCTGGCGCGCCCAGTAGATGTCGGTGCCTTCGGCGAAATCGATCGTGATGTCGGCGATCGCATACTTGGCCACCGACCGCAGCACGGCGGCATTGGGCAGTCCGAGCAGTTCCATTTCCAGCGGAACCACCACGCGCGACTCGACTTCTTCGGGCGTCATGCCTGGCGCCTTCAGGATCAGCTTGACCTGCGTCGGCGCGATATCCGGGTAAGCGTCGATGGGCAGGCCGAGCCACGCCACGACGCCGGCGACCGCCAGCCCGAGGGTAGCGACCAGCACGAGCATGCGCTGCGCCAGCGACAATTCGACGAGACGATTCAGCATGCGATCCTCACTCGGCGCGCATCGATTTCAGCGTGCTTGCCCCGCTGGAGACCACGGCGTCGCCGGGACTCAGCGCGCCGCTCACGATGGCGTCCTGGTCGTCGTTGCCGAGGCGTTCGACCGGCACGGCGCGGTAGCGCGAACCATCGGCCACGAAGACCAGCGCCGCCGCCCCGTTCGGGACGATGGCGCTCGCCGGCACGCGCACGGCGTTGCTCGGTGCCTGCAATTCGAGGCGTACGCTCGTGCGCTGGCCGACGAGCCAGGTCTGGGCGTCCACGAGGTGCGCGCGTAAGCGCACGCTCTGGCTGCCGGCGTCGGTGGCGGCCGCGATGGCGACGAGTTCGCCACGCGTTCCATCGTCCATGACGACGGCACGCCCCGGCACGTAGCCGGCGCGGTGCTCGATCGGCGCCTGCACCAGCACGTCCACGCCGTTGCCGGTGGTGATCGTGAAGGCCGGTTCGAACGCGCCGACGACCTGGCCGGGCGAAATCGAACGACGCAGTACGCGACCCGCAGTCGGCGCGCGCAGTTCGTACTCTCCGGCCGCTGCTTTCGCCGGAATCGAGACCGCGGCAAGCGCGTCGCGCGCCTGCACGAACCGTGCTTGCGCGTCAGCAGTGCGCGCTTGCGTTTCGTCGGCGCGCGAGCGCGCGATGATGCCTTCGGCGAACAGCGCCGCATCGCGCCTGGACTGGCTCTGCGCCAGCGTCGTTTCGCTGCGGCTGCGTGCAAGATCCGCCTGTGCGGTGAGGAAATCGCGGCTCTGCACGCGCGCGAGCGGCGCGCCGGCGGCGACCATGGCCCCTTCGTCCACGACGACGCTGGCGACGACGCCGGCGAACGGCGTGCTGACGGTGCGGCTCGATTCCAGCGGCGCGACGACCTCGGCGGGCAGGCGCGCCAATGGCAGCACGCTGGATGCGACGACCGGCGCGGTGACGATCTGCAGCGACTTCACCTGTTCGGCGGACAGGGTGATGGCATCGGCGGCATTGGCCGCGGGCGCGCTCAGCGCGAAGGGGATCAGGACGGCGCAGGCAACAGCCGGGATTCGGAGTCGGAGGAGAGGCAAGGCAGGGCAACCGATCGAAGGGTCGGCGCATCCTGCGATACCCAGCTTTGGCGAAGCTTTGGATCGGCAAGTCGCTGCGCGGGCAAGGGCCGTGGCGCAAGCCACGCCGTAGCGGAACCGGCGCGGTGGCAGGAGCGCACGCAGCGCCCATATCCGGCTTTCTGCGTCTGCCTCGCTTGCGCGATCAGCACGCGGCCTCGGACCGATGAGTCATCGGTTTCACGAGAGCGGGGCGAACTACAGCAGCGGAATGGGCCCCAGACGCACGGCCAGTTGCCCGTCTTCGAGCGCGAATGCGAGTTCGAGCGACAGCCCGCGCGCCAGCGCCAGCGACAGGGCCAGCCCCAGCCCCGCATGCGCGGCGGTGCCGCCGGACGGTGATTTGCGCCAGAACCGTTGCCCGAGCCGTGGCAGGTCGTCGTCGCGCAGTTCGGGCGCAGGGTTGGCGATGCGCAGCGTCGTTCCGCGGTCGCTGGTTTCGAGCGTCATCGTCACCGTGCTGCCGGACGGCGAGTATTCGATCGCGTTGCGCATCAGGTTCGAGACGATGCGTTCGAGCGCTCCGACGTCGGAACGCACCCACAAATGCGCTGGTGTCTCGCGAGCGAGACGAAGACCGCGCCCGCGCATGAGCGCGCCAAGCGCGTCGGCGAGGGCTTCCAGCAGCGGCGGCAGGTCGAGCGGGTCGACGGCAGCGCGAGCGAGGCCGGCCTCCTGGCGCGCGAGCATCAGCAGTGTGTCGATCGCGCGCTGCATGCGTTCGACCGCTCCGATGGAGGTGCTGAACGCAGTCCGGGTCGCATCGGCGTCGTCCGGCGTGCGCGCGGCGGCTTCGATCGACGTGCGGATTTCCGCGAGCGGCGTGCGCAGTTCGTGGGCGATGTCGCGCGAGAAGCGGCGCTCGCCCTCGATGGTGGCGTAGAGGCGGTCGAGCGCCGATCCGAGCGCGCGCGAGAACGGTTCGAGCTCGCGCGGCAACGGCTCCGCGGCGAGCGGCGACGGCGGCTGCGAGCCATCGAGTTCGGCGAGGCGCGCGCCGAAGCGCTGCAGCGGCGCAAGGCCGCGGCGCACGGCGAGCAGAGCGATCAGCACGGCGAGGACGAGCGC
>JAKORH010000348.1 GCA_029777935.1 Pseudomonadota bacterium
CGACCCGGTGATGGTCGCCACGAGCGGCGCCGTCCTCATCGAACAGGCGTCGATGGACGTACTCGTGCGCGAGCTCTTCCCGCGTGCCGCGCTGATCACGCCGAATCTCGACGAAGCCGGCCTGCTCATCGGCAAGCCACTCGTCTCGACCGAAGACATGGAAGGCGCGGCGCTGGCCCTGCGCGCGCAGGGCGCGCGCGCGGTTCTGGTCAAGGGGGGCCATCTGCGGGGCGAGACGGTGATCGACCTCCTGCTCACCGAGAGCGGCGAGAAGATCTGGATGAAGGCGCCGCGCATCCAGAGCCCGAACACGCACGGCACCGGCTGCACGCTGTCGAGCGCCATCGCATCGCACCTGGCGCTCGGCGAATCGCTCGTCGAAGCCGTGCGCGCCGCCCGCCTCTACGTGCGCGAAGCGCTGCAATCCGGCGCCCAGGTGCGCACCGGCAACTGCGGCGGACCGCTCAACCACAGCCACGCGCCGGTCGCCATGCACCTGCGGCCGCTGCAGCGCGCGTGAGAAAGAGCGGCACATGAACTGCAAGTCCACCACAGAGACGCAGAGGCACAGAGGTAACGCGGAGAACGGCAATACACGAGAGGCGTCTCCGCATACTGCACAGCCTTTCTCTGTGAAATGTCTGCGCCTCTGCGTCTCTGTGGTGGGTTCTGAATCTTCATACTGGACGCCGAGCGACTCCGCCGCTGTCCGTCCGATTCGCAAATAGCGGCGGCGTATAATCGCCCGCTTCCCGACCATGCCTTCCCACCGATTTTTCCATCCTTGCTAACGGACCGACTCATGCTATTCGCCATCTCCTCGCCCGGCAATTCGCTTGACGCCGCACTGCTCGACAAAATCAACAACAAGACCAAACCGCTCGGCGCGCTCGGCCAGCTCGAACAGCTCGCGCTGCAGATCGGCCGCATGCAGAAGACGCTGACTCCGGCGCTGACCAGCCCGCAGATCCTCGTCTTCGCCGGTGACCACGGCGCGGCGAAGGCTGGCGTTTCGGCGTATCCGCAGGACGTGACCTGGCAGATGGTCGAGAACTTCCTCGCCGGCGGCGCGGCGATCAACGTCTTCGCCAAACACAATGACCTCGGCCTGCGCGTGATCGACGCCGGCGTCGCGCACGACTTCGGCGCACGTGATGGCCTGGTCGACGCCAAGGTCGGCCCCGGCACGCGCAACTACATCGAGGAACCGGCGATGAGCGCGCACGAATGCGCCGCGGCGCTGGTCAAGGGCGCGGAGATCGCGCGCAAGCTGGCCGACGAAGGCTGCAACGTGCTCGGTTTTGGCGAGATGGGCATCGGCAACACCGCATCCGCCTCGCTGATCACGCACGTACTGACCGGCGCTTCGCTCGACGATTGCGTCGGGCGCGGCACCGGCCTCGACGATGCCGGTCTCGCACGCAAGCGCGACCTGCTTGCACAAGCCGTCGCACGCGCCGCGCTCCCG
>JAKORH010000041.1 GCA_029777935.1 Pseudomonadota bacterium
CGCATCATGGCCAGCAATGCGCAGATGTCCCGCCTGCTGACCGAGGCGCTAGAAGCTTTCGAGACACTCGGCGAGAGCGTCGACGACAATCCGCTGATGCAGCGCCTGCACACTGCCGTGCGCGAGCATGGAGCCATCGTGATGGGAACGGCGCGATGACGCGGCTCCGCCACATCCTGCAGGATCTCCGCGACAATGCCGAGTGGTACGCATACTGGCTCACATGCATCGTCGTGCCCGCGCTGTTGCTGGTCGCATCGCTGCTCTGGCGCGTCACGCGAGGGCCGCTGTGATGCCGCAGCGAATTCAGCGCAAGCGCATCAAGGGCTGGCGCATGCCGCCGGACACGGTGAGCGTCACGCGTCCCGGAAAATGGGGCAACAGGTTTGCCGTCGGCGACGTCGTGCAGCGCTTCTCGAAAGAGCACGTCTGCGAGACATTCACGGTCAAGACAGCCGCGCAGGCAGTCGCCTGCTATCGCGAATACATGGAGGGGCATCTGGCAAACCCTCGCGCCGCTGCCATCGTTCGCGAAGCGCTGAATGATTTGCGCGGGAAAAACCTCGCCTGCTGGTGCGCGCCCAATCAGCCCTGCCATGCCGACGTGCTGCTCGAGCTGGCCAATGCCGGAGACGCGGCATGAGCCCCGCCATGACGTCACTCACCAAGGCCGAGCAGCGCGCCCTGGTCGCAGCGCTTCGCGCGCCGATCAACACCACGCGCCGCTGCATCCTCGTCGGCGGCGGCAAGGCCGAGCAGTTCAAGCGCTGCACTATCGACGCGCTGACCGAACGCGGCCTGCTAAGCGCGCGGCCCGCGCCGACGCTGCGCACGCTGTCGCCGGCCGGCCGCGAGATTGCGGAGCGATTGAAGGCGGAGATGCACGCATGAGCCGCACGCCCGCTCACATTACGCAGGCCGATGTCGCGCGAGCGGTGCGGGCCGCAAAGCAGGCCGGCGGTGCAGCCGTCGAGGTGAGACGCGACGGCACGATCATGATCCACCTGACGCCGCAGGGTCGCATCGGCGATGCGGCCGACGACTACGCCGCACCGCTTGCGCCGGGCCGGGAGATCGTTTTCTAATGGCGGCCATGCCGCGCCCCCGTCCGCCATTTCTGCAGCGAGAGATCACGCGCCACGGGACGCTCGTCTGGTACGTGCGCCGTGGCTCCGGGCCGCGCATCCGCATCAAGGGCGAGTACGGCACCGACGAATTCAACGCGGCCTATCGCGCCGCTGTCGACGGCGCGGCGACACTCCCGAAAACTAAAATCGACACGCGCGGCACGCTCGGCTGGCTGGTGGCGCTCTATCGCCAGTCCCAGGATTATCTCAGGCTTTCGCAGCAGACGCGCTATCAGCGCGAGAACATCTTGCGGCCGATCTGCGAGCAGTTCGGCG
>JAKORH010000349.1 GCA_029777935.1 Pseudomonadota bacterium
CCTGCTGTCGTCCATCAGCAGGTGGGTGACGCAGATGCGGTTGAACACCTTGTCGGCCGACTTCTTGGCGGCCTCGGCCACGATCGGCTTGTAGGACTCGCCGTGGATCATGATCTGCCAGCGGCCTTCACGAAGATATCGCCCGGTCTTCGGGTCCTTCATGATGGGCAGGCCCCACTCCTCGAACTGGTGCACCGTGGAGTCCACGTGGCGCGCCATGTCGAACAGCAGGTCTTCGCGCACCATGCCCATCAGATCGATGCGGGCGTAGCGCACATGGTCCTCGGGCTGGTTCTCGCCCCAGCGCGTGCCCATGTAGCAGTTGATCGCGTACAGGCCCTGCGCGACCGCACCCGAGCGATCGATGTTCGCCTTCTCGGCGATCACGATCTTCTTGTTCTGGCCCCAGAACCGCGCCTCCCAGGCGGCTCCGGTGCCGCCGAGGCCCGCACCGACGACCAGGATGTCGATGCCGTCTTCAATGATCGTTTGGTAGGCCATCAGTAGTACACCCCTTTTTTCAACTTCAGTCCCGCCGCCTTGAGCGAGCGCAGAGCGCCGTCGTCCAGACGGATGTATTTTGGTTCGTTGTACAGCAGCTCGCTGTCGCGCATCTCCTTGCTCGGCGCCGCGACGTCCGCCAGCTTCGGAATCGCCTGGCCCCAGGGCTTGGTGGTGATAGGCGAAAGGAAGTTCTTTTCCGTGCCGTTGCGAAACTTGATCCGCCAGGCGATCGTGCCTTTCTGTTCGTCGCGGTGGACGCGCACGCTGTGGCCCAGCGGAGCGAAGTCCGCGTAGCCGCGCACGTCGATCGCGTGCTGGGGGCAGGCCTTCACGCAGGAGTAGCACTCCCAGCACATGTTCGGCTCGATGTTGTAGGCACGCCGATAGGTCGTGTCGATGTGCATGATGTCCGACGGGCAGATGTCGACGCAGTGTCCGCATCCGTCGCACCTTGTCATGTAGACAAAGGTTGGCATTCGTCCGGCTCCTTATCTTCTTTCAGCAGAAACGGCGGGTTGCTTGGCTCTTAATAGTGGCGGGGCGCTTCGCGCTTGATGCCGAGCCCCATGTCCATCGGAGCGTCCCGCAACAGTTCCATCGAGTGTCGCTTCTGCTGCTCGGGATCGTCACGGGTCTGCGTGGGCAGGTTCGCGGCCCATCCGTTGGCCTTGGACACTCTCTTTTCGAACGCGGCGGCGGGCTTGAAGAACATGTGGGCGAACTTGGACCACGGCACGCCGGCGAACAGCACCGTGGTGGCCAGGATGTACAGCCAGAAGAGCACGCCGGCCCCGCCGCCGGAAGCCGCCCAGATCAGGCCGAGCGTGGCACTCGCCAGCAGCGACAGGATGAACAGGTCCGCCTTGACGAGGCGCAACGGCGAGTTGCCCTCGGCCGCGACATCGACGCGGATGAAGAACCAGAACCAGTAGCCGCCGACGCAGATCATCAGGCCGCCAAGCCACCAGAGCTGCGTCCAGACGGGGCCTGCCTCGGCATCGAACACCAGCACCACGGTAGCGAGCACATAGAGCACGAAGCCGTACATGCCCAGCAGGTGCGAGATGCGCCGGCGCGGGTTGCAGAACTCGCCGGAGGCCAGCACGTCGACCACGGCGGTCTGCACGGCGATCGACACGAGCACGCCGCCGCCAAGCGGCTGCACCGCCTTCGACTTCGACCGGCGAAATTTCTGGAAGAAGTACTTGGCGCTGCCCTTGTGCACGACGTCGAAGAGCGTTCCCGCCACGACCAGCAGGAACATGACGACGACGTACGTTTGCATGACCGAAGGCGAGAGCGACGCCGACAGCCCGGCAAACGGATTGATGGTGAACATCGTGTATCTCCTCCCCGAACGATTGCAGGTCTGGTTAGTTACAGGCAGCCTCAGCGGGCCGAATGCCCGGTCAGCTTCACTTCCACGCGCTCGCTCGCGGCGAGGCCTTCGTAGTATTGGCGCAGGATCTTCAGCACTTCCGGCCGGCTGAACTCGGCCGGC
The DNA here is from genome assembly GCA_029777935.1 of Pseudomonadota bacterium. The sequence continues at coordinate 2,006 of JAKORH010000349.1, forward strand.
ACCTCGGCGCCTTCCGACAGCCACTTGCGCAGCTTGGTGCCCGAGACCAGCAGCCGGTCATTGTCGCCGTGCGGGCAGGTGCGCGCGGAGGCCATGCCGCCGCATTGATAGCACCAGAACGTCCAGTCGATCTTCAGCGGCTTGGTTTCCAGCGCATCGGCGGGGATTTCGTCGAAGATCTTGTGCGCGTCGAACGGCCCGTAATAGCTGCCCACGCCCGCGTGATCGCGGCCGACGATCAGGTGCGAGCAGCCGTAGTTCTGGCGGAACAGGGCGTGCAGCAGCGCCTCGCGCGGCCCCGCGTAGCGCATGTCGAGCGGGTAGCCGGCCTGTACCACGGTCTTCTTGACGAAGTAGCGGTCGATCAGTGTGCCGATCGCCTGCGTGCGCACCTCGGCCGGAATGTCGCCCGGCTTCAGCGCCCCCAGCAGCGAATGCACCAGCACGCCGTCGCACACCTCGATCGCGACCTTCGCCAGGTACTCGTGCGAGCGGTGCATCGGATTTCTGGTCTGGAACGCTGCGATGCGGCTCCAGCCGAGCGATTCGAACAGGTTGCGCGTCTGCCGTGGCGTCATGAAGAGCGCGCCGTACTTCTCGGCGAAGCTTCCGGTCGACAGCACCTGCACCGGCCCCGCGAGGTTCACGTCGCCCTGTTCCATCACCATCTTGACGCCCGGATGCTCGGGGTCGGCGGTGCGGAACACCATCATGCACTCGTGCTTCTTGTTGATCGCGTATTTCTCGGTCACGCGCATCAGCGCCAGCACGTCGTCGCAATCCGGATCGATCAGCGCGATTTCCTCGCCGGTGCGGAACCAGTCCGCCTCCTTGCTGCCGGCCGACAGCGTGATCGGGATGGGCCAGAACAGGCCGTTGGCGAGCTTCATGCCGTCGCACACTCGCTGCCAGTCGCCATGCGTCATGAAACCGTCGAGCGGCGTGAAGCCGCCGATGCCGAGCATGACGAGATCGCCCTTTTCGCGCGAGCTGACGCGCAGCTTGGGCAGTGTCTTGGCGCGCGCCAGCGCTTCGTCGCGCGCTGCGCCTTCGAGCAGCATCGGCTTGAGCAAACCGCCGCCGTGTGGATTGACCAGGCGCTGCACGATGTGTCCCCGTCCCGGATGGTTTCAGATCGATCGATTGCCGCTGCACGAGCGGCGCTTCCCGCTTTTCGCTGCGCGAGCAGCGCTCCTCGCCAAGGCGCCGGCGCAAACGTCGACACGTTGTCGGGGTCATGCGATCTTCAGCCATCCACGGCCCTGCAATAACTCCCCACATGGGTAAGTACTGGTACCCGGTGCCGGTAATGGGCCGCCGGTGCGCCCGCGGGACAAGATCGCACCAGGGAAGGAGTTGCCCGTTCTCCGTGATCTGTGGTCGGCTGACCGTTCCCGAACGCGATGCCTCGGACGTCACGGCAACGGGCGACTGGCGAATGACTTGAGAACGACAACGATTCGCGCGCAGCGCGGCGGCGCGCGCCTTGCGCTGGCGGCCGCATTGCCGGCAACGATCGCGCTGCTTGCGCTCGGCGTCGATCCGGCCTGGGCAGCCGCGGCCGAAGTCGACGAACTGCCGCGCACCGAAGGCGCGGGCTGGTGGCGCTGGCCGCTCGCGCTGTTCGTCGTCTGCTTCTTCCTCGGCGTGATCGCGGTACCGGCGGGCGTCGGAGGAGGCGTGCTGTTCGTGCCGCTGGTGAGCGGATTCTTTCCGTTCCATCTCGACTTCGTGCGCGGCGCCGGACTGCTGGTCGCGCTGTCGAGCGCGCTGGCCGCCGGGCCGTCGTTGCTGCGCGGCGGGCTGGCCAGCATGCGGCTCGCGCTTCCGCTCGCGTTGATCGCATCCATCAGCTCGATGGGGGGCGCGCTGCTCGGCTTGGCGCTGCCCGCGTCGGTAGTGCGGATCGCTCTGGGCGCGACCATCCTCGGCATCGTGGGCGTGATGCTGAAAGCGGGCAAGTCCGAGGTGCCGGACGTCAAGGCAAGCGATCGCCTCGGTGCCGCGCTCGGCATGCACGGCGTGTTCGTCGATGCTGCGTCGGGCCGGCAGGTTCAGTGGCGCACGCACCGCACGCCGCAGGGCCTGGCGCTGTTCCTGTTCATCGGCGTGCTGGCGGGAATGTTCGGCCTCGGCGCCGGCTGGGCCAACGTACCGGCGCTGAACATCGTGATGGGGGCGCCGCTGAAGGTCGCGGCGGGTTCGTCGAGCTTCATCCTGTCGCTGGTCGATTCCTCCGCGGCGTGGGTGTACCTGAACAACGGCGCCGTGCTGCCGGTCATTGCGGCGCCGTCGATCGTCGGCATGATGCTGGGTGCGAAAATCGGCGCTCGGCTGCTGACGGTGCTCAAGGCGTCGCTGATCCGCAAGCTGGTGATCGCGATGCTGATCTTTGCCGGCGGGCGCGCCCTGCTGGTCGGACTGGGGATCGGAACATGAAACGGAACATCGGTGAAGCGATCGCGAACGGGCCGCAGGTGGAGATCGCGCCGGAGCAGTTGCGCTACGCGGTCTGGCTGCAGTGGGGCGGGTGGCTCGGGCTCGCGTCGCTGGTGCTCGCCTTCCTCGTGCACCTGACGGGAATCCTCGAGCCGCTGATCGAGAACGAGCTGCTGCCGCAGGCGTGGGCGATGCCGGCGGCGGAGATGCTGCGCTCGACCGGCCAGTCGCCTGGTTGGGGCTGGGTCTATCTGCTCGACCACAGCGACATCCTGAACCTCGTGGGCATCGCGCTGCTGGCGAGCTGTTCGGCTGCGCCGCTCGCGGCCGTGGTGCCGATCTACCTGAAGCGCGGCGACCGCGTCTACGCCACGCTCGCGCTGTTTCAGGTCGCCGTGCTCGCGCTGGCCGCTTCCGGACTGGTGCACGTCGGACACTAGGATGAGACGGCCCCCACGCTCGCGCTGCTCGCTGCCCCCCGAGGGGGCGCGTCAGTACCTTCGGGCGGCCGGGCGGTACTGACGTGCGCATCGTGCTCGCCACCGAGCGCACGCACTTCGACGCCGGTGCCGAGCGGCTCGCGCTCGAAATCGCCGGCCGCGCGCAGGCGGAGCTTCACGTCGTGCTGCCGCTTGCCGGCAATCCCGAATTCCAGATCGTCGCGCCCGAGCGCGTGGCGACGCTGGAATCGAACGCGCGCGCAGCGCTGCAGGATCTCGCGGACCAGGCGCGCGCACGCGATGTGTCCGTGTCGCTGCACGTGCGCGAAGGCGAGGACCTGGCGCGCGAGATCGTCGACGAGGCGCGCGAGCGGCAGGCGGACCTGCTGGTCACGCGCCGCGTCGGCAAGCGCGGCATGCTGGCGCGGCTCGTCGTCGGCGAGATGGTGAACCAGGTCGCCGCGCAGGCGGCGATGCCGGTGCTGATGGCGCCGGAAGCGGCCGCGATGTGGTCGCGCCGCGTGCTGGCAGCGATCGAGCCGCATGCCGACGCCGAGTCGACGGCGCGCATCGCAGTAGCCTTGGCACTGCTGGCGAATGCGCCGCTCGCTGTCCATGCGGACGAGGGGGCCGCTGCCACCGTCGCGCAACGGGCGCGCGAGCGCGGGGTGGCGTGCGAGCGCACCGGCGCAGCGCCCGACGCGGGATTCGCGCGACGCGTGGCGGAGGCGGACGCCGACCTGCTGGTGCTCGGCATCGCGCCTAAGCACGCCGCGCACGCGCGGATCGCCAGGCCGATCGAGGCGCTGATCGGCTCGGTCGCGTACCCAACCGTGCTGGTCAAGCCGTCATCGTGATCCGGTGACGTGCGATGTCGCACCTGCTGAGTCTCGCCCGCGCCGCGCAGCTCGTCGGACTGGCGCGCAGCGCGCTGCAGAAGATGGTGCGCGAAGGCGCGCTCGCGACCTTCGACGGCCAGGTGACGGTCGAAGAACTGCGGCGCGCGTTTCCGTCGGCGATCCTCGAGGACGCGGGTGCCTTCGAGAAGGTGACGCAGATCCGCGAGACGGCGTTCGGCAAGCGCGTGCGCGAGCGGCTGCTGCCGTCGCAGGAAGTGCTGGCGCAGCGGCTGTTCGCGCAGAGCCAGGAGCTGGCCGACCTGCGCCGGTATCTGAACGCGTACCACGCGCTGGTGGTCGAGGGCGAGCGGCGCGTGCGTGAACTGGCGGCGGCGCGCGGCGATCCGGCGCTGCGCGCGCTGGCCGACGAGATGCAAACGGGGTTGAAGCGAGCGCTGGGAACCGAACCGGCGGGGGCGATGGATGCGATGGCCAATCTGTTGAACGTGATCTCGGCGCAGGTGACGGTGCGGCCGAGCGGGCACCAGTTCCTGGTCGAAGGCAACGACTCGATCCTGCAGGCGGGGTTGAAGGCCGGGCTTCGCTTCGCCTACGGCTGCGGCAGCGGCACCTGCGGCCTGTGCAAGGCGCGCGTCGTCAGCGGCGAGGTGCGGAGCATCGAGCATTCCGACTACCCGTTGTCGGAGGTCGAGAAGCGCCAGGGCATCGCGCTGCTGTGCGCGTGCACGGCGGTCAGCGACGTGGTGGTGGAGACGCTCGAAGCGCGCGGGCCGGCCGACATCCCGGCGCAGGAGCTGGTCGCCACCGTGCGGGCGATCGAGCCGCTGGCGTCCGACACGCTGCTGCTGCACCTGCAGACGCCGCGCAGCAACCGGCTGCGCTTCCTCGCCGGCCAGTCGGTCACGCTCGGGCTGCCGAGCGAAGAGGGCGACCTGACGCAGACGCTGCCGCTTGCGAGCTGTCCGTGCGACGAGCGCAACCTGCATTTCCACGTCGCGCGCGACGCCGAGGCGCCGCTGGCGCGGCTGCTGTTCGACGGGCGCATCCGGCCCGGCACGGCGATCAGCGTGCGCGGGCCGAGCGGCGATTTCGTGCTCGACGCCGACAGCACGCGGCCGCTGGTGCTGGTGGCGTGCGACACGGGCTTCGCGCCGATCAAGAGCCTGATCGAGCACGCGCTCGCCGGCGAGAGCACCGAAGCGTTCGATCTCACGTGGCTGGCCACGCGCGGCGACAGCCACTATCTCGGCAATCAGTGCCGCGCATGGGCGGCGGCGTTCGACCAGTTCGCGTTCCGGCTGCTGACGGACGCTTCCGCGAGCGCGGGCGCGTGGCCGGCGATCGAGGCCGTCGTCGCCTCGAAACGCGACCTCGCGCAGTGCGACGTGTACGCCGCCGGGCCCGTCGAGTTCGTCGAGCCGGTGCTCGAGGGCCTGCGCGGTGCCGGCGCGCTGCCGGGGCGGATACACGGGCTGGTGACGGGATGAGGCACGGCTTCACGAGGTGTCATTCCCGCGGAAGCGGGAATCCAGTGGCTTGGTCTCGAACGACGCTGGGTCCCCGCTTTCGCGGGGACGACGCCTTGACGGTCGAAGGTAGAGTCTCCGCATGAGCGACGCACTCGAGTTCCTCATCAAGGCGCGGCCCGACGCGATGGGCCATTACTTCAAGTTCATGAAGGAGGCCGGCAAGCATCTCGACCCGAAGACGCGCAACCTGATCTCGGTGATCACCAAGGTGCACGCGCAGACTGACCGCGGCTTCCGTCAATACCTGTCGCGGGCGCTGCGCGAGGGCTGCACGCCGGCCGAGGTGCTCGACGCGCTGCTGATGGCGTTTCCGGCGCTCGGGCTGGCGAAGATCGTGTGGGCGGTCGACGTCATCCTTGACATGGACCTGCCCGCGTTTCAGCCCGCCGCGATGGGACTGCCCGGCGCGTGGCATGACGTGATGGCGGCCGACGCGCTCGCCGTGGGCGCGGCCGAGCGCGTCGACTGCGACGGCCGGGGCCTGTTCGTCTATCGCGGCGCCGGGGAATTCCGCGTCTACGACAGCCGCTGCCCGCACCAGACCACCGACATCCCGCATCTGGCACTGCAGGGAACGCGGCTGACGTGTCCCAAACATGCGTGGGCGTTCGACATCACGACCGGCGCGTGCATCGACAAGGGCGATGCGCCGCTCGCGCGCTGGAAGTCGAAGGTCGAAGGCGGGCGCGTTTTCGCCTATTGGTGACATGAATACGTTGCCGATCTTTCTCAAGCTCGCCGATCAGCCATGCGCGGTGATCGGCGGCGGCGAAGTCGCGGCGCGCAAGGTCGCGCTGCTGCTCGACGCGGGTGCGCGGGTGACGGTGACGGCACCTGCGCTGTGCGAGGCGCTGGCGGAACTGGTCGCGCAGCGGCGCATCGCGCATCGACCGGAGATCTTCGGCGCCGAGGCGCTGGCCGACGTGGCGCTCGCGATCGCTGCCACCGACGATCGCGCTGTCAATGCCGAGGTGTCGCGCATCGCGCAGGCGCGCCGCGTTCCGGTCAACGTGGTCGACGATCCCGAGCTGTGCTCGTTCATCCTGCCGGCGATCGTCGATCGCGCGCCGGTGCAGATCGCGGTGTCCACGGGCGGCGCGTCGCCCGTGCTGGCGCGGCTGCTGCGCGCGAAGCTCGAGGCCGTCATTCCCGCGGCGTACGGCCAGCTCGCGTCGCTGGCGCAGCGCTTCCGCCCGCGGGTCAAGGAGCGGCTGCCGCTGCCGGCGCGCCGGCCGTTCTGGGAGAAGGTGCTGCAGGGGCCGATCGCAGAGCTCGTGTTCTCCGGCCGCGCGGCGCAGGCCGAGCAGGCGCTCGCGCGCGCGCTCGAAGACGAGGCGGCGTCTCCGCCTGCCGCCGGCGAGGTGTATCTGGTCGGCGCCGGTCCCGGCAATCCCGAGCTGCTGACCTTCGCCGCGCTGCGCCTGATGCAGCAGGCCGACGTGGTGCTGCACGATCATCTGGTGTCGCCGCAGATCCTCGACCTGACGCGGCGTGATGCGCAGCGGATCTACGTCGGCAAGCAGCGTTCCAACCATGCGATGCGCCAGGAGCACATCAACGAGCTGATGGTCGAGCTCGCGCGACAGGGCAAGCGGGTGCTGCGGCTGAAGGGCGGCGATCCGTACGTGTTCGGCCGCGGCGGCGAGGAGATCGAGACGCTCGCCGCCAGTGGCATCCGCTTCCAGGTCGTTCCGGGCGTCACCGCCGCGTGCGGTGTGGCGGCCTATGCGGGCATTCCGCTGACCCATCGCGACTACGCGCAGTCGTGCGTGCTGGTCACGGGCCACCTGAAGGACGGCACGATGAACCTCGACTGGCACGGTCTGGCGCGGCCGCGGCAGACGGTCGTCGTCTACATGGGCCTGCTCGGGCTGCGCAAGCTCGCCGACGAACTGATCGCGCACGGCATGCCGCGCGACATGCCGGCCGCAGTCGTGCAGCAGGCCACGCTGCCGCAGCAGCGCGTGGTCACCGCCACGCTGGACGAGTTGCCGCAGCGGGTCGAGGAGGCCGGCCTGCATCCGCCGACGCTGGTGATCGTCGGCGACGTGGTCAAGCTGCGCGACAAGCTCGACTGGTTCGGCGCGCCGCTGGCTTGACACGCTGTCACCCCGGCGCAGGCCGGGGCCCAATTTTCAACGCTGCAACTTGGGCCCCGGCCTGCGCCGGGGCGACGTCGCGATCGTGAACCGTTGCTCACTGCCGGCTGCGCTTTACTCGCAATTCTCAATCCTCAATCCTCAATCAATGCTGTCCGGCCAGCGTGTGCGTGGCGGCAACGACGGCGGGCGCACCGCCATCGCGCCACTGCTGGCGCAATCGGAGCGCGAGGTCCTGCACTTGCGCGCGCGTTTCCCCGACCGCGTGCTCGAGCGCGGCCACATCGATGCGCCCCGCCTCGCAACAGGCGGCGAGAGCAGGTGCCAGCGCGCGCCGCAGCCCGTCGAAGGTCGCGAACCAGAACAGCAGCGAGGCGCGCGCATCTCGCGCGGTGAGTTGCGGCAGCGTAATCAGGCAATCGGCCAGCAGATCGCGCAGCGCGCGCAGCGTCAGCTCCGCGCGCCGGTCCTCGAGATGCGCGAGCATTTCTTCCCACTCGGGGCCCAGCAGGTCGCCCGCGCGCAGCTCGCCAAGTTCGTGCAGCACCAGCGTCTCGGCTTCGCCGCGCGCCATCCGCTCGACCGCACCCGACGGCTCGGGGCCGTAGGCATCGAGCGCGGCGGCGAAGGTGCGCTCGCCGCTTCGCTGCGCGGCCTCGGCGCGGCTCCACAGCCAGCGGCGCAGCGCGTCGAGGCGGATCAGCACGGTGCCGGCGCGGCTGGCGGCCGGAGCCGCGACCACGCCGCGCGCCAGTTCGCGATCCGCGATCAACACGCGCGCGCCGTCGCGCATCTGCTCGTCGGCGCGCTCGGCGAGGAAGAACAGCGGCGCGCCGAAGAGCCCGATGCCCGCGCCGTACACGAGATTGTGCGCGGCCAGCTCGCGGTTGGCCGCGGCTTCGTCGAACGGGTCGAGCGGGGCTGCAAGCGGCAGCGGCTCGAACTGCGCGTCGCCGCGCTCGCGCAGCGTGTCCCACGCCTGTTCGCGCGCGGCGATGAAGCGGCTCAGCCTCTGCCTTTCGGGGGCGGCCTCGAGCGGCAATTGCTCGGCCCAGCGAAAGTACTCGCGCATGCCGAGCAGGTAGGTGCACAGCGACTTCTCGCGCGCGTGCAGTGCATCGGCCCGATCGCAGTTGCGCTGGACCGCGTCGACCAGTGGCCCGAGTTCGCCGTGGTCCGTCGCGACGGCGCGGCTCACTCGACGTAGCGCCTGGTTTCGCGCCGGCGTCCGGGACGGTTCTTCTGGATGATCACGCCGCGCACCGCGCCGAGGTCGGGCAGGTCGATCGGCGGGTACTCCGGATTCAGCGCCGCCAGGCGCCAGCCGTCGCCGTGCCGCTGCAGCCGGCGGAAGATCCATTCGGCATTCGCGAGCGCCAGCACGTAGGCGCCGTCGGTCGCGTGGCCCTCGGGTTCGATCACCACCACGTCGCCTTCGTTGAACTCCGGCGCCATCGAATCTCCGAGCACCATCAGCGCGAACGGCTCGGCGCCCGCGCACGCGCTTTCGACGGGTTCGGCGCGGATCGGGATCGGCACTCGCGCGCCCCGGGATTGCCGCAACGGAAAGTTCCTCGACCGTGCTGACGCGCCCGATTCTGCGAGCGGGGGCGGGGCGCAAGAATCACCCATGCGGGTAGCCGTTGCCACGCCTTCGCAGCAGGGCGAAACCCCTCTTGTCGCCGCAGCTTAGTCGCTAAACTGCGAGTACGCTGTGCTGGCTTGCATGGCACGGTACGTCTGCCACGGGGAGATGCGGCATGAATCACGACAAGGAACTGGACGCGCGCGGACTGGCCTGTCCGCTGCCGATCGTGAAGACGCGCAAGGCGCTGAACGAACTCACGTCCGGCCAGGTGCTGCGCGTGGTGGCGACCGATTCGGGTTCGGTGGCCGACATGAAGGCCTTCTCCGAACAGACCGGCAACGAACTGCTGGCGTCGTCGCAGGACGGCGGCACGTACGTCTTCTACCTGAAGCGGCGCTGATCGCGCGGCATCTCATCGCGTAGCACGCGCGTGGCCGCGGCGGCTGCGCGCAACCTTTTCATATCCAGGGGTCGCAATGACGCAGAAGAAAATGGCTTTGATCGCCACCAAGGGCACGCTGGACTGGGCGTACCCTCCCTTCATCCTGGCCTCGACCGCGGCGTCGCTCGGCTACGAGGTGCAGATTTTCTTCACCTTCTACGGCCTGCAGCTTCTGCGCAAGGACATCTCGCACATCAAGATCAGTCCGCTCGCCAATCCGGCGATGCCGATGCCGGTGCCGATGCCGGTGCTGGTGCAGGGGCTGCCCGGCATGGAGTCGATGGCCACGATGATGATGAAGAACAAGATGAAGGCGAAGGGCGTGGCCTCGCTGGAAGACCTGCGCAACGTCTGCATCGAGACCGACGTGAAGTTCATCGGCTGCCAGATGACGGTCGACCTGTTCGAGTTCAGCAAGGACGACTTTATCCCGCAGACGCAGTTCGGCGGCGCGGCGATGTTCCTCGGCTTTGCCGGCGACTCCGACATCAGCCTGTTTATCTAACGTTTGCAGGTTAGGGGATGGCCGCAGCGGAATGGCAGGAGGCGGCCGCATCGCCGGTACGATTCGCGAGCGGTCGGGACCATCCGGACAAACCTGTACCCCACTGGAAGGAGTGACCGCTGCCGCGGCCTGCGTAACATGCGCCGACCGCGGACGGATCGCACACGGATAAGGGAGACGACCGCATGAGCGAATCGAGGCGTGAATTCATCAGACTCACCGGCGTCTTCGGCGCGCTGGCGGCGCTCGGACTGTTGTCGGTCGACGAGGCGCTGGCGCAGCAGGCGGCGTGGAACAAGGCCGCATTCGAGACCAAGAGCCTGAACGACACGATCAAGGCGCTCGGCGGCGCCGGCGCGGCGTCGAGCGCGGACATCGCGATCACCGCACCCGACATCGCCGAGAACGGCGCGGTGGTGCCGATCGGCGTGGCGAGCAAGATCCCGAACACGCAGGCGGTCTACATCATGGTCGAGAAGAACCCGAACACGCTGGCGGCGGGCTTCAACATTCCGTCCGGCACCGAACCGAACGTCACCACACGCATCAAGATGGGTCAGACCTCCAACGTGCACGCGGTGGTCAGGGCAGGCGACAAGTTCTTCGTCGCCACCAAGGAAGTCAAGGTCACGCTCGGCGGCTGCGGCGGCTGAGACGGAGCGGCGCGCAATGTACCGAGTCGCGGACCGTTCGTTGCTGGCTGGGGGAGCACGAGGGGGCCAGCCGA
>JAKORH010000350.1 GCA_029777935.1 Pseudomonadota bacterium
ATTGTCCTTCAGGAAGATTGGAGTTCGGCCGGCGTCATCAGCACCTCGCGCAGCAGCGGCAGCGTGATGGCGCGCTTATGTTCGAGCGAATAACGGTCGAGCGCGCCGAGCAGGTCCATCAGGCTGCGCATGTCGCGCGGCGCGCGCGCGAACAGGTAGTCGAACGATTCGGGCGGCAGGCGCAGGCGGCGCGCGGCGGCGTAGGCGCGCAGCGCGTCGAGCATCTGGTCGTCGGTCAGCGCATGGATGCGGTAGATCAGTCCCTGGCCGAGGCGCGTGCGCAAGTCCTCGCGCAGGTCGAGCTGTACGGGCGGCAAGAACGCGGCGGTGAGCAGGCGGCCGGCGGCGGCGCGTATCCGGTTGTACAGGTTGAACAGCACGATCTGCCCGGATGCGCTGAGCGCCTCAACGTTGTCTACCGCGTGAAAACGCGGTTTGCCGGGATTGTCGGCGAGCAGTTCGGCTTCGATCGCGGCGATATCCGGATCGGCGAGCGCATCGTGGTAGGCGGCACCGCTCGCTTGCAAGAGGTGCGTCTTGCCGGCGCCGCCTTCGCCCCAGAGCAGCAGCGACGCTTCACGATTGTCCGGCGACAGCCAGTTCGTGAGACCGGCGAGCGCCTCCCCGTTGCATCCGGCAACGAAGTTGTCGAGGCTGGGCGGGGTTTCCGGCAGGAGGTCGAGGAGCAGTTGGCGCATGTAAGGGAGTCGCGCGGGCAGCGTGCCGGCGGCACTTGAGACGGCTAACTCAGGCTAATTCGGATAAAATTCCGACTTTTGCGAATGAAGCCGCAGATTTTACCACTACGGCGACTTTGCAAGCCTCGTTCGGGACCATAAACACATGACTCAGCCATCGAAAGAAGCCCTTTCCTATCGTGATTCCGGCGTCGACATCGATGCCGGCGACGAACTCGTCGAGCGCATCAAGCCGTTCGCCAAGAAGACGCTGCGCGAGGGCGTGCTGAGCGGACTCGGCGGCTTCGGCGCGCTGTTCGAGGTGCCCAAGCGCTATCGCGAGCCGGTGCTCGTTTCCGGGACCGACGGCGTGGGGACCAAATTGAAGCTGGCCTTTGACCTCAAGCGCCATGACACGGTCGGCATCGATCTCGTCGCGATGAGCGTCAACGACGTGCTGGTGCAGGGCGCCGAACCGCTCTTCTTCCTC
>JAKORH010000351.1 GCA_029777935.1 Pseudomonadota bacterium
CGATCGCTGTCGAGCGGCGCGGTCGGCTCGTCGGCGAGGATGATCGGCGGCGCGTTGGCGAGCGCGCGCGCGATCGCGATCCGCTGCTGCTCGCCGCCCGACAGCTCCGACACGCGCGCGCCGGCGCGGTGCGCGACGTCGAGGTCGACCAGCAGTTCGACCGCCCGGCTGCGCGCGTCCGGATTCGAGCGCCCCGCCAGCATCGGCAGCAGCGCGACGTTGTCGGTGGCGTCGAGGAACGGGATCAGGTACGGCGCCTGGAAGATGAAGCCGATGCGGTCGCGCCGCAGCGTGCGCAGGTCGCGGATCTTCCACTCGTCCTCGAACACGGTCTCGCCGCCGAGCTCGATGCGGCCCGAGGTCGGATCGATCACCGCGCCGAGGCACTTCAGCAGCGTGCTCTTGCCCGAGCCGCTCGGCCCGATCAGGCCGACGACTTCGCCTGGCCGGATCGTCATGTCGACGCCCTTCAGCGCGTGCACCGCGGCGGCACCGCTGCCGTAGGTCTTGGTCAGCCCTTCGACGCGGATCGCGGGGACCTCGGCCATCGTCAGCCCCCGATGGCCTCGGCCGGATCGACCGCGAGCGCGGTGCGGATCGCGAGCAGGCTGGCGAGCGCGCAGATCGCCATCACAGCAAGGAACGCGCTGACGGTGTCGCCCGGCATCAGCAGCACGTACTTCGGAAAGTACGGAGCCCACAGCGTGGCCACCACGCGGCCGGCCATGAAGCCGATCAGCCCCAGTCCGAGCGCCTCCTGCAGGATCATCGCCGCGATCCTCGTGTTCGTCGTGCCGATCAGCTTCAGCACCGCGATCTCCTTGATCTTTCCCAGTGTCATCGTGTAGATGATGAACGAGACGATCGCCGCGCTGACGATCGCGAGGATCACGAGAAACGTGGCGATCTGGCGCGCGTTGGTGGCGATCATCTTCGCCACCAGGATCTGCTCCATGTCCACGCGCGTATAGGCGGTAAGCCGTTTCCAGCGCCTGATCTCGCCGGCTACCGCGTCGACGCTGGACTTGTCGGCCACGCGCACCAGGATCGCGTTCACCGAGCGGCTGCCGGTCTGGCTCGCCTGCACTGCTTCGAGCAGCCCCGGCACGCCCGGGCGATTGAACGCCGGATTCACGGCTACGCGGTTGCGCTCGTTGCGAATCGCGTCGTTGTCCTTCAGGAACTGCGCCTCCTGTGCGTCCTGCAGCGGGATGAACAGCATCGGATCGCCGGCCGACGACACCATGCGCGTGGTCAGCCCGACCACCGTGTAGTCGTGGCGGTGGATGCGCACGGTATCGCCGACACGGAATCCGCTCTTCACGTCGGCGACCGCCTCGTAATGGCTGCGCGCGACGGACCGCCCTGCGATCAGCGGCTGCGGTTCGCCGGGTTGGCCCGGCTCGAAACCTGCGACCATCACGCGCACGTCGCGGCCCTGGTGCTCGATCTGCATCGTCAGGTACGTCGCGTTGGCAGCGGCGCGCACGCCCGTGAGTCCCAGGATGTCGCGCACCACGTCGTCGCGCAGGTTCGACGGCTCCGCGTACGGGCCGAGCGTGTCCTTCTGCACCACCCAGATGTCGGTGCCGCTGCCGTTCAGAAGCGCCTGCCCGTCGTCGATCAGGCCGCGGTAGATGCCCGCCATCGACAGCGTGACGCCGATCAGCAGGCCCAGCCCCACGCCGGTGAACGCGTAGCGCCCCCAATGGTGCAGGATGTCGCGGCCGGCGAGATTGATCATCGGGCGCTGGCCAGCCGCGTCACGGCGCGCACGCGCATGTCGGGTGCGAGCGGCTTCTGGCTGTAGGCGACCACCGGATCGCCGGCGGCGAGGCCGTCGAGAATCTGCGTCGCGCCGTCGAGCGTGCTCGCGCCGGCCTTCACGGCGACGAAGCGCGCGCGGCCGCCGTCGATGCGCCACACGCCCGTCTGCCCGCCGATCCGGTGCACCGCCTGCGACGGCACGAACAGCCCCACATCGACCTTCGGCAGTTCGATCGTCACTTCAGCCAGTTCGCCGATCGACCAGCCGCCTGGCGTCCGCTCGAACGCGACGTCGACCAGCCTTTCCTCCGTGACCGGATCCGACTGCAGCTCGATCCGCACCACCTTGCCCGGCAGCGCCTCGTGCCGGCGCGAGCGCAGCTCGATGCGGGCGCTCTGGCCCGGCGCGATGCCGGCCGCCTTGCCCTGATCGATCCGCACGCGCACCCACACGCTCGACGGATCGATCACGCGAATGATCGCCTGCCCGGCAACGACCGTGTTGCCGGGTTCCGCCTCGCGCGCGGTGACGATGCCGTCGGCAGGACTGACCAGTCTCAGGTTCGCGCGCTGCTTTTCGATCGCGGCGATGTCGGCGCCGCCGCGCACGATCTCCTGCTTCGCCGCCGCCAGCGCCGAGGCGGCGGCGTCGACACCCGCGCGCGTCGCGTCGGCATCGGCGACCTTGGCGTCGACCGCGTCGCTGCTGACGAAACCCTGCCGGCCGAGGTCGCGCCACCGATCCGCGGAGGCCTGCGCCATCTGCTGGCGCGCGCGCGCCTCACCGAGCTGCGCAGCGGCGGTGTCGGCCGAGTGTTTCGCCCGCTCGAGCGCGCTGCGCGCGGCCGCCAGACGCTCGTCGAGATCGACCGGATCGATCTCGGCCAGCAACTGGCCCCGCCTGACCGCATCGCCCTGGTCGACCAGCACGCGCGCCACCCGTCCCGCCTGCACCGCGCCGACCGCATAGCCGTAGCGCGCCTCGACGGTGCCGATGCCGAAAGCCTGCGGCGCAGCCGCGCCTTCGCGCGCCTGCGCCAGCACGACCTGCGGCGGGGCCATCGGCCCCTGTGTCAGCGCGACCCAGGCGAAAGCGGCGAACAGCGCCGCGGCGAGCACGATCACCCCGAAGCGCTTGCCAAGCCGTTGCCTGATTCCCGAACTCATACCCTGGGGAGTGTGCGCGCAGGCGCGCGCAGCGACGGTGATCGCGCGCACATTGCCGGCATCAGTGCACCGCCTCCTGCAGCGACTGGCGCACGAAGCGCCCGACCAGCAGCGCGGCCGGATACATCACCTGCTCCTCGGTCTGCGCGTGCAGCGCCAGTGCGCGCGCGAACTCGACGATGTCGTCGCGTCCGGCGCGCTCGGCCGCATCCTGCAGCCGCGCCAGCGCGGCGACGATCGCCTCGTGCTCGGCGAGCATCTCCGGCAGTTCGGCAGCCAGCCGGTCGGTCAGCGCCAGCACGCCCGTCATGTCCGGCGTCGCTTCGCCCCGCGCGAGCCGTTGCAGCAGGCCGAGCGCCGGCAGTGCGAATTCGTCCTCCTTGACGAAGTGCGGGTGCATCAGCCGAGCCAGCGCGCTGGCCGCCGCGCCGACTTCGCCGCCGGCCTGCGTCGCGTTGCGCAGCCGCTGGTGCAACTCCTCGTGCTCCTGCCGCAACGGCAGCGGAATCTCGAAGTTCATGGCATTCCTCCGCTCAGTGGCCGGCCTTGATCGGCTTCCAGCCGGGATGGTTGAAGTAGCGGCCGTAGTCGTTCAGCGCGGTGAGGACCTGCACGGCGCCCTGCGCCGGGCGAACCTTGGCGTCTTTGCCTGCCATGGCGTCGGCGCCACCGGCGAGATCGGCGACCACCAGGTGCAGCATCGCGTCGGCGTTCGGCTCGAGCTTGCAGTTGGCGACGATGAATCCGA
Organism: Pseudomonadota bacterium; assembly: GCA_029777935.1. Next base: position 3,683 of record JAKORH010000351.1, read on the forward strand.
CCTGGGCTTCGACCTTGCCCGCCAGCTCGCCGTATTGCGCGGCGGTGAGTCTGCCGGAGTGGATCGTCCCGAGCTGCGGCTCGATCAGCTTCCGGATGTTGGTCATGCCGGTGCGCAGCGCCTCGTCGGTCGGCCACTGCTTGCCGTGGTCGAGCGCGAGCTTGCCGTGCGCGGCATGCTCGTGCGCGCCGGTGGCCTGCGCACTGCCGATCGCGGGGGCGATCGCGAGCGCCGCGGCGACAGCCAGCGTCATCAGCTTCAGCGTGTTGCTCATGTGAATCTCTCCTCGTGGGTGGGTGTGGCCGGCGCCCGCGCGCCAGCTTCGCCCACATAGAGAACCTTGGTCCAGCACCGTTCCGCGCCGCTTGTCCGGCCTTGACAACTGTCAAGAGCCGGGCGTCGCCAGCGCAAGACGCCCGGCGTCGCGCGCAGATTCGCTAAAGTTCGCGCCATGAACGACACCATCCCTACCGTCGAGAACCTGAACGTCGCCGGCCTCGACGACATGCCGTCGCCGGACGAGATCAAGCGCGAGATCCCGCTGACCGCCGCCGCGGCCGCGACCGTGCGCACCGGGCGCGCGCAGCTCGAGCGCATCCTGACCGGCGCGGACGCGCGCCTGTTCGTCGTCGTCGGGCCATGTTCGATCCACGATCCGGCCGCCGCGCTCGACTATGCGCGACGACTGCGCGAACTCGCCGCCGAGGTGCGCGACACGTTGCTGCTCGTGATGCGCGTGTACTTCGAGAAGCCGCGTACGTCGACCGGCTGGAAGGGCTTCATCAACGATCCGGACATGGACGATTCGTTCCACATCGGCAAGGGCATGCGGCAGGCGCGCGCGCTGCTGCGCGGCTTCGCCGAGACAGGATTGCCGACCGGCAGCGAGGCGCTCGACCCGCTGTCGCCGCAGTATCTGGCGGACCTGATCAGCTGGTATGCGATCGGCGCGCGCACCACCGAATCGCAGACGCACCGTGAGATGGCCAGCGGCCTGTCCACGCCGGTCGGCTTCAAGAACGGCACCGACGGCGCGCTCGACGTGGCGGTCAACGCGATCACGTCGGCGCAGACGCCGCACAGCTTCCTCGGCATCAATGGTGCGGGCCGCACGGCGATCGTGCGAACGCGCGGCAACCGGCTCGGCCACCTGGTGCTGCGCGGCGGCGGCGGCCGGCCGAATTACGACACGGTCAGCGTCCGGCTCGCCGAGGCCGCGCTGGCGAAAGCAAAGCTGCCAGTCAACATCGTCGTCGACTGCTCGCATGCGAATTCGATGAAGGACCCGTCGCTGCAGCCGCTGGTGTTCATGGACTGCGTGCACCAGATCAAGGAAGGCAATCGCTCGATCGTCGGCCTGATGCTGGAGAGCCACCTGAATGCCGGCAACCAGCCGGTTCCCGACGATCGGTCGCAGCTCAGGTACGGCGTGTCGGTCACCGACGCCTGCATCGGCTGGGAAGCGACGCGCGAGCTGCTGCTGCGCGCGCACGCGGAACTGGCGCCCGCACTCGAGCATCGGGCACGCGGCTGAGCCGCGTGCCCGATAAGCCGCTCAGCCCGTGCGCTCGGGCTCGTCGGCGCGCGCCTGACTGGGGGCGGGGTCGAGCAGTTCGCGCTTGTCCTTCACCTGCGCCCACTGGTCGGCGTCGGCCGGCGCCGACTTCATGCGCGCGATCACCGGCCACTTCTTCGCCAGGGCGGCGTTGGTAGCGATGAAGTCGCGCTGGTCCGCCGGCACGTCCTCCTCGGCGAAGATCGCGTTGACGGGGCACTCGGGCACACACACCGCGCAGTCGATGCACTCGTCAGGATCGATGACGAGCATGTTCCTGCCTTCGCGAAACGCATCGACGGGGCAGACGTCCACGCAGTCGGTGTACTTGCACTTGATGCAGGCTTCGGTGACGACGAAGGTCATGCGGACCTCACGGAGATGTTCGGGCGCGCCTCGTCCGCGCGCGGCCTGACCAGCCACGGCGCAAAGCGCCACAGGTAGAGCGCGAACGCCGCGATCCACGCCAGCGCCGATGCGTGCAACGCAGGCAGGCTCGCGGCGGTCGGCACGAGCGCGACGAGCCGCAGTGCGACCGCGGCGAGCACGAGCCAGTAGCTCACCACCATGCTGCGATCCAGCGCCAGAGCACGACCGAGGTGACCGAGCGCGGTGCGGGTGATCATGCCGATGATCAGGACCGAGAACCCGGCCAGCGCGATCACGTGCACATGCACCGCATTGCGGATCTCCAGGCCGGACGCCTGCGCGGCGGCCACCAGCAGGCCGGCGCCGATTCCGGTGTAGCCGATGTATAGGATCCACAGCAGCGGATTGCGCCGCACCGCGAGCGGGCGCCATGCCAGCACCTGCACCAGCGCGATCGCGCCGGCCAGCGCCAGCGCCGGCGCGAGCAGCCAAGGGACTCCGGCGAGCAGCGCGACGACCGCCGCGGCGCCCGCGCCGAGCTGAACCTGACCGCTGCGGGCATGCATCGGGATCTGCAGCCCCGGCACCGCGCGCATCGCGAAGAACGGAATCACCCGCCGCGCCACCAGCATCGCGATCAACGCCATCACCAGCAACCCGGCCTGGAAACGCTGCATCAGCGTCGCGTAGTCGCCGTCGAAAGCCGCGCGCAGGAATGCGGCGTCGCTCGCGGCCAGTCCGAGCAGCAGCAACGGCACTCCGTAGTTGCGCCGGTTGCGCGACCGGATCACGACGCGCGCCATCGCCGCGGCGGCAAGCACGAAGAACGCGATCTCGGCCGCGGCCGCGATGAAGTATTCCGCGTTGCCACCGGCCAGGAAACCGATCCGCGCCGCGAGCCACAGCACAAAGGCCACGGCCAGCGGCCGCCCGCGCAGCGGATTGATGCCGGTCCAGTTGGCGCCGGCCGTCATCAGGAATCCGACCGCGATGGTGCCGATGAAACCCCACAGCATCTCGTGGGCATGCCAGGCCACGCCCGCCAGCGGCGGCCGCAACCACTGCGGCGCGAAGATCCAGATCGCGATCGCCGCGATCGACCATGCCGCGCCGCCGAGGTACAGTGGGCGGAAGCCGAAGCTGAGAAACGCATCCAGTTCGGGCCGCACTGCCGCCTGCGGCGCGGGCTCTTCCAGTTGAATCAGCTGTGTCACGCCTGCACCTGCCTGCTGCTCCGCTGCGCGCAGTTTCCGACGCGGGCGGGCGCAGCCTCAAAGATGTATCTGTTGTGTATCTTAAACCGCTGCGCGCCGCTGTCAACCGCGCAGCCGCAGAGAGCCGATGACCACCGGACCCGACTGGGAGCTTCTTTCCCCGGCTGTGTTCGACGACCAGATCGCCGCGTACGACGGGTTGCGGCACCGCTGTCCGGTCGCCTGGAGCGATCATCTGCACTGGTCGCTGTTCCGCCACGCCGATGTGCTGCGCGTTCTGAACGATCCGGCGACGTTCAGCAACGCGGTTTCCGCGCGCCGTTCGGTCCCGAACGGCATCGACCCGCCCGAACACACCGCATACCGGCGCCTGATCGAGCCGTACTTCGGCCCGCAGCGGATACGGACTTTCGAGCCGGTGTGCCGGTCCATCGCAACGGACTTGGTCGCGCGCTTGCCCGAACGCGGCGAGGTGGAACTGATGGATGCCTTCGCGAGCGAGTTCGCGTTGCGGGTTCAGTGCGCGTTCCTCGGCTGGCCAAACGATCTGCATGAGCCGCTACGCCGCTGGATCCATGGCCACCATGCTGCCACGCTGGCGCGCGACCGGACCGCGCTGGCCGCGGTCGCGCTCGAGTTCGACGGCCACGTGCGCGCGCAGCTCGAAGCGCGCCGCCACGCTCCCGCGCCACCCGAGGACGTCACCACGAGCCTTATGCGCGATCGCATCGACGGCCGGCCGCTGAACGACGAAGAGCTGATCAGCATCCTGCGCAACTGGACGGTGGGCGAGCTGGGAACGATCGCCGCCGGCGTCGGCATCATCGCCCATTACCTCGCGCAGCGACCGGACCTGCAACAGCGGTTGCGCGGCGGGCCGGCGCTGCTGCCCGCGGCGATCGACGAAATCCTGCGCATCCATCCGCCGCTGATCGCGAATCGCCGCGTGGCGACACGGGCAGTCGACATCGGCGGCCGCCGGATCGAGGCCGGCGGTCGCATCACGCTGATGTGGGCCTCGGCCAACCGCGACGAGTCGGTGTTCGGCGACCCCGATGATTTCCGCCTCGACCGCGATCCCGCGCAGAACCTGCTCTACGGTTGGGGCATCCACGTGTGCCCCGGCGCGCCGCTGGCGCGGCTCGAACTGCTCGTGGTTGCGGAGGTGCTGCTGGCGCAACGCGCCCTTGCGCCGGCGCCGGGCAAGGCGCCGGTGAAGGCGGTGTATCCGGCCGGCGGCTTCGCCACCCTGCCGCTCGCTGTCGCAACGCGCGGCGCATGAGCCCGCCGGGCCGCCCCAAGGGCGAATCCCCGGGCGCGCAGCGCGGAGGGTAGTCCAGTGAATGCGACGCTACTTCTGCAGCCGCTGAATGCGCGCGAACGCGGCGTCGAGCGCGACCCGCAGCGCCGGCTGGCGCAGCGGCCGGCGCAGGAACAGCGGATCGAGACGGCGGTCCGCGTCTTTCCGCGACGGCCCGGAACGATGCAGATTCACGCGCAGCACGGCAGCGTCTTCGGGGTCGTCGACCCGCGTGCCACGCCAAAGCAGCAGCGCATCGACCGGCGCCTCGTTGGAGACGATCCACGGCGCGCGCGGCGTCCAGATCGCGCGCACCATCTGCGTGAGTTCCTCCGCGTCGCGCTCCGGAAAGCCGAGCAGCCCGAGCCGCAGCGCGCGATGAAAGGGCGCGTCGCTCACGTGAAGAATTCCTGCATGTCCTGCAGCAGCAGGCCCGGGACCTCTTCGGCGATGTAGTGCCCGCTCGGCGTGGCGCGTCCGGTCACGGTGCCGCGCGCCTTGGCCTGCCAGTCCGCGATCGGCGTGAACAGGCGATGCACGACACCCTCTTCTCCCCACAGCACGCGCAGCGGACACTCGATGCGGCGCTCACCGTCGGCGCGATCGTGCGCGAGGTCGATCGTCGCCGCCGCGCGGTAGTCCTCGCACATCGCGTGGATCGCGGCCGGATCGGCGAAGCAGCGTTCGTATTCGGCCAGCGCGCGCGGATCGAAGAAGTCGGTCGCACCCGAGCCCCAGGCGCCGATCTTGCGCCGCAGATAGAACAGCGGGTCGGCGCCGATCAGCTTCTCCGGCAGCGGCTCGGGCTGGATCAGGAAGAACCAGTGGTAGTACAGGGTGGCGAACTCCATCGACGTGCGCTCGTACATCGTCCGCGTCGGCGAGATGTCGAGCAGCATCAGCCGGCGCACCGCCTGCGGGTGATCGAGCGCGAGGCGATGCGCGACGCGTGCGCCGCGATCGTGAGCGCAGACGAAGAAGGATCCGAAACCGAAGCCGCGCATCAGTTCGATCGCGTCGAGCGCCATCGCGCGCTTGCTGTACGCCGAGTGGTCGGCCGGGCCCGCAGGCTTGTCCGAATCACCGTAACCGCGCAGGTCCGGAGCCACGAGCGCAAAGCGCTGCGCCAGCGCCGGCGCGACCTTGTGCCACATCGCGTGTGTCTGCGGAAAGCCGTGCAGCAGCAGCAGCGGCGGCAGGTCGCCGCGCCCGACCGTGTGGCGCACGTTCAGGCGCACGCCGTTGGCGACGCGCTTCTCGAGCGAGAAGCCGGAAAACAGATCCGCCACGATCAGACGTCCTGCCGCTGCTTCAAAAGGCCGATCAGCCCCTCCAGCGCCGCGATGATCGCCTGCGTGCGCACCGCGGCGCGGTCGCCGGTGAAGTTGCGGGTTTCGGTGCGCACCCAAGGCGCGCTCGACGGATCGCGCTTGATCGCCCACGCCAGGCACACCATGCCGACCGGCTTTTCCGGCGTGCCGCCGGTGGGGCCGGCCACGCCGGTAACGGCGACCGTGATCTGCGACTGGCTGTGCGTCAGCGCGCCCAGCGCCATCGCGCGCGCCACCGGCTCGCTGACCGCGCCGAAATCGCGCAGGTACGCGGTCGATACTCCGAGCACGCTCTGCTTCGACGCGTTCGAGTACGTGACGAAGCCGCGGTCGAACCACTGGCTCGACCCGGACGTCTGCGTGACTGCGTAGGCGATGCCGCCGGCGGTGCACGACTCTGCAGTGGCGACCATCAGATGCTGCGCCAGCAACCGGGCGCCGAGTTCCTGCGACAGCTTGACGATGTAGTCGGACACGTCGCTCATCCGAGCACCCGCACGCCGATCGCGATCACGAGCAGCGTGTAGAAGGCGGCGACGAGGTCGTCGAGCATCACGCCGAAGCCGTTGCGAAAGCGCGCCTCGAGGCGGCGGATCGGCGGCGGCTTGGCGATGTCGAACGCTCGGAACAGCACGAATGCTGCCAACTGCAGCGAGAACGAATGGCGTGGCAGCAGCAGCAGCACGATCCAGAAGGCGACGACCTCGTCGATGACGACGTGGCCGCTGTCGGACTGGCCGAGCGCCTCGCCCGCGTGCTGCGCGGCCCAGGCGCCGAAGTACAGGCCGGCCACGATGAAACCGGCCCACGCGAAGTCGGTCAGCACCGGATCGAGCAGCGCGAACAGCGCCCACGCCGCCAGCGTGCCCCAGGTACCCGGCGCGAACCGTGGCAGCCCCGCGCCGCCCGCCAGCGCCAGAACGTACCAGGGGCGCGACCACATCCAGCGCCACGTCGGGCGCTGTGCGGGCGCGTCCGGCGGCGCGTGATCCTCGGTCAGGGGCATGGTCGCCATGGCGGGTGATGCGATCAGGAGCGGAAATGGTCGAACGCCGAGAACGGAGTTTCCATGTTCGCGCCGTCGGCGTCGAGCACCGCGGTGCCCGCAGCCCGCAGTATCTCGCCGATCCGGGTGACCCGCAGGCTGGCATCGCGCCCCGCCGCCAGCACCTGCGCCCGCCGCTCCGGGGGCGCGGTGAACAGGAGTTCGTAGTCGTCGCCGCCGGCCAGCGCGCAGCGCCGCTGGATCGGTTCCGGCTGGCGGCACAGCGCCTCCGAACGCGGTATTGCCGGCCAGTCGATTCGCGCCCCGACCCGCGAGCGCTCGGCGACGTGGCCGAGATCGCCGAGCAGGCCGTCGGACACGTCGATCGCCGCCGTCGCCACCCCACGCAGCCGCTCGCCCAGGCGCACCCGCGGCATCGGGCGGTCCAGCCGCTCCGCGCACGAGTCCCGATCCGTCGCCTCGGCCTGAGCGCTGCCGTCGGCCAACGCCAGCGCCAGCGCAGCGTCGCCGAGCGTGCCCGACACCCACAAGTCGTCGCCGGGCCGCGCGCCGGCGCGCGACAGCGCCTGCCCGGGTGCCACTTCACCAAGCGCGGTGATGCAGATCGTCAGCGGGCCCGGCGACTGCCGCCAGTCCGGGGCGCGCGTGGTGTCGCCGCCGATCAGTTCGCAACCGAAGTGCCCGGCCAGCGCAAAGAGTCCCTCGGCGAACGCCGCGAGCCAGCGCTCGTCCGCGCGCGGCAGCGCCAGCGCCAGCAGGAAGCAGCGCGGCGTGGCGCCGGCCGCCGCCAGATCGGACAGGTTGACCGCGAGCGCCTTGTGGCCAAGCGCGGCGGGATCGGTAGCGGACAGGAAATGGCGCTGCTCGATCAGCATGTCGCACGTGATTGCGAGCGTGCGGCCGCCGACGTCGATCAGCGCGCAGTCGTCCCCGACCCCCTGCCGCTCGCGCGACGGGCGCGTGAAATAGCGCGCGATCAGTTCGAATTCGGTCATGTGAGTCGGCAGTCGGGATCTCTGCATGCCGGCGGCGCGCTGCCGTCTGCCGACTGACTACTGCCGACTGCTTTCCCCCGGCCGCAGCTTCGGCGCCAGCTTGTCGAGCACGCCGTTGACGTACTTGAAGCCTTCGGTGCCGCCGAAGCTCTTGGCAAGCTCGACTGCCTCGTTGATCACGACGCGGAACGGAATCTCCGCGCGGTGCTTCAGCTCGTAGGTGCCGATCAGCAGGATCGCGTGCTCGATCGGTGACAATTCGGCCACGCCGCGGTCGAGGAAACCGGCAAATTCGGCGCGCAGGTCGGGGGCCGACTCGATCGCGCCGTGCAGCACCTCGCGCAGGTGCGCGGCGTCGGCGCGGTCGTAGCCGCCTGTCTCCGCGAGCTGGGCGTCGATCGCGGCGAGATCCTGGCGGCCGACCAGCCACTGGTACAGGCCCTGCAGCGCCAGCTCGCGCGCGCGCCGGCGTGCGCTGCGGCCGCCGCGGCCTCCGCCGGTGGCCGCGCTATTCGGCATCGGCCGCGCTGTCATCGTCGCCGCCCTCGTCCAGCGCCCACAGCAGGTTGGCCATCTCGACCGCGACGCGCGCGGCGTCGCGGCCCTTCTCGGCCACGCGCACGCGCGCCTGCTCCTCGTCGTTGGTCGTCAGTATGGCGTTGGCGATCGGCACGCCGCGTTCGAGCGCGACCTGCGCGATGCCGCGCGCCGATTCGTTGGCGACGATCTCGAAGTGGTAGGTCTCGCCGCGGATCACGCAGCCCAGCGCGATCAGTGCGTCGAAGTCGCCGGCGTCGGCCAGCCGCGCCAGCGCGAGCGGCACCTCGAGCGCGCCGGGGACGGTCACATGCGTGATGTCGTCCTCGTCGACACCGAGCGCCTGCAGCTCGTCGATGCACGCCCGGGCGAGCGCCTCGCCCGCCCAGTCGTTGAAGCGAGCCTGTACCAGCCCGATCCGCAGTCCGGACCCGTCCAGATCCGGCGCGATGGAATCGATCGCCACGCTCAGCCCTCGAGGTAGCCGGTGACCTGCAGCCCGAAGCCGGTCATCGACGGCATCTTGCGCGGCCGCGCCAGCAGCTTCATCTTGCCGACGTTCAGATCGCGCAGGATCTGCGCGCCGACGCCATACGTGCGCAGGTCCATCTTCGCCGTGCGCTGCGCCGGTTCATGCGCAGCCGGATCATCCAGATCGGCGAACTGGCGCAGCAGCCGCCCGGCGTCCTCGCCGCAGTTCAGCAGCACGACCACGCCGCAGCCCGCTTGCGCGATCGTCGTCAGCGCCCGGGCGACGGGCCACGAATGCGTGCTGACGTCGGTTTCGATCAGGTCCAGCACCGACACCGGCTCGTGCACGCGCACCAGCGTTTCCGTGTCCGGCGTCGGCGTGCCGCGCACGAGCGCCACATGCGCGTTGGCGCTCGGCGCATCGCGATACGCAATGAGCTCGAATTCCCCTGCCAGCGTGCGCACGCGGCGGCTGCCGACGCGCGCGACCAGCGATTCGGTCGCGGCGCGGTAGTGGATCAGGTCGGCGATGGTGCCGAGCTTCATATTGTGCTTCTGCGCGAAAGGGATCAGGTCCGGCAGCCGCGCCATCGTGCCGTCGTCGTTCATGATCTCGCACAGCACCGCCGCCGGCGTCAGGCCCGCCAGCCGCGCCAGATCGCAGCACGCCTCGGTGTGCCCGGCGCGCATCAGCACGCCGCCCGGCTGCGCGACCAGCGGGAACACGTGCCCGGGCTGCACGATGTCGGACGGCTTCGCGTTCGGGCGCGACGCCACGTGGATCGTATGCGCGCGGTCGGCCGCCGAGATGCCGGTCGACACGCCGTGCGCGGCCTCGATCGCGACCGTGAAGTTGGTGCCGTGCACGCTGCGGTTCTGCGACGCCATCGGCGCGAGCCTCAGTTGCGCCGCGTGCTCGGCCGTGACCGGCATGCAGATCAGGCCGCGGCCGAACCGGGCCAGGAAGTTGATCTTCTCCGGCGTGACGAAGTCGGCGCCGAACACGAGATCGCCCTCGTTCTCGCGGTCCTCGTCGTCGATCAGCACGACGATGTTGCCCTTGCGGATCTCGTCGATGATCTCTGCCGTCGACGCGATCGGCAGCGCGGACCTGGGCGTAGCGGGAACGGCGGACAGCATGGCGCATCCTTGCGGCGTGACCGCGATCTGGGAGCGCGATTTTACGCCGCGCCCCGCCGCTTAACGCTGGCCGAAGACGATCGGGCCGAACGCCTGCTGCGCGTCCTTCGGCACCGAGCGCCAGTACTGGTGCGGCGCGGCCACCTTGCCGCCGAGCGCGATCGCGGCGCGCCACGGCCAGCGCGGATCGAGCAGCATCGCGCGCGCCAGCGCGACCATGTCGGCGCGCCCTTCGCCCACGATCGCCTCGGCCTGCGCCGGCTCGGTGATCAGGCCCACCGCGATCGTGGTCATGCCTGTGGCGCGCCTGACTGCTTCGGCGAACGGCACCTGGTAGCCGGGACCGAGCGCGATCTTCTGCCGCGGCGAGATGCCGCCGCTGGATACGTCGATCCAGTCGCAGCCGAGCCCTTTCAGCCGCCGGGCGAGCTCGAGCGTCTGCGGCAGCGTCCACGATTCTTCGCCGTCGAGCCAGTCGGTGGCCGACACGCGCACGCCGACTGGCCGCTCGGCCGGGAACGCGGCGCGCACCGCGTTGAAGACCTCGAGCGGCAGGCGCACGCGGTTCTCGAACGAGCCGCCGTACTCGTCGCTGCGGCGATTGGCAGCCGGCGACAGGAACTCGTGCAGCAGGTAGCCGTGCGCCATGTGGATTTCGATCGCATCGAACCCCAGCCGCGCGGCGCGCGCGGCCGACTGCGCGAACGCATGCGGCAACGCCCGGATCTCCTCGCGCGCCAGCGCATGTGGCGGCGGCTCGTGCTCCGCATGCGGCAGCGGCGACGGCGCCGCCGGCTGCCAGCCGCCTTCGCCGACGGGGATCAACTGGCCGCCGTCCCACGGCGCACGGCTCGAACCCTTGCGGCCCGCGTGCGCGAGCTGGATCGCGATCCGCGTCGTCGTCGCCGCCGCCCGCATCGTCGCCACGACGGAGCCGAGCGCGGCCTCGTTCGCATCCGACCACAGGCCAAGGCAGCCCGGCGTGATGCGGCCCTCGGCCGTCACCGCCGTGGCCTCCACGCAGACCAGCCCCGCGCCGGACAGCGCCAGCGACCCGAGGTGCGCGTGATGCCAGGCAGTGGCGCTGCCGTCGACGGCCGAGTACTGGCACATCGGCGACACCATGATGCGGTTGGGAAGCGTCAGCTCGCGCAGCGCGAGCGGTTCGAACAGTCGGGACATGCGCATTCAGCGAGGGTTCGAGATCCCGGTTGCGGCGAGCATGCGCTCGACGTAGCGGGCGATCAGGTCGACCTCGAGGTTCACGCGGTCGCCGGGCGCGAGACTCCTCAGCGTCGTCACCGCGATCGTGTGCGGGATCAGGTTGATCCATACGTGGCAGCCGGCGGGCTTGCCTGCACGCGCGATGTCCTCGACGCGGTTGACCGTCAGCGACACGCCGTTGACCGCGATCGACCCCTTGTAGGCGAAGTAGCGCGCCAGCTCCGCCGGCGCCTCGACGACGAACAGCACGCTCTCGCCGTGCGGCTCGAACGCGTGCACGACGCCGGTGCCGTCGACGTGCCCGCTGACGAGGTGACCGTCGATGCGGTCGCCGAGCCGCATCGCCTTCTCCAGATTCACTTCGCCGCGTGCATCCAGCCCCGCCGTCTTCGACATCGATTCGGCCGACACGTCGATCGTGAACGTGCGCGCGCTCTTGTCGACGACCGTCATGCAGGCGCCGTTGATCGCGATCGAATCGCCGATCGCCACGTCGGAAAGATCGAGGTCCGGCGCCTCGATCACCAGCCGCCGGCCGAAGCCGAGTTCTTCGACGCTGATGATCCGGCCGGTCGCCTGCACGATCCCCGCGAACATCAGTGCCCTCCCCAGCGCGCCAGCACGCGCACGTCCTCGCCGATCTGCGTGACTTCGCGGAACGCCAGCCGCTGCGCCTGCGCCAGATCCGACAGCGCCGGCAGGTGGACCATACCCTGCGCCTCGCCGATCAGCAGCGGCGCGAGGTACACCAGCAGCTCATCGACCAGCCCGGCGCGCACCAGCGAGCCGTTCAGCTTGAAGCCGGCCTCCACCAGCAGCTCGTTGATGCCGCGGCGGCCGAGCTCGCGCAGCAGCGCCGGCAGATCGACCTTGCCGCTGTCGTTCGGCAGCTCGATCAACTCGACGCCGCGGTCGCGCAGGCGCGCCTCCTTGTCCGCGCCGCGCCGCGCGCAGGCGACCAGCGTCGGCGCGCCTTCGAACAGACGCGCGTCCGGATCGACGTCGAGCCTGCTGTCGACCAGCACCTTCAGCGGCTGGCGCGGCGCGTCGACCAGCCGCACGTTCAACTGCGGGTTGTCGACCTGCACGGTGCCGATGCCGGTCAGCAGCGCGCACGAGCGCGCGCGCCAAGCGTGGCCGTCGACGCGCGCGGCTTCCGTAGTGATCCACTGCGATACGCCGTTGTCGAGCGCGGTCTTGCCGTCGAGGCTGGCCGCGATCTTCATCCGCACCCACGGCCGGCCGCGGTTCATGCGCGTGAAGAAGCCGATGTTCGTTTCGATCGCCTCGGACTGCAGCAGGCCGCAGCGCACGTCGATGCCGGCGCTGCGCAGCATCTCGAGGCCCTGGCCGGCGACCTGCGGATTCGGATCCTCCACCGCCGCGATCACGCGCGCCACGCGCGCCTCGATCAGCGCGGTCGCGCACGGCGGCGTGCGTCCGAAGTGCGCGCACGGCTCCAGCGACACGTAAGCTGTCGCGCCGTGCAGGTCCTGCCCGTTGCGGCGCGCGTCGAGCAGCGCCTCGATCTCGGCGTGATTCGACCCGGGCGGCTGTGTGAAGCCTTCGCCCAGGATGCGGCCGTCGCGCACGATCACACAGCCGACGCGCGGGTTGGGCGTCGCATGAAAGAGCGCGCGCTGCGCCAGCGCCAGCGCGCGCCGCATGAATTCGTGATCGGTCGGCGAATACATCGCGACCGATTGTACGGTTCGCGTACCCCCGCCCTCGCGGGCGCGGGATACGGGCGGTGCGGAAGCTTCCCTAGCTGACGGTCAGCCGCCTGCTGGTGACCGCGGCCTTCTTCGGCAGCGCCAGGCGCAGCACGCCGTTCTCGAACGACGCCTCGGCGCCCTGCTCGGTCACCTCGGTCGGCAACTCGAAGCTGCGCCCGTAGCTCGCCGCGTAGCGCTCGCTGTGGATCAGCCGCTCGCCTTCGCGCGTTTCCTTTTCGCTCCGGGTTTCAGCGGCGATCGCCACGCGGTTGCCCGCGATCGTGACCTGGATGTCTTCCTTCTTCACACCGGGCAGGTCGACCAGGACCTCGTACTTGTCGTTCCGGTCGATCACGTCCATGCGCGCCCGCGTGACGGTCGGCAACTCGGCCGCGCGCGTCAGCGCAAAGCCGGGCCGGCCCAAGAAATCGTTGAAGAACTCGTCGAACAGCGAACCGAACGGCTCGCGCCGTGCCAAAAGATCCCGTGCCATAGTTCCCTCGTCATGTCCGGTTAACGCCGCCCTGACCGGCGGCTCTGTCCAACAGATACGGCGCCCGGCCGCGATTTCAAGCCCGGGCCCGCCCTCGGACGCGGGCCCGTGGCCGCGGCGGCCGGTCCGGATCGGGATGGCGCGGGGGCTTCAGGCGCGCGCGGCAGCAGCGCGGCGTTTGCGCGGCGGGCGGACTTCCCGCACGACCTCGGCGAACTCGTCGACGTCCTCGAAGCTGCGATACACGCTGGCAAAGCGGATGTAGGCGACCTTGTCCAGCCGCTTCAGCTCCCGCATCACGAGTTCGCCCAGCTTCTCGCTCTTGACCTCGCGCGTCGCGAGCCCCAGCAGCTTGTCCTCGATGCGGCCGATCGCGTCGTCGACCGCCTCGCGGCGTACCGGCCGCTTGCGCAGCGCCAGCAGCATCGAGGCGCGCAGCTTGTCGCGGTCATAGTCAGCGCGGCCACCGCCGCGCTTGATGATCGACGGCATCGTCAGTTCGACACGCTCGTAGGTCGTGAAGCGCTTCTCGCAGTTCAGGCACTTGCGCCGGCGCCGGATCGTCGCTCCCTCGTCCGAAGCGCGCGAATCGATGACCTGCGTGTCGGCGTTGTGGCAGAAGGGGCACTTCATGCGTAGGGCGTCGGTCGGGCGACGGGCGTCGGGCGTCGGGCGTCGGGCGCAAGGCGCCCGCTTCGCTTCCTGCCTGCGCCTGTCAACGCCCGACGCGGTACGCCCGACGCCCGACGACTAGATGGCTGCCTTCAAGTACGCCGCCGTCGACGGTAACGGCAAGGAACTGTCGGGACTGCTCGAAGCGGACAGCGCGCGGCTCGCGCGGCAGGTGCTGCGCGGGCGCGGGCTGGTTCCGCTGACGGTCGAGCCGGTGCTGTCGGAGGCGCACCGCGCGGGTGTGTCGCTCGCGCTCGGCCGCCGCCTGTC
>JAKORH010000352.1 GCA_029777935.1 Pseudomonadota bacterium
AGATTCAGAAAGCGCAGCACGAACGCCGAGCGCGACGCGCCGACGCGTCGGGCCGGCGCTTCCAGCGTCCACGGCCCCTGCGGGCTTTCGTGCATCAGGGCGAGCGCGGCGCCGATCTGTCTGTCCCCCAGCGCCGCCAGCATGCCGGGCGGCGCTTCTGAAGAGACACGCCTCGTCAGGCGGGACGGCCGCGGCCCGAAAATGCGAGCGCGCACCGGATCGCGTCCGACGGTGCGCGCGGCGAGCGGTCGAGTGAGCTTCGATCGGCGGTGTTTCAGCCGAGCAGCGCCGGCAACTCGGTCAGCGACCGCACGACGGCGTCCGGACGTCCGGGCAGCCGCTCAGGGCGCTGCCGATAGCGGTTGCACCAGACGACCCGCATGCCGAACGACGATGCCGCGTAGGCGTCCCACGCGTTCGACGACTGGAAGGTGATGGCGTCTGCGGGTACGCCGAGCCGGTCGACCGCGAGCCGATAGACCTTTGGATGTGGCTTGTAGACGCCAACCTCTTCGACCGAAAGAACGGCATCGATCAGCGGCGTCAGTCCCGACGCCTGCACGGCGCTGGCCAGCATCCGCTGCGTGCCGTTGGAAAGTATCGCGGTGATGATTCCCCGCTCCTTCAGCCGGCGCAGCGTCTCGGGCACGTCGGCGAAAGCCTCCAGGCTCAGGTAAAGATTCATCAGGCGCTCGCGCAGCGCCGGCGAATGCAGTTCCAGCGTCTCGAGGGCGTAGTCGAGCGCGTCCCCGGTGACCTGCCAGAAGTCGGCGTGACGCTCCTGCAGCGCGCGCAGCCACGTGTACTGCAGTTGCTTGTCGCGCCACAGCGCCGTCAGCGGCCCGACCTTGTCGCCAAGTTCGTCCGCGCAGCGCGCGGCCGCGGACGCGAAATCGAACAGTGTTCCGTACGCATCGAATACGCAGGCTCGCACGCCGAGCATCATTGCGGGCATCGATCGCTCCTTTCCGGCCGAGTGCCGGCATCGTATTCCGATCCGCGAGCGTCCATCGCGCAGTATTGCGCGCGCCGTCGCGCCGCAATCGCGGCGCGGCAGCGATCGGTCGACTGCACCCGCGTCGTCGCTATGCCGCGAGCGCACTCAACCGGCATCGCTCGACAGCCGCAAGCTCGGCACCGTTTGAAGTTCGAGCGGCGCGTCGGCCCAGCTCAGGCGACGAAAGTCGAAGCCGGCCGCGATGGTCGGCTTGATCACCTGGAAGTACGGCGAGACGTCGAAGTCGCGCGGCGCGAACAGGCTGTGATGCCGCACGTGCAGGAGTTCCAAATAACAGTCGCGACAGCGCGGATCGTCGAGCTTCTCGAGCGTGATCTCGGGCAGGATCGGATAGCGGATCGACTGGAATGCCTGCGCGATCAGCGTCGAGCAGATCGCACGCGTCGGATCGCCGCTGCCGAGCGAAATCATCCGGCGCCGCCAGCGCGTCGGCACCGGCGGCGTACGGATCAGGTAGCGTGCGAGATCGGTGACGTTCTTCAGGTCGTAGCGGTGGCCGAGGTGACCCAGCATGAACTCGATCAGGCGCCGTCGATCGTCCGGCGCCAGGCCGACCGGCCGGCAGATCCGGGTGTGCAACCCGGCGTAGCGCGACAGGGCCACCGCGCGCACGCCCTCGTTCAGATCGGCCTCGATCAGCGAGGCGACTTCGCCGTCGTCGAGGCGCAGCTGCGGCTGCAGCCCGACATACAACGCCGCGTGCGACCACGTCGACTGCGTCAGGTACTTGATCGCAACGCTGATGCGCGTATCGCCTTCGATCAACAGCACGTCGCCCGGCTGCAGCGCGCGCGCGAGCGCGTCCGGACGGCTGGTCGCGGTCGGTGCCACGGCCAGCCGCTGGGTGAGAAAACGCGCCAGCCGGCGCCCGACGAAGCCGGCCATGCCGCCTGCGATGGTGCCGGTGGACGTACGCGCGCTTGTCCCAAGCTGCGAGCCTGAGCGCGCTGACTCGCCGACCGCGGCCATGGTCAGTCGTCGGAAAGTCGCCGGATCGCCGTGCGCAGCAGGTCCATCTGTGAATTCACGCGTCCACACATGCGGCAGATCCCCAGATGCACGCGCAACTGGATGCGCTCGATCAGCGTGAGTTCGCGATCCAAGCGCTCCGAGATCAGACGATGGGCGTCGCGACAGTCGATCATGATCGGCAACTCGCTCATACGGAATCTCTCCTCCGGGTTCGGCATGACTGTTCCCGCGCATCAGCCGCTTCGAGCGCCGCGCTGCGCATACGGGCTGCCGTTGCAGGGACATTGCACCGTGGATGCGTCCGTCGCCCGCGAAAAAGCACCGCCGGCGCGCGGCCTGCATTCGCGCACCGGCGGCGTCCGGGGAAGCGCTTCAGGCCACGCCATGAGACCGATCGGGCCCGCGTTCTGCCGTGCATGCATCGGCACTCGCGCGGGCCGCGGGCTCAGGACGTCTCAACGCTTCTGTGCGGTCTCCACCGAGCCCCTTGCGGCTTCGCCCGCCGCGCGGATCTGCGCCTGCTGCGCAGCCGTGATCGGCGGCGGCCCGGCTTCGCCCGCCCACAGCACGCCCAGGCGTGCAGCTTCGCGCATCTCGGCGATGACCTCGGCGCGCGTCCGCGTAGACGGTTCATCCTTAAAGATATAGCCGCGCTCGCCCATCGGCAGTTCGCCCCGCGCCATTGCGGCGAGGGCTTCGTTGCGCACCTGCTCGTGCGTCAGGGTCGATTTGA
>JAKORH010000353.1 GCA_029777935.1 Pseudomonadota bacterium
CCAGCGGTCGTGCCAGTTCCACCAGCCCGGCCGGTAGTACAGGTCGAAATACATCTGCTGTTGCACGCGCCGCAACGCCTCTTCGCGCGCTTCGCGCGCCATCGCGGCATTCTGCTCGGCCAGCACCTGCGCGTTCAGTTGCGCGAGTTTCTGCGCTTCTTCCGGCGTGAGCTTCGGCGCACTCGCCGCGGCGCCGGCGGGCAGGCGCTCGATCCTGCTGCCGTCGGGCAAGGCCGCGCAGCCGGCCAGCAGCAGTGCCGCCAGCGGCAGCCATCGCATGTTCATCGCTTGTCCCGTGTCAATGCCGGCGCGCCGTGTCGTCGATTTCGGCCGCCGAGCCGGTCCTGAAGAGCTGTGCCACGTCGATCGCGTCGAACACGCGCCTGGCATTGCAGAAGTCGCAGGTGACTTCGACGCGGCCTTGCTCGGCGACGATCGATTCGACTTCCTCGCGCCCCAGCGACAACAACATGCGCCCGATGCGGTCGCGCGAGCACGTGCATTGGAATCGAGGCGTGATCGGCGCATACGCCTCGAGCGGTTCCTGCCAGAACAGGCGGTGCGCCAGCGCGTCGGGCGGCTGCGCGAGCAGTTCCGCGCCTCCCAGCGTGCCGGCGAGCGCGAGCGCGCGGTTCCACGCGTCGTCGTCGTCGAGCGCGCCGCGGCCGCCTTCGCGCGGCAGCTTCTGCAACAACAGCCCGGCGGCGATATCGTCGTCGGCCGCGAGCTGCAGGTGCGTGTCGAGCTGCTCGGAGCGGCGCATGTACGCCTGCAGCGCCTGCGCGATCGTTTCGCCCTCGAGCGGCACCACGCCCTGGTACGGCTGCTGGCCGGGTTTCGGATCGCGCGGGTCGAGCGTGATCGCGCAGCGGCCGCGCCCGTGCGCATTGACGAGTGCCTGCAGGCCGGCCGCCTCTGCGATCGCAACGTCGGCGCGCAGCTTGGCCGTGGCACGCAGGCCCACGTCGGGCTGGCACTCGACCACCAGCAGCTTGACCGGCCCGTCGCCGTGGATCTGCAGGATCAGGCGGCCGGCGAACTTGATGTTGGTCGCCAGCAGCGCACCGGCCGCGGTCATCTCGCCGAGCAGGCGCGTGACCGGCGCGGGGTAATCGTGGAACGCGATCATCTGCTTCCACGCCGCGTCCAGTCGCACGATGCCGCCGCGCACCGGCGCGCTCCGGAACAGGAATTTCAGCAGCGAATCGCTCACACGGCGGCGCGCGCGACGCCGGCCTGCACGCGCGCCAGTTCGCGTGCGTACTCGCAATAGGTGGGGGTCGTGTCGGCGATGATCTTGCGCTTGGCGTCGTCCAGCTCGCCCGTGCGGCGCGCGGGCGCGCCGACCCAGAAGCCGCTTTCCAGCACCTGGCCCGGCGTCGTTTCGCCGCCGGCGGCGAGGAACACGTCGTCGGCGACCACCGTGCCTTCGGCCACGATCGCGCCGATGCCGATCAGGCTGCGGTTGCCGATCTTGCACGCCGCCAGCCGCACGTTGTGGCCGATCGTCGAATCCGCGCCGATCACGATGTGCCCGCGGCCCGCGCGCAGCAGCGAGTTGTCCTGCACGTTGCTGCGTGCGCCGATCGCGATCTCGCCGCTGCCTGCGTCCAGCTCGCACGCGTAGTAGATGCCGACGTCGCGCGCCGCGCGGATGCGTCCACGCAGCGCGGCCGTGTTGGCGATGAACACGCCGGCTTCGAACTCGCCTTGTGCCGTGCTGGCGAGCGCAGGGCGGTCGATCGCGCGGATGCGCTGTCGCAGCCGTTCGCGTCGCGACGCGAGTTCGCCCGCCTCGAGCCGCCGCTCGGGCTTCGCCGGGCGGCCCGAATACAGGTAACCGCCCGCCAGCGTCGTGCGCGGGAACACGATGCTGCCGCTCGCAAGAACGAGCCCCGCTTCGAGCACGCAGCCGTCGAGCACGACGGCGCCGTCTTCGATCACGCAATCGTCGCCGACGGTGCAGGCGTGCACGACGCCGTACTCGCCGACGGTGACCCGGTTGCCGATCAGCGTCGGATAGACCTCATGCGCAATATGGATGGTGGCGCGCGTGCCCAGCATCAGCTCGGCGCCGGCGCGCACGTAATGGCCGTCGGCGCGGATTACCGCATGGGCGTCGAGCCAGGCGTCGGCACCGAGCGTGACGCGCCCGATCACGGCCGCGCTGCGCGCGAACTGCACCGGCGGACCGGCGAGCGTGGGTGCCACGCCGCCGTAGGAAAGCAGATTCATCTCGGTCGTCATGTGCGCATTTTACCGGCCGCGCCAGGCGCGCTCGGCCTCGTCCCACGCGGCGAGCGGCTGCAGGTCGGGCACCCAGGCCAGTCCCGACTTCGCGTCCGCGGACACCGCCTCGCCCGTGACCAGCACGTCGAGCAGCGCGGGCTTTCCATCCGCGACCGCGGCGAGCGCGCGCTCGATCGCGGCCGGCAACTCGGCCGCGCGCTCGACGCGCTCGCCGAACAGTCCGAACGCGCGCGCCATCTGCGCGTGATCGGCATGCTGCAGCCGGGTTCCCACGACCTTGCCGTGCGTTTGTGCCTGATCATGCACCTCGATCTGCCATGCGCCGTTGTTGGCGACCACGATCAGCAGCGGCACGCGGTGGCGCGCGGCGGTGTCAATCTCCATCGCGTTGAAGCCGAACGCGCCGTCGCCCGTCAGCACCGCCACCGTGCGGGACGGCGCAGCCAGCGCCGCGCCGATGCCGAACGGCGTGCCCACGCCGATGCAGCCGAGCGAGCCGGGATCGAGATAGATCGTCGCATTGATGCCGACCCGTGCGAACGACAGGAAATCGCCGCCGTCGGCGACGATCACCGCGTCGCCCGGCAACCGCTCGGCGAGTGCGGCGAGCAGGCGGTTCGGGTGCATGCGGCCGTCGGCGCCATCGCGTGCGGCGCGCATCGAGTCGCGCAGCCTAGCTTTGCGCTCGAGGTGGCGCGCGCGCAGCGACTGTACCCACGCGCGGTCGAGCGCAGGCGTGCGTTGGCCGGCCGCGCGCACGAGCGCCGCCAGCGCCAGCCGCGGCGTGGCGAAGATCTCGGCTTCGCCGCGGCGGTTGTCGGAAAGTTCGCCCGGCGCGTCGGCGATCCGAACGAAGCGCGCAGCGCTGAACACGGCCGGCGAGCCGTAGCCGAGCTGGAAGTCGAGCCGGCGCCCGATCGTGAGCACGACATCGGCCTCGCCCATCACGGTGCCGCGCATCGCGGCGACCACCGACGGGTGATCGTCCGGCACCAGCCCTCGGCTTTCACCGGTATCGAGGTACGGTGCGCCGAGCGCATCGAGCAGCGCGACCAGTTCCGTGCCGGCGCCGCGCGCGCCGCGGCCGCTGATCACCAGCGGTCGCTTCGCGCTCCACAGCAATCCGGCCGCCGCTTCGACCGCGGCTGGATCGGGCGGCAGTTCCGTGCGCGCATGCGGGCGGAAGTGCTCCGGCAACTGCACCGCGCGCGGCACTTCGGCGCGCAGCGTGTCGGTCGGGAAATCGAGGTAAACGGGGCCCGGATCGCCGCCGACGCCTTGTGCGCGCGCGACCGCCGCGTCGAGTTCCTGCAGCACCAGCGCCGGCTCGCGCACCGTACGCGCGTAGCGGGTGATCGAGCGCAGCAGATCGACGTGGTTCATGTCCTGCAGCGCGCCGCGGTTCTCCTGCGCGCGCGGCGGCACGCCTGACAGCACCAGCACCGGCGCACGCGCGACAGACGCGTTGGCGATGCCGGTCATCGCGTTGGTCACGCCGGGGCCGGCCGTCACCAGCGCCACGCCGAGCGTTCCGGTGAGTTCGCCGTACGCATGCGCCATGTAGACCGCGGCGCGCTCGTCGCGCACGTCGACGATGCGGATGCCCTCGGCGTCGAGGCGCATCCAGATCGGCATGATGTGTCCGCCGCACAGCGCGAACACGGTGGTCACGCCGTGCGCCTTCAGGAAGCGCGCGATGACGCTGGCAGCGGAGTCCGGCGTCAGTGGAGGTGGATTCATGGAAAACTCCGTGTTTGACGCCCGACGCCAACGCCCGACGCCCGACGATCAGTACACCGGCGTTTCCCGGTACGTCCCCCACACGCCCTTCAGTTTCTCGACGATGTCGCCCATCGTCGCGCCGCATTTCACCAGCTCGATCGTGATCGGCATGATGTTCTGCTTGTCGTCCTTCGCGACCGCGACCAGTTGGTCGAGCAGGCGCGCGAGCCTGGCGTTGTCGCGTTCGCGCCGCACGCGCTGCGTGCGCCCGACCTGGCGCTCGGCCGTGGTCGGGTCGTACGGGTGGATCTCGATGTCGTGCTGCTCCTCGGCTTCGACGAAGCGGTTGACGCCGATCACCGGCTTGTCGCCCGACTGCTTGCGCAGCGCTGTTTCGTACGCGAAGGCGGCGATGTGCTTCTGGAACCAGCCCTGCTCGATCAGCTTGATCGTGCCGCCGCGCTCCTCGACTTCCTTCAGGATCGCGAAGATGCGGCGCTCGTAGTCGGTGGTCAGTGCCTCGACGAACCAGGAGCCGCCGAGCGGGTCGACCACGCTGGTGACGTTCGTCTCCTCGGCGAGGATCTGCTGCGTGCGCAGCGCCATCCGCATCGCGTCCTCGGTCGGGATCGCGAACGCCTCGTCGTAGCCGTTGGTGTGCAGCGACTGCGCGCCGCCGAGCACGGCGGACAACGCCTGCATCGCCGTGCGGACGATGTTGATCTGGTACTGCGGCTTGGTCAGCGTCGCCGCGGCGGTCTGGCAATGGAAGCGCAGCCGCATCGAGTCCGGATTCTGCGCGCCGAAGCGCTCCTTCATGATCTTGGCGTAGCAGCGGCGCAGCGCACGGAACTTGGCGACCTCCTCGAAGAAGTCGCCCTGCGACACGAAGAAGAACGCCAGCCGTGGCGCGAACTCGTCGATAGCCATGCCGGTCTTCAGCACCTCCTCGACGTAGACGATCAGGTTGGCCAGCGTGAAGGCGGCCTCCTGCAGCGGGGACGAGCCGGCCTCGGAGATGTGGTAGCCGGAAATGTTGATCGGGTTGTAGCGCTTCAGATGCTTCGCCGAGTAACTGATGATGTCGCGGCAGATGCGCACGCTCGGCGCGATCGGGTAGATGTACTCCTTCTGCGCCATGTACTCCTTCAGGATGTCGGCCTGCACGGTGCCGGACAGCCTGGCGAGGTCGCAGCCGCGCTGCTCCGCCAGCGCGACGTACATCGCGAGCAGGATCCAGGCGGTCGGGTTGATCGTCAGCGACACCGAGATCTTCTCGAGATCGATGCCGTCGAGCAGCGCCTCCATGTCGGCCAGCGTGTCGATCGCGACGCCTTCGCGCCCGACCTCGCCTTCGCTCATCGGATGGTCGGAGTCGTAGCCCATCAGCGTCGGCATGTCGAAGTCGGTCGAGATGCCCGTCTGACCCTGGGCGATCAGGTACTTGAAGCGCTTGTTGGTGTCCTCGCCGGTGCCGAAGCCTGCGATCTGGCGCATGGTCCAGGTGCGGCTGCGGTACATCGTCGGGTAAGGGCCGCGCGTGAACGGGTACTGGCCCGGCAGCCCGATGTCCTCGAGCGGCGTGTCGGCGATGTCGGCCGCGGTGTAGGCGCGCTTGACCGGAATGTCGCCGGTGGTGAAGAACTGTTCGCGCTTTTCGGCCTGCTTCTTCAGGAACGCGGAAACCTCGTTCGATTCCCAGCGGCGCTCCTGTTCGCGCAACCGGGCGGCGGACACTTCATCGAGCGATTTCATGCGAGTACTCCTTGCGTATCGTTTCGTCGATCAGCTCGCGGGCGAGCGAGTAGGGGTCGGAGGCGCGCTGCGCCAGCCGTGAAGCGAGCGGAACCGCCAGCGTCGCGGCCGCGGCACGAAAGCGCTCGAACAGCACGGTTTCCGCGGTCTTGGCGAGCCGGAACGCCGCCACGCGGTCGCGCCGCTGCGCGCCGAGCGCGGTGGACTTCAGGGCTGCGCGATGGGCGTCGATCTTCGCGACCAGATCGTCGACGCCCTGGCCGGTGTAGGAGCTGACGCCGACGACCGGGATCTGCCACAGCGGCTTCTCCCTGGTCAGCGCGCCGAGCGCCAGCATGTGCTTCAGGTCCGTCAGCGTGCGGTGGGCGTCGGCGCGATCGGATTTCGAAACGACGTGGATGTCGGCGATCTCGAGAATGCCCGCCTTGATCGCCTGGATCTCGTCGCCGAGCCCGGGCGCGGACACGACGATCGTGGTGTCGGAGGCGTGCGCGATCTCGACCTCGTCCTGGCCGACGCCGACGGTCTCGATGATGATCGTCGAGTAGCCGGCAACGTCGAGGATGTCGACCGTGTCCATCGCCGCGCGCGCCATGCCGCCGGTCGCGCCGCGCGTGGCCATGCTGCGGATGAAGACGCCGGGATCGTTGGCGAGTTCGCTCATCCGGATGCGGTCGCCCAGGATCGCGCCGCCCGAGTAGGGGCTGGACGGATCGACCGCGACGATGCCGACCGTCTCGCCGCGCGCACGAAGCCGTTCGGTGAGCTTCGACACCAGCGTCGACTTGCCGCTGCCGGGCACGCCCGTCAGCCCGATCACGTGCGCGTTGCCCGCGCGGCGGTAGATGGCGGCGAGCGCGGCGCGCGCCTCTTCGGCTCCGGCCTCCGCGCGCGACATCAGGCGGCCGGCCGCGCGCACGTCGCCGCGCGCGACGCGCTCGACCAGCTCCGAGGAAGGGACGTAGTTCATCCGCGCGCCTGCTGCAGTTCGGCGTTCAGCGTGCGGAATACCTCGCGGTCGTCGATCACGCGCCGCGCCTTGAAGTCGGTGCGTGGCAGCGCGTGCGGCGCCAGCACTTCGACCCGGGTGCGGATGCCCAGCACGGTCTGCAGCTTGCGTGCCACCTCGTCACGGAACGCGGCGCGCGCCGCCTCGCCGCGATGCATGGCTTCGTCGGCTTCCACGCGCAACAGCAGCTCGTCCATCGCCGCCTCACGCGTGATCACGATGCGGTGCTCGCCGCCGTAGTGCGCGATCTGGTTCAGCGCCGCGTCGATCTCGCTCGGATAGATGTTCTCGCCGCGGATCGTGAACATGTCGTCGATCCGGCCGAACACGCCCTGCGGCAGCCGCGGGTAGGTGCGGCCGCACGGGTTCTCCTCGTTGACCCACAGCGACAGGTCGCCCGACAGCAGCCGGATCATCGGCTGGCTGGTGCGCTCCAGGTGCGTATAGACGGGCGTGCCGCGCTGGCCATACGGCACGCGCGTCAGGAAGGGGTGAGACGCGGACGGATCGCACACCTCGGTGTAGACGATGTCCTGCCAGCACAGCATGCCGTGGTGCGTCTCGGCCGTGCCGGCGACGTTCATGAACGGCGTCATCTCGGCCATCGAGCCGCAGTCGAACACGCGCGCGCCGTACAGGTCCTCGATGCGGTCGCGCACGCCCGGCACCGACGCGCCGGGCTCACCGGAAAAGAACATGTACTTGATCTCGAAGTCGCGCGGGTTCAACTTCTCCTCGCGCGCGACCTCGGCCAGGTGGATCGCGTAGCTCGGCGTGCCGTAGAAGC
This sequence comes from Pseudomonadota bacterium, assembly GCA_029777935.1. The sequence continues at coordinate 7,524 of JAKORH010000353.1, forward strand.
CGGCGGGCTTCATCGTGTGCAGCCATTGCGCCAGCCGCGCGCTCATGCCCGGCGCGCCGGCGCCGAAGGGAAACGCCCTCGCGCGCAGCCGCTCCGCGCCCGCCAGCGCGCCCCAGCTTCCCAGGTACAGGCTGAAGATCGCGGCCACGCAGATCATGTCGCCGGGCCGCATGCCCATGCCCCACATGATGCGTGCGTGCGCGTTGGCGATCGCGCGCCAGTCGTCGCGGCCGACCGCGAACGCAGTGGGCCGCCCGGTGGTGCCGCTGGTGCCGTGAACGTGGAAGACCTCGGTATCCGGCACGCAGACGTAGTCGCCGAACGGCGGGTGCGCCGACTGCGCCGCGCGCAGATCGGTCTTGCGAATGATCGGCACGCGGGTCTCGAAGTCCTCGAGCGACTTCAGTTGGCTCGGGTGGAAGCCGGCCTCGTCCCACTTGCGGCGATAGAACGGCGCCTGCTCGTATGCGTAGCGGCACACATCCTGCAGCCGTCCGAGGATCGCGCGCTCGCGCTCGGCGGCGGGCATCGTCTCGCGCACCGGAAACCAGTAGCGACTGTCCGCCGGCGGCAGGTAGTCGTCGTCGTAGCGCGGGGGATAGGACCAGGATTCCATCGAGGTTCCTCAGCGCGCGCCGCGTTGCTCGACCAGGCGCTTCAGCGTGTCGATGATCACCTGCGGCGGCGTGTCCTGCAGCAGGACTTCACGCACGCCCATCTGCCTGATCGCGGCCGCGTCCTCGTCCGGCATCACGCCGCCGGCCACCACGATGATGTCGTTGGCGTCGCGCTCGGCGAGCAGGCGGAAGATCTTCGGGAACACCGTCATCTGCACGCCCGACAACAGGCTGACGCCGAGCACGTCGACGTCCTCCTGAATCGCGGTGTTGACGACTTCCTCCGGCGTGCGGTGCAGGCCGGAATAGATGACATCCATGCCGGCGTCGCGCAGCGTGCGCGCGACGACCTTGACGCCGCGGTCATGGCCGTCGAGGCCGACCTTGGCAAGAAGAACTCGAATGGGGCTGCTCATGGTCTGGGTTGCTCCGGGAATTGATGCTCCGGGAATTGATTGGGTCGGCGGGGGTTGCTCTCGGGCTTGCTTGCTCTTTTTGCGTATACCGTATACGATACTCAGTCTGGCAGCCATCTGGCATGCTGTCAACTGCAAACTCACGGGTCGACGTGATGCGAGCGCTGAAACCGAGAAAGACCCTGGTCGAACAGGCCTACGACGCCATCCTGGACGCGATCTGCGACGGCTCGCTCGCGCCCGGCGAGCGTGTGACGCAGGACGAGCTGGCGGCGCGGCTGGGCGTGTCGCGGCAGCCGGTGCTGACCGCGCTCGGGCTGCTGAAGCAGCAGGGCTTTCTGATCGATCACGGTCGCCGCGGGCTCGCGGTGGCGCCGGTCGACCCGGCGCGCTTCGAGGCGATTTACCAGGTGCGCTCCGTGCTCGAGCCGCTGGCCGTCAAGCTCGCGATCGGGCGCATGACGCCGGAACTGGTCGAACGCGGGCGCGCGATCGTCGCGCGCGGCCGCAAGGTCGCCGCCGCGGGCGACGCCAAGGCCACGCTGCAGGCCGATGTCGATTTCCACAACTTCATCTACGAGGCGAGCGGCAATCCGCTGATCGTCGAGACGATGCAGCTTCACTGGCAGCACCTGCGGCGCGCGATGAGCGAGGTGCTGCGGCGGCCGCAGATGACGCAGCAGGTGTGGCGCGAGCACGCGGCCGTGCTCGAAGCGCTCGCCGACGGCAACGTCGACAAGGCGGCGCGGCTGCTCGGCGAGCACGTCAACGTGGCGCGAGTGCGCGTCGGCGGTGAACTGGCCGCCAACGAGACGCGGAGGCGCCGCGAAGCGGCGGTCGCCTAGACACGTAGCATTTCTCGTTGGCGATGAAGCTCGGCAGCGGCAAGCGGCGAGACTGTATGCCAGTCGACCGTCGTCCCCGCCCCCGATCGGAGTCGAGGGCGGGCTCCAGCGGGGACCCAGCGTCTTGCGCGAGAGAGCCACTAGATTCCCGCTTTCGCGGGAATGACGTCCGGCGGTTGAAGTTCATCGCTAATGAACAGGTCGCAACTCGTGCGCGCCAGCCGGCCGCGGGGCACGGGCTGCATGCGCCCGACGCGCGCCGGCGGCGCGCGCTGGTGCTGCTGTGGCTCGTGCCGGCGGTCTGGTCGTCCAATTACCTGATCGCACGCGCGGCGGGACCGTACGTCCCGCCGCATCTGCTGGCGTTCGGGCGCTGGGCGATCGTCTTCGTCGTTCTGCTGGCCCTCAGCGCGCGCTCGTTGCGTGCCAACGTCCGGCATGTGCGCAGCGAATGGCGGCATTCGCTGATCCTGGGCGGCCTCGGCATGTGGATCTGCGGCGCATGGGTCTACATCGGCGGCCACACGACGAGCGCGACCAACATCGGCCTGATCTACGCTGCCGCACCGGTCGGCATCGCGCTCGGCAGCCAGCGCCTGCTGGGCGAGCGCCTGTCCAATCCGCAGCGTCTTGCGCTTGCGATGGCGCTCGCGGGCGTGCTGTTCGTGATCGCGCGCGGCGATCCGGCGGCGTTGCTGTCGGTCCGCTTCGTCGCCGGTGACCTGTGGATCGTCGCGGCCACCGCGTCGTGGGTCGCCTATTCGCTGCTGTTGCAGCGCTGGACCAGCGGGCTGAACGTGCGCGACCGGCTGTGCTGCATTTCGGCGGGCGGCCTGATCCTGCTCGCGCCGTTCGCGCTGTACGAGCTGCTGTCGCGGCCCGTCGCGCTCGAGTGGCGCGGTCTCGTCCTGATCTTCCTGGCCGGGCTGCTGCCTGGACTGATCTCGTATCTGGCGTACCAGACGATCCAGCGCGAGCTCGGCGCCGCGCGCACGGCCCTGATGATGTACGTGGCGCCCCTTTACGCCGCACTGCTCGCATGGGCTCTGCTCGGGGAGCCGCCGCGCTGGTTCCACGCGGTCGGTGCGATCCTGATCCTGCCGAGCATCTACTTCGCCAGTCGCCGGGTGGCCACCTCGTAGAATCGTCGCGCGCCCGGTCGCCATACGTCGATGCTTCCCGAACTGCGCCGCGCCGCGCTCGACGCGCTGCTGCTTTCCGACGCTGCGGCCAAACAGCGCGCGGTGATGCAACTGGCGTCGGCCGGGTTCGCGCTCGATCCGCGGGCTCGGCTCCGCGTGCCGGTCGATACCGCGCTGCCGGGACGGCCGCCGCAACCGGCGTTGCGGCCACCGGCACAGGTGCCGGCGCGCGGCATGGGCACGCGAGCCGGCCGCGCGGCGCTGTTGCACGCGGTGGCGCACATCGAATTCAACGCGATCAACCTCGCGCTCGATGCAGTGTGGCGTTTCGCGCATCTGCCGCCGGAGTTCTACCGCGACTGGATCCGGGTCGCTGCCGAGGAAGCGCGGCACTTCGAACTGGTGTGCGGCCGGCTCGCCGCCATCGGCCACCGCTACGGCGACTTCGACGCGCACGACGGGCTTTGGGAGATGGCGCACAAGACGCGGCACGATGCACTGGCGCGCATGGCACTGGTGCCGCGCGTGCTCGAGGCGCGCGGACTCGACGCCTCGCCGCAGGTGGCGGCGAAGCTCGCCCGCGCCGGCGACCGTGAATCCGCCGCGGTGATCGACGTGATCCTGCGCGACGAGATCGGCCACGTCGCGCTCGGCAACCGCTGGTTCCGCTTCCTGTGCACCGCGCGCGGCCTCGATCCGATCGCGGTCGACGCTGCCGTGCGCCGTGATTTCGGCGCACCGCGCGCGCGCCCGCCGTTCAATCTCGAAGCGCGGCGCGCGGCGGGCTTCGACGCCGAAGAACTGGCGGCACTGCGCGCTGGTCAGCCCGCGGCGGACGAGCGTTGAGCGAGACGCGGTAGACCGCTACAGTCGTGTGCGCTCGCCGACATCGCGGCGCGCGTATCGCCTGGCATGGAATCGACATGGGTCTATTCGACGGAATTCGCACGCTGCTGAACGTGCGCAAGGAGCGCGCGCGCGGGCCGCGAGGGTCGAAGCCGCGCCTGGGCGCCAAGATCTGCCTCGGCGAGATACGGATCAGCGTGCAGTCGGGCCTGACCGACGACATGTGGAGCTGGCTGCAGGAGCAGGGCTGGCGCGAGATCACGCACCGCCCCGACCGGCGCCGCTACCGCGACGTGCCGCCCTCGAAAGTCACCAAGCTGTTCGACGCGCCGGCCGGTGAGCGCCTGGCAGTCATGAAGGCTGCGATGAACGCGGCCGTCGCCAAGCCCGCGGCAGCGATCTGAATCGGCGTGGTCGGCTCAGCCTGCCGCGCGGCGGGCCTCCAGCTCGCGCAGCACGCGCCGCTGCACCTTGCCGGTGGTCGTCATCGGCAACTCCCCGATGAACTCGATCTCCTTCGGATACTCGTAAGGCGCGAGCTTGCCGCGCACGTGAGCCTGCAGTTCGGCGATCAGCCGCTCATCGCCGTTCGCGCCGCGCGCGAGTACGACAAAGGCCTTGACGACCGCGCCGCGCTCCGTGTCCGGCTTCGGCACCACCGCGGCGTTGGCGACGGCCGGGTGCTGCAGCAGACAGTTCTCGATCTCGCTCGGACCGATGCGGTAGCCGGCGGCCTTGAACATGTCGTCTGCACGGCCCTGGTACCACAGGTAGCCCCGGTCGTCGCGGTGCGCGAGGTCTCCGGTGCGGCACCACGAATCATCCGGGTCGCCGGTGAATTTCCTGCGCGTCGCCTCGGGGTTCTTCCAGTATTCGACGAAGAACACCGGATCGGCATGGCCGTGGATGTCGCGCCGGTGTACCGCGACTTCGCCCGTTTCTCCGGTCGGCAGTTCGCGCCCATCGTCGCCGATCACCGCCACGCGATGGCCCGGATAAGGCCGCCCCATCGCGCCGGACACGGCCGGCCAGCGCTGCCACGAGTTGCCGACGATATAGTTCATCTCGGTCTGCCCGAACATCTCGTTGACCGTGATGCCGAGCTCGGCGCGCGTCCACTCGAACACGGTGGTGCCGACCGATTCGCCGGCGCTCATGATCGCGCGCAGCGCGAGTTTCCCGCGCGCGCTCTTCCACGCGTCCGATCGCATCATCATCTTCAGCGCGGTCGGAAACAGGAATGTGTTGGTGACGCGGTAGCGCTGCATCAGCTCGAGCGCGCGCTCGGGGGCGAAGCGGCCGTTGAAACCGACGATCGGGAAGCCGAAGTACAGCGTCGGCAGCAGCGCGTCCATCAGCCCGCCGGTCCACGCCCAGTCGGCCGGCGACCAGAACACGTCGTTCTTCCGCGGGAACCAGTCCTGCGAGCACACGAAGCCCGGCAGGTTGCCGATCAGCGCCGAATGCGGCATCAGCGCGCCCTTCGGCGGACCGGTGGTGCCGCTGGTGTAGATCAGCAGCGCGGGATCGGTGGCGCGCGTCGTCACCATCTCGAAGCGGTCGGACGCGCGCGCCAGCAGTTCGCTCCAGCGCCGCGCGCCGGCGGCTTCCGCGCCGCACGTGATCACGTGCGCGAGCTGCGGGCAGTTCGCGCGCGCGGTGGCCAGCGCTGCCAGCGCGGCATCGTCGCAGATCGCGGCCACGGCGCCGCTGTCTTGCAGCCGGTACTCGAGCGCTTCGGGGCCGAACAGGATCGACAGCGGCATCGCGATCGCGCCGAGCTGGTAGATCGCGATGTGCGCGATCGGGGTCTCGGGCCGCTGCGGCAGCAGGATCGCCACGCGGTCGCCGCGCGCCACCCCGAGCGCGGCGAGCGCGTTCGCCAGCCGGTTGGCGTCGGCCTGCAGCGCGGCGTAGGTATAGGTGGCGCGCGCGCCGCGCTCGTCCTCGTAGTGGACCGCCACGCGCGAGGCTTCCGGCGCCCAGCGTCGCGCGCATGCCTCGGCGATATTGAAGTCGCGCGGCACGTGCCAGCGGTAGCTCTCGTACAGCGCGGGATACTGATCGGGCGTCGAGCGGCGCATGGCGGGGCGTGGCTTGGTATCGTGACGGCGACGATCATCCTCCAACGACGCGCGTGAAATCAATATGAAACCCTCGCGTTCCCGCTTCGTCGAGCTGCGCCGGCTGCGCTACCACGTGCGCGAATGGGGCCGCGCCGGCGCGCCGAAGCTGCTGTTCCTGCACGGCTGGATGGACGTGTCGGCATCGTTCCAGTTCGTCGTCGACGAACTGAAGCGCGACTGGCACGTGCTGGCGCCCGACTGGCGCGGCTACGGGCTGACCGCGCGGACATGCGCCGACTGCTACTGGTTTCCCGACTATGTGGCCGACCTCGACTTCCTGCTCGACGCGCTCGTGCCCGGCGAGGCGGTGCGCATCGTCGGCCACAGCATGGGCGGCAACGTCGCGCTGATCTACGCGGGCGTGCGGCCAGCGCGTGCGGCGGCGGTCGTCAACCTCGAAGGATTCGGGCTGAGGGGCGCCACGCCCGACATGGCGCCCGGCCGCTACGCGCGGTGGATCGACGAACTGAAGCAGCCGGCGACGCTGCGCGACTACGGCTCGCTCGGCGAGGTGGCCGAGCGGCTGCGAAAGAACAACCCGCGGCTGGCGCCGGAAGCGGCGATGTTCCTCGCCGCGCACTGGTCGCAGCCGACCGAGAATGGACGCTACCGGATCGCCGGCGACCCGGCGCACAAGATCGTGAATCCGGTGCTGTACCGCTGGGAGGAGATCGCTGCCTGCTGGACCCGCATCGCCTGCCCGGTGCTGTGGGTGCAGGCCGAGCAAACCGACGCACACCAGTGGGCCGGCGGGCAGGACGAGATCGATCGCCGTGCGCAGGCGGTGCCGAACCTGCAGCGCGCAACGGTGGCCGGCGCCGGTCACATGCTGCATCACGACCAGCCGCGCGCGGTCGCGGAACTGATCGAACGGTTTCTGGCGCCGGCGTGACCGGCGCGGGACTCGCAGGCCCGCCACCTACAATGGCGGCATGTCGCCGGCACTGCATCAGCTCAACGCCGATCTGCACGCGCATTCCTCCGTGTCGGACGGCGCGCTCGCGCCGCGCGCGCTGGTGGCGCGCGCGCGCGAACGCCGCGTGGAACTGTTCGCGCTGACCGATCACGACACGGTCGACGGCGTCGCCGAGGCGCAGGCCGCCGCGCTCGAATTCGGACTGCGCTTCGTCGCCGGCGTCGAGATCTCGGTGACCTGGGCGGGCGAGACGGTGCACGTCGTCGGGCTCGGCATCGATCCGGCGCACGCGGCGCTGCGCGCCGGGCTCGAAGGCGTGCGCGCCGGTCGCCTGCAGCGCGGGCGCGAGATGGGCGAGCAGTTGGCGCGTGCCGGAATCGACGGCGCGTTCGACGGCGCGCTCGCACTCGCCGGCAATCCGGACCTGCTGTCGCGCACGCACTTCGCGCGCTGGCTGGTGCACACGGGCCACTGCGGCGATACGCGCGAGGTGTTTCGCCGCTATCTGGTCGCGGGCCGTCCGGGCTACGTGCCGCACCGCTGGGCCGCGCTCGCCGACGCGGTGCATTGGATCGGCGACGCCGGCGGCGTCGCGGTGCTCGCGCATCCGGGCCGCTACCGGCTCGACGAGACCCGGCTCGACGCGCTGCTGTCGGAGTTTCGGGCGCTCGGCGGCGCGGCAATCGAGGTCGCCACCAGCAACCATGGCAGGCACGAGGCGAAGCGTTTCGCGAACCATGCGAAATGGTTCGGGCTCGAAGCGTCGCGCGGCAGTGATTTCCACAGCCCGGACGACGGTGACGTCGAACTCGGTCGCGTCGATCACCTGCCTTCCGCGCTCGTGCCGGTCTGGCATCGCTTCGCCTGACCGCGGCGATGGCGCAGCGGTTCGCTATCCATCCGCTCAATCCGCAGGTGCGCCTGCTGCGGCAGGCAGCGCAACTGATCGATCACGGCGCGGTGGCGGCACTCCCGACCGATTCGTCGTACGCGCTGGTGTGCCATCTCGACGACAAGCCGGCCGCGGACCGGCTGCGCCGCGTCCGCCGCGTCGACGAGCGTCATCACCTGACGCTGCTGTGCCGCGACCTGTCGGAAATCGCCAACTACGCCAAGGTCGACAACGCGCAGTACCGGCTGCTGAAGCAGGTCACGCCCGGGCCGTACACGTTCATCCTCGAAGCGACGCGCGAAGTGCCGCGCCGGCTGTCGCATCCGTCGCGCAAGACGATCGGCATCCGCGTGCCCGAGCATCCGGTCGCGCTCGGGCTGCTCGATGTGCTCGGCCAGCCCTTGATCTCGACCACGCTGCTGCTGCCCGGCGACGACTTGCCGCTGAACGACGCAGACTCGATCATCGAGCGCATCGGCCACGAAGTCGATCTGGTGCTCGACGCCGGCGCCTGCGCGCGCGAGTCGACCACCATCGTTGATCTGACCGGCAAGGAAGCGCTGCTGATTCGCCGTGGGCGCGGTCCGGTCGAGGCGCTTGGCCTGCGCTGATAGACTGCCACGCGATGGAAGGCCTCATCCAGACCCTCACGGTCTACGCAATCCCCGTCCTGTTCGCGATCACGGTGCACGAAGCCGCGCACGGCTACGTGGCGCGCATGTTCGGCGACACGACCGCGTACGCGGCCGGGCGCGTGACGCTGAATCCGGTCAAGCACATCGATCCGATCGGCACCGTCGTCGTGCCGCTGGTGATGGTGCTGCTGACCGGCTTCATGTTCGGCTGGGCGAAGCCCGTGCCGGTCGATTTCAGCCGGCTGCGCCGTCCGAAGCAGGACATGGTGTGGGTCGCCGCGGCCGGCCCGGGCGTGAACCTGCTGATGGCGATCCTGTGGCTGCTGTTCGCCAAGGTGCTCGCGCTCGCCGGCCTGCAGGAGGCGTTCTTCTTCCTGATGGCGGACGCCGGCATCAAGGTCAATCTGATGCTGATGGCGCTGAACCTGCTGCCGCTGCCGCCGCTCGACGGCGGGCGCATCCTGGTCGGCGTGCTGCCGCACCGGCTGGCGTTCCAGGTCGCGCGCATCGAGCCGTATGGCTTCGTGATCCTGCTGCTGCTGCTGGCGACCAACACGCTGGGCTTCTTCGTGCAGCCATTCCTGCGTCTGGGCAATTCGATCCTCAAGCTCTTTATCTGATGTTCATCGACCGCGTCCTCTCCGGCATGCGCCCGACCGGCGCGCTGCACATCGGCCACTACCATGGCGCGCTCAAGAACTGGGTCAAGCTGCAGGACGAGCATCCGTGCTTCTTCTTCGTCGCCGACTGGCACGCGCTGACCACGCACTACGAGTCGCCGGAGATCCTCGAGGACAGCGTGTGGGACATGCTGATCGACTGGTTCGCCGCCGGCATCGATCCGCAGAAGGCCACGGTGTTCATCCAGTCGCGCGTGCCGGAGCACGCGGAACTGTTCCTGCTGCTGGCGATGGCCACGCCGCTCGGCTGGCTCGAGCGCGTGCCGACCTACAAGGACCAGATCGAGAAGCTGAAGGAGCGCGATCTTTCCACCTACGGCTTCCTCGGCTACCCGCTGATGCAGGCGGCCGACATCCTGATCTACCGCTCCAACATGGTGCCGGTGGGCGAGGACCAGGTGCCCCACATCGAGATGACGCGCGAAATCGCGCGCCGCTTCAATCACCTGTTCGGCAGCGAACCCGGCTTCGAGGACAAGGCCAACGCGGCGATCCGGAAGCTCGGCGCCAAGCGCGGCAAGCTGTACCGGGAACTGCGCGCGAAGTACCAGGAGCAGGGCGAGGAGGATGCGCTCGAGGCCGCGCGCGCGCTGCTGGCCGACGCGCAGAGCCTGTCGATGGGCGATCGAGAACGGCTGTTTGGCTACCTCGAAGGCGCGCGGCGTGTCATCCTGACCGAGCCCGCGTCGCTGCTGACCGAGACGCCGAAGCTGCCGGGCCTCGACGGACAGAAGATGTCGAAGAGCGGCGGCAACGCGGTGCTGATGCGCGAGGACCCGAAGGTGCTGGCCCAGAAGATCCGCACGATGCCGACCGATCCGGCGCGCGTGCGCCGCACCGACCCGGGTGATCCCGACAAATGCCCCGTGTGGCAATTGCACCTCGTCTACTCGAACGAGGAGACCAAGGCCTGGGTGCAGAAAGGCTGCCGCAGCGCCGGCATCGGCTGCCTCGAGTGCAAGCAGCCGGTGATCGACGCGATGGTGCGCGAGCAGGAGCCGTGGCGCGCCCGCGCGCAGCCGTATCTCGACGACCCGTCGCTGCTGCGTTCGATCGTCGCCGACGGCTGCGACCGCGCGCGCGCCGTGGCGCAGGAGACGATGCGCGACGTGCGTGAGGCCATGGGCCTGGCCTATACCTGACACGATGTCCGACCCGCGCACCCGTGCGCCCGTCTCCGCGCGCGCCGCCTCGAGCGGCGCGGCACCTGCGCTTGCCGATCCGTCGCCGTGGGTCGAGCGCTTCGCCGCACTGGTGCCGCCGGGCAGCCTGGTGCTCGACGTGGCGTGCGGGCAGGGGCGGCATGCGAGGCTGTTCGCCGCGCAGCATTGCCTGGTCGACGCGGTCGACATCGAGGGCGCCTGCGCGAGCGCGTTCGCCGAGACGCCGCGCGTGACCTTCCGCCGCGCCGATATCGAAAACGGACCGTGGCCGTACCGCGGCCGCCAGTTCGACGCCGTCGTCGTGACCAACTACCTGCATCGGGCGCTGTTTCCGGTGCTGGCCGACGCGCTGGCGCAGGGAGGGCTGCTGATCTACGAGACGTTCGCGGTCGGCCACGAGCGCTACGGCCGGCCGGGCAATCCGGCGTTCCTGCTGAAGCCGCGCGAACTGCTCGACGTGTTCGGCATCGCGCTCACCGTGCTCGCGTACGAGGAAGGCATCGTCAGTCTGCCGCGCGTGGCGCGCGTGCAGCGGCTGGCCGCCGTGCGGCCGGGGCGCGCGCGCGATGCATTCCTGCGGCTCGACGCCGACCGTTGACGAGTCGCGAAGTAGAATGCGGGCCAGTCGTCGCCCCGGCGCAGAGCCTGTCCCGGACTTGATCGGGGGCCGGGGCCGAATTTCGGACGACTGCAATTGGGTCCCGGCCTGCGCCGGGACGACATCCGGTCTGGAGACTCTATGATCACCGGCAGCATGGTGGCCATCGTCAGCCCGATGCGCGACGACGGCGCGCTCGATTACGACGCCTACCGGCGGCTGATTGAATGGCACATCGCCGAAGGCACCAACGGCATCGTCGCCGTCGGCACCACCGGCGAATCGCCGACCGTCGACCACGACGAGCACTGCGAACTGATCCGCATCGCGGTCGAGACCGCGCGCCAGCGCGTGCCGGTGATCGCCGGCACCGGCGGCAACTCGACTGCCGAGGCGATCGACCTCACGCAGTACGCGAAGAAGATCGGCGCCGACGCGACGCTGCAGGTCGTGCCGTACTACAACAAGCCGACGCAGGAGGGCTTGTACCAGCACTTCCGCAAGGTGGCCGAAACCGTCGATCTGCCCGTCATTCTGTACAACGTGCCGGGGCGCACGGTCGCCGATCTAGCCAATGACACGACGTTGCGGCTGGCCCAGGTGCCGGGCATCGTCGGCCTGAAGGACGCCACCGGCGACGCGGCGCGCGCCGCCGACCTGCTGCGCCGTCTGCCGAAGAGCTTCGCGCTGTACAGCGGCAACGACGACAGCGCGCTGGCGCTGATGCTGCTCGGCGGCCACGGCGTGATCTCGGTGACCGCGAACGTGGCGCCGAAGCTGATGAGCCAGATGTGCCGCGCGGCGCTCGCAGGCGAACTCGCCTCCGCGCGCGCGCTCAACAACCGCCTGCTGCCGCTGCATGCGAAGCTGTTCGTCGAAAGCAATCCGACGCCGGTCAAGTGGGCGCTGTCGAAGCTCGGCCGCTGCGGCGCGCAAGTGCGGCTGCCGCTGGTGCCGCTGTCGGCCGCGAACCAGCCGGTGGTCGCGGCGGCGATGCAGGAAGCGGGCCTCGCCTGATTCTCCCGGGAGATCGTGGATGTCGAAGATGACGCAGGCCGTGCGTTGCGGCCTACTCGCGCTGGCCGTCGCGCTGGCGGGCTGCAGTTCCGTCGGCCTGTCCACGGACAAGATCGAATACCAGTCGGTGGCGCCGGCCAAGTCGCTCGACGTGCCGCCGGACCTGTCGCAGATCCCGCGTGACGACCGCTACGCGATGCCGGATCGTCCGGGCATCGCGAGCGCCAGCGCCGGCGCGGCGCGCGCGCCGGCGGCGGCCGGGCAGACGGTCGCGCCGACCGGCCCGAACGCGCGCATCGAGCGCGACGGCTCCGAGCGCTGGCTCGCGGTCGACGTGACGCCGGAGCGGGCCTTCGAGGTGGTCAAGGAATTCTGGCCCAGCGTGGGGTTGGCGATCGAACGCGAGGACGCCGGCGCCGGCGTGATCGAAACCACGTGGGCCGAGAATCGCGCCAAGCTGCCGCAGGACATCATCCGCCGCACGATCGGGCGCGTGCTCGACCAGGTCTATTCGACCGGAGAGCAGGACAAGTTCCGCACGCGCATCGAGCGCACGGCGAAGAACACGGCCGAGATCTACATCACCCATCGCGGCATGGCCGAGGTCTACACCAGCCCGCAGCGCGACCAGACGCGCTGGGAGCCGCGCCCGCCCGATCACGACCTCGAGGCCGAGATGCTGCAGCGGCTGCTGCTGCGCTTCATGCCGGCGCAGCCGGCGACGACCGCAGCCGCCGCCCCCGCGACGAAGACCGCGGCCGCTGCCGTGCACGAGATCGCGCGCGTCGTGCGCGGCAGCGACGGCAAGGCGCAGCAGGTCCAGATCGACGAACCTTTCGATCGCGCGTGGCGCCGGGTCGGAGTCGCGCTCGACCGCGGCGGCTTCACCGTCGAGGACCGCGACCGCACCAAGGGCACGTACTACGTGCGCTACCTCGATCCCGAGGTCGAGGCCAGGATGCGCGACAAGCAGGGCTTCTTCTCGAAGCTCTTCGGACGCGATCCGAAGATCGATCCGCAGCAGTTCCGCGTTCAGCTCGCTGCGGCCGGCGACGCGACCGCGGTCACGGTGCTGGACAAGGACGGCAAGCCCGACTCGGGCGCGACCGCGCAGAAGATCCTCGGCCAGATCAACGAACAGATGAAGTAGAGGCCGTGCTGCGCTTCTGCTGTCTCGGCTCCGGCAGCGAGGGCAACGCGCTGGTGGTCGAGGCGCACGATGGCCTGACGGTCACGCGCCTGCTGGTCGACAACGGCTTCGGACCGCGCGCGCTGGCGCAGCGGCTGGCGCGCGCCGGCCTGGCGCTCGATGAACTGCACGCCGTAGTCGTCACGCACGAGCACTCCGATCACGTGGCCGGCGTGGCGGCACTCGCGCGCCGCTGCCGCATCGCCGTGTTCGCCTCTGCCGGCACCGCGCGTGCGGCGCGCATCGGCGGCGACGGCGTCGATGTGCGCGCGTTGCGAGCGAGCTTACCGGTGGCGATCGGCGGCGTGCACGTCACGCCGGTCGCGGTCGCGCACGACGCGGCCGAGCCGCTGCAATTCGTCTTCTCCGACGGCGCCCGCCGGTTCGGCCTGCTGACCGACATCGGCGCGCCGGACGAATCCGTGTTGCGTGCGCTCGACCGGCTCGATGCGCTGATCCTCGAATGCAACCACGATGAGCGGATGCTGTGGGACGGCGATTACCCGCCGTTCCTGAAGACGAGGATCGCGAGCGACCGCGGGCACCTGTCGAACGCCCAGGCGGCGCGACTGCTCGGCGACATCGATCGCTCGCGGCTCGGCTTCATCGCCGCGGCGCACCTGAGCCGCAGCAACAATCGGCCGGAGCTGGCGCGCCGGGCGCTCGCCGCCGCGGCAGGCTGCGGCGACGACGATGTGCACGTCGCCGCGCAGGACGCCGGGCTGCCCTGGTTCGACGCCTGAGGCGCCCGCCAACGAAAAAGGGCCGGTCACCCGGCCCTGAGTCGATGCGCGGAACCGCGCGTCCTGCTCTTTTTACTTCTTCTCTTCTTCCTTCTTCATTTCCGGAGCGGGAGCGGGTGCGGCGGCGGGCGCAGCCTCTTCCTTCTTCATTTCCGGAGCGGGCGCCGGCGCGGGGGCCGGGGTCGCCGCAGGCGCGGGAGCGGGGGCGGGAGCAGGTGCAGGAGCCTGTTTGCCACAAGCGGCGAGTACTGCCACCGTCAGAGTTGCTGCGAGAAGTGCTTTGTTCATTCGTATGACCTCACGGTTGGAAAGATGGATCGCGACGAGTCGATCAGGCTTTTTCTTGAATGGCGCCCGTGCAGCCGGTTGCCGCGCATTCAGGATGATTTACCCGGTCGGCAAGTATACGCGAGGCGCCCGGCGGCCCCGACCCACCGAGCCGCGCCACTACAGTCCGAGCGGAGCGACCGCGAGGTTGTGCGCGGCGCGATCCCAGCGCCGCACGAATGCCGCGAGCAGCGGCTGGGCGAACGCGCGGTGGTTCAGCTGCAGCTCGCCGTGCGCGATCGGCGCCTCGAGCAGCACGAGCGCGTGGCGGTCGTCGCCGATCATCACGCGCTCGGCGCCGACGGCATCGTCGCGGTCGGCCACGCGGATCAGGAGCGAGTGCGGGAACTGCCGCTGCAACAGCTTCAGCCGCGGCGCGTGCGCCTCGATCCAGCCTGCATCGTCGGCCAGCAATTGCACCGAGTGGGCGCGATCCGCGAGCAGCAACGCGCGCAGCAGTTCGGTCACGGTTCGGCTCGCAAGTCCAAAGGCGGACAGGTCGGAAGCTGCGCAGCGCAGTTCGCGCCGCGTGGCGCCGAGCAGCATCAGCACCGCCGCGTCGAGCTCGGCGTGTGCGCCGATCGGAATGCGCACCGGCATGTCCGCCCCGGGCGCGGGCGGCTGCAGCGGTTCCTCGGCTTCGGTCATCGTGCAGTCAGCAGATGCAGCCAGCCGTCAACATACCACTGGTGCAGCCAGCGTCCATGCGCGGCGATCAGCCGTGCCGACGCGCGCCCCGCGATCACGCGATCGTCGGCCAGCGCCCGCAGCATCGGCGTCGGCGGCTCGTCCAGCAGTTCGCCGTTGATCGCCGCCCGCCGTCCCGAATACAGCAGCCGCGTGCTCGGGTCGAGTGCGACGCCGCGGGCACGAGCGCGCGTCGCGAACGCGCGCTCGGTGAGCGGCCGACGCTGGCGATCGAACACGACGTTCGCTTTCGGCTCCGACAGCGCGCGCAGCAGCGTGGCCTCGGCATCCGCCCGGGTCGGCCGGCGCGCGAGCGCGTGCAGCGCGGCTTCGATCATCGGCGCCGGCACGCGTGCCGGCGTGCGCGTCGGCCGCAGATCCGGATCGCGGTACGTGCCGCGCACGCGCGCCGATTCCTCCAGCCACGCGTGCCACGGCGATACCAGCTCCTGCCAGCGCGGCGCGCGAAAGCCGATCGAACACGTGACGCACTCGCCGAGCGCCACGCCTTCGTGCGGCACGCCCGGCGGCAGATACAGCACGTCGCCCGGCTCGAGCACCCACTCGCGCGTCGGCGCGAAATTCGCGAGCAGGGCGAGCGGCAGTCCGGGTACGAGCGTGCGATCGCGGCCGCCGCCGATGCGCCAGCGGCGGCGACCGTGCGCCTGCACGAGAAACACGTCGTACGAATCGACGTGCGCACCCACGCCGCCGCCGTCGGTGGCGAAGCTCATCATCGCGTCGTCGAGCCGCGCATCCGGCACGAAGCGGAAGCGCGCCAGCAGCGCGTGCGCGGCTTCGTCGTGCCGGTCCATGCCCTGCACCAGCAGCGTCCAGCGCGAGCGCGAGCGCGGCGGCAGTTCGCCCGCGGCAAACGGCCCGTGCCGCAGCCGCCAGCGGCCGAACGCGGTCACGAGGCGCGACTCGACATCGTCGCGGCGCGCGAGCGCGATCAGCCGCCGCGGCGACAGCGGCGAAGTCAGCCCCGGCAGCGCCTGACGCAGCAACGCCGGCCGCCTCTGCCAGCAGCGGCGCATGAATTCCGCGACCGACAGCGGGCCGAGCTGCGTCAGCGGCGTGACGGGAGGCAAGCGCATAATCGCTTCGAGATTAGCGGATCAGCGAATGAAGATCGTCGACGGCTGCCTGGTGAGCCTGCACGTGCGGATGTTCGACGCGCAGGGGCAGTTGCTGGAGGAGAGCGACGATCCGATCGTGTACCTGCACGGCGCCGGCGACATCTTCCCGCGCATCGAATTCGCGCTCGACGGCCGCGAGCCCGGCTACCGGGCCGTGCTGACGCTCGAACCCGAGGATGCGTTCGGCGACTTCGACGCGGAGCGCGTGCATCTGGTCGCGGTTGAGCAGCTCGGCGGCGACATCGCGCCCGGCATGCGGTTTGAAGGGCTGCCCGACCATCCCGACGGCCGCACCTACCTCGTTTCCGACGTCGCCGAAGGCATGGCGGTGCTCGACGGCAATCACCCGCTGGCGGGACGCACGCTGAAGTTCGAAGTCGAGGTGATCGACGTGCAGCAAGCCAGCGCGGAGGAACTCACCGCCGCGCAGGCGCCCGCAGTACCCGACTTCCTGCGCGTGATGTCGCCGCACGACCTGCACGACGGCGATGAGTCGGAGCGCCAAGAACCTATCCGTGAGTAATTCGTGTGTGCGACGGGCCTAATTGGCTTGCAGCGCTAGGCGCGAGGAGCGCGGTTTGGTTCATCCAAATAAGCGACGAGCAACAACGCGATGCGAGCCACTGCGCAGGCGCTTTGCGCCTGCGCGCGTCCATACGCCCGATCGGGCCCGCAACGGCGTCCGCCGTTGCTCAGCGGCCCGTCCCTTCGGGTTGTCGCCAGAAAGCCCGGCTGCGG
>JAKORH010000354.1 GCA_029777935.1 Pseudomonadota bacterium
CTCGCCCGCGATCTTGCGCGCGTCGATCGCGTAGCGGCGGTCGTGGCCCGGCCGGTCGGTCACGTAGGTGATCAGGCGCTCGCGCGGGCCGGCCGGATCGGGACGGGCCGCGTCGAGCAGCCGGCACACGCTGCGCACGACCTCGATGTTGGGCATCTCGTTGTTGCCGCCGATGTTGTAGGTCTCGCCGAGGCGTCCGGCTGCGAGCACGCGCCGGATCGCGCTGCAGTGGTCGCCGACGTACAGCCAGTCGCGCACGTTCATGCCGTCGCCGTACACCGGCAGCGGGCGCCCGGCCAGCGCATTGGCGATCATCAGCGGGATGAGCTTTTCGGGGAACTGGAAAGGACCGTAGTTGTTCGAGCAGTTCGTGGTGAGCGTGGGCAGGCCGTACGTGTGGTGATACGCGCGCACGAGATGGTCCGAGGCCGCCTTCGACGCGGAATACGGACTGTTGGGCTGGTAGGGCGTGGTCTCCGAGAACGCCGGATCGTCCGGTCCCAGGGAGCCGTAGACCTCGTCCGTCGACACGTGCAGGAAGCGGAACGCCGCGCGCTCGGCGCCGGTGAGCTCGCCCCAGTAGGCGCGTGCGGCCTCGAGCAGCGAGAACGTGCCCTCGATGTTGGTGCGCACGAACTCCGCCGGACCGAGGATGGAGCGGTCGACGTGGCTTTCTGCCGCGAAGTGGACGATCGCGCGCGGCCGATGGCGGCGCATGAGCGCGAGCACCGTTTCGCGCGCGCAGATGTCGAGTCGCTCGAAGTGGTAGTCGGGGCGCTGCGCGACCGAGGTCAGGTTGTCCGGGTTGCCGGCGTAGGTGAGGCGGTCGATGTTCAGCACCGGCTCGGGGGCGCCGCCGTCGGCGGGGGCCAGCCAGTCGAGGATGAAGTTCGAGCCGATGAAGCCGGCTCCGCCGGTGACGAAGATCATGAGCGGGTTCCGGAGGACGGAAATCCGCGATTATCCCGCAGCGCGCAGGGCACGTCGGTGACTTGGCTCATAATTCCCGATCGCTCGACCCCTTCGGGAAGCACGACCATGTCCGCGCTCGACCAGCTGAAGTTCCACACCACCGTGGTCGCCGACACCGGCGACTTCAACACGATGCGCGCGTACGCGCCGCGCGACGCGACCACCAATCCCACCCTGATCCTCAAGGCGGTGCAGAAGCC
>JAKORH010000355.1 GCA_029777935.1 Pseudomonadota bacterium
CCTGTTCCGGCAGGTCTGCGAGGAGACCGCGGCCTGGCTGATCCGCGAGATGCAGTCGCCGGCCGGGGGCTACTACAGCAGCCTCGACGCCGACTCCGAAGGTGAGGAGGGGCGCTTCTACGTCTGGCAGTGCGACGAGCTGCGGCGGATTCTCGACGACGCGCAGTTCGCAGTCTTCGCCGCGCGATACGGCATGGACGAGCCGGCGAACTTCGAGGGGCGTGCGTGGCACCTGCACCTCGCGGCGCCGCTGGACGAAGCCGCCGCCCGGGCCGGGTTGCCTGCCGAGCAGGCCGCGGCGCTGATCGCCGACGCACGGACCCGGCTGTTCGCCGCGCGCGAGACGCGCGTGCGACCGGGCCGCGACGACAAGGTGCTGACGAGCTGGAACGCGATGGCGATCGACGGCATGGCGTTCGCCGCCCGCGTGTTCGGCGAACCGCGGTGGGCGCAGTCGGCGCGGCGCGCACTCGACTTCGTGCGCGCCGAGCTGTGGCGCCACGGGCGGCTGCTCGCCACGCACAAGGACGGTCGCTCGCACCTGAACGCCTATCTGGACGACTACGCGTTCCTGCTCGGCGCCGTGCTCGAGCTGATGCAGGTCGAGCCGTTGCGCGCCGACGATCTGCATTTCGCGCGCGAGCTTGCCGACGCGTTGCTCGCGCAGTTCGAAGACCCGCGCGACGGCGGCTTCTTTTTCACCAGCCACGATCACGAGGCGCTGGTGTTGCGGCCCAAGTCGGGGCACGACGGCGCGACGGCCTCGGGCAACGGCGTGGCCGCGCTGCAGCTGCAGCGGCTCGGGCATCTGGTCGGCGACGTCCGCTACCTGCGGGCCGCCGAGCGTGCGCTCGCGTTGTTCGCGCCCGAGATCGGGCGGGTGCCGCACGCGTTCGCGACGCTGGTGACCGCGCTGACCGAGCGCGCGTCACCGCCGTCGGTCGTCGTGCTGACCGGACCCGACGAGCCGTTGCGGGAATGGCGTGCGGCGCTCGCGCGGCACTACCTGCCGGGCGCGTGGGTCGGGCAGCTGCCTGCCGACGTCGCCGGCGTGCCGCCGGCGCTGGCCAGGCCGGTCGGCACCGCTGCCCAGGCCTGGGTCTGCCGAGGGCCGCAGTGCCTGGCGCCGATCGGTGACCTCGAGCGGTTGGCCGCCGCGCTCGGCGCGGCGACGCCGCGTGCGTGAACGAAGGGGCCGCTCCGGGGAAGGCCCTCCGAAGGCCCCGCCCCGACCGCGAAGAGCGCGCGAATCGCGCCATGTGTGCCCGAGAGTCTCATTGCGCCGCGCGCATCCTGCTCGATCTGCGGCCAGAGGTGCAGTGCTCCCGGTCTCGTGCGATGCCGTGCGTAGAGTGGCGTCCGCGCTACGGTGAGCCATTGTCCGGAGATTCGGCACCGCAGTGAGCCGTTGACGCTGGTGTCCGAAACAAGGACAGACGCGTCCGGTCGAATGTACGAATTCCAGTCATTCGGACCGCCCGGCGCCAGCCGCTTTCCGTTGCGGATCAGAGCCTTCCGCGCGGGCGCGAATCTGGCACGTACCTTGCGATACTCATGCCCAGATCCCAGACCCCGGCCCCCGGACCGGGCCCGAACCCCCACGAGGAGAGACTCCATGCAGCTTTTCCCGCTTCTGAAGCGTGCCGGCCGCTACGCGCTGCCGCTCGTCGCAGGCGCGATGCTGGCCGGCACCGCGGTCGCGAAGGACATCAAGATTGCCCACGTCTATTCGAAGACCGGCTTCCTGGCGGCCTACGGCGCGCAGACGCAGACCGGCCTGATGCTGGGCTTCGA
>JAKORH010000356.1 GCA_029777935.1 Pseudomonadota bacterium
GACAGGCGGCGGCCGAGCGCGAGCGACACACCCGCGCGGTGCGCCTCCGACAGCACCGGCTCGACCGTCAGCGGAACCAGCCCGCGCCCGCGCAGCACCTGCCGCGCGAGCCGCGCGCTGTCCGCTTCGAGCAGTCCCGACAGTTCCTTGCCGTTACCGTCGACGGCGGCGTACTTGAAGGCAGCCATCTAGTCGTCGGGCCGCGGGCGTACCGCGGCGGGCGGTGACAGGCGCAGGCTGGACGCGACGCGGGCGCCTTGCGCCCGCCGCCCGACGCCCGACGCCCGACGCTTCATTCCCGCGTCACGCGCAGCACTTCCTCGAGCGACGTCTCGCCCGAGCTGACCCAGCGCATCGCGTCGGTGCGCAGCGGCGTCATGTCGCGGCGCTCGGCCACGCGACGGATGTCGGCTTCATTGGCGCCGTTGTGAATCAGCAGCCGCATCTCGTCGTCCACCGTCAGCAGTTCGTAGATGCCGGTGCGGCCGATGTAGCCGGAAAAGCCGCAGTGATCGCAGCCGACGGCGCGAAACGTCCTGCGGTCGGCCTCCGGTTTCTTGCAGTGCGGGCACAGCTTGCGCACCAGCCGCTGCGCCAGCACGCCGAGCAGCGACGACGACAGCAGAAAGGGTTCGATCCCCATGTCGATCAGCCGCGTGACCGACGAGGCCGCGTCGTTGGTGTGCACGGTGGCGAGCACGAGGTGGCCGGTCAGCGACGACTGGACCGCGATCTGCGCGGTCTCGAGGTCGCGGATCTCGCCCACCATCACGACATCCGGATCCTGGCGCAGGATCGCGCGCAGCGCGCGCGCGAACGTCATGTCGATCTTCGGGTTGACCTGCGTCTGGCCGATGCCTTCGAGGTCGTATTCGATCGGATCCTCGACCGTCATGATGTTGGTCGTGGTGTGATCGAGCCGGCGGATCGCTGCGTACAGCGTGGTTGTCTTGCCCGAGCCGGTCGGACCGGTGACGAGGACGATCCCGTGCGGCAGCTGGATCAGCGCGTCGAACTGCTTCAGCGTCTGGTCCGACATGCCGAGCTTGGTCAGTTCCAGTCGCGACAGGTCCTTTTCGAGCAGTCGCAGCACCACCCGTTCGCCGTGGCCGGTCGGCAGCGTCGACACACGCACGTCGACCGCGCGGCCGCCGACGCGCAGCGTGATGCGGCCATCCTGGGGCAGGCGCTTCTCGGCGATGTCGAGCGCGGCCATGATCTTGATGCGCGACACCAGTGCCGCATGCAGCGCGCGCTTCGGCCGCACGATGTCGCGCAGCGTGCCGTCGACGCGGAAGCGCACCAGCGAATAGGTCTCGAATGCCTCGATGTGGATGTCGCTCGCGCCGTCGCGCGCCGCCTGCGTCAGCAGCGCGTTGATCATGCGGATGATCGGGGCGTCGTCCTCGGTCTCGAGCAGGTCCTCGACGTCGGGCACCTCCTGCATCATGCGGGTGATGTCGAACTCGCCTTCGATGTCGCCGACGATCTGCTGCGCCGAGCCCTCGCTCTGCGCATAGGTCTGCGAGATCGCGTCGGCGAGCTGCTGCGGCGGCACCACGATCGGCGTGACGCGCCCCGGGAACACGCGCATCACCTCGTTCAGCGCGGCGAGCGGCGTGGCGTCGGTAATCCATACCTCGGCGTCGCGCTCGCTGGCGGGCTTCAGCAGGATCGCGTTGTCGCGCGCGAACGCGTACGGCACGAAGCGTTGCGCCGTGGTCATGGCCTAGGGCGCCACCGGGACCGGATTGAAACCGCGCGCTTTCAGCTGTGTGATCACCTGCGCCAGATCCTCGCGGCCGCGGTCGACCGCCACTCGCACGCGCACGATCTCGCCCTGGTCGGAGTTCACGCTTTCCCAGTAGGCATCGAATCCGGCGTCGCGCAGTTCGCGCTGGATCACGCGCGCGCGCGCCACGTCGCCGACCGTGGTGACCTGCAGCAGCTGCATGCGATCGCCCGGGGCCGTCGGCGTGGCGGCGGCGAAAGCGCCGCTGGCGGGTGCGGCGCTCTGCGGCGCCGGGGCAGGTGCAGGTGAGGGGGTCGACGCCGGCGCCTGCACCGGAGCCGACGCAGGCGCCGGCGCCTGCTTCGGTGCACGCTCGGGCATTCCCAGCGTCGGGTCGACGTTGAAGTCGCGGAACATCAGCGTATCGGGCTGGCGCGAGTTCACGATCTGCGTCTGCATGTAGTCGTAGCGGTCGGCCGCCAGGGCAGTGGAGGTCGATGCGGTGCGGATGATGGTGGGCTTCAGGAACACCATCGTGTTGGTCTTCGAGTGGTCGCGGTTCTCGTAGCGGAACAGATTGCCGATCAGCGGCAGATCGCCCAGCAGCGGGACCTTGCTGCGGCTGGTGTTGGAGCTGTCCTCGATCAGGCCGCTCAACACGACGAAGTCGCCGTCCTCGACCAGCAGGTTGGACGAGAACGCGCGCTTGTTCGTGATCAGCCCGCCGGAGTTGGTGCCGGGGACGATCGACGAAACCTCGAGGTAGATTGCCAGCTTGACCGTCCCGCCTTCGGAAATCTGCGGCTTCACGCGCAACTGCAGGCCGACATCGCGCCGCTCGAAGGTCTGGAACGGGTTGGTCGCGCCGGTGGCTGCCTGCGTGAACGAGCCCGTGATGAAGGGCACGTTCTGGCCGACCAGGAACTGGGCTTCTTCGTTGTCGAGCGTCTGGATGTTCGGCCGCGACAGGATGTTGGCGTGCGCAGTCGTTTCCAGCGCGCGCGCCAGGAAACCGATGTTCGTGACATCGCCGATGCCCGGAATGTTGACCTTGCCGCGGATCACGCCGATGTTCAGTCCCGGTCCAAGCGTGGTCAGGTTCGTCGCCGCGCCGATGATGTTGCTGCCGCCGGTGGTCGAGTTGAAGTTGGTGCCGCCGATCACGCGCGTGTTGTCGGAGTTCAGCCCCGACAGGTCCTGGAACTGCACGCCGAGTTCGGCCGCCTTGTCGGACGTGACCTCGACGATCAGCGACTCGATCACGACCTGCGCGCGGCGCGCATCCAGCTTTTCGATTATCGTGCGGATGTTCCGGTACAGCGGCTCGGGCGCGGTGATGATCAGCGAGTTGGTCGCCGCGTCCGGCTGGATCATCCCCGCGAGCGTGCTCGATCCGCCTCCTCCGCCGCCGCCGCCGCCGAGGGCGGCCTGCTGCTGTGGCTGTTGCGACTGGAGGGTGGGCTGCGCGCTCATCCCGCCGAGTCCCGGCCCGCTCCCGGCCCCGGTGACCGGTGTGGCCTGCGACAGTCCGCCTGCGGTCACCTGCGGCAAGAACGACGGGTCCGACGCGAGCACCGCGCGCAGCAGCGGCGCGAGCTTCACCGCCTCCGCGTTGCGCAGGTAGACGACATTGATATTGCCGGGAGTCACGCTCGGCTGATCGAGGCGCTCGATCAGTTGCCGCGCCAGCCTGGCGCGCGCGGGGCTCGCCGTGCGGATGATCAGCGAGTTGGTGCGCGGCTCGGCCATCACCTGGACGCGCTGGCCGGCATCGATCGCCTGGCCGGCGGCGCGCGCGCCCTCGTCGAGGATGCGACTGGCGACCGTCGCGATCTCGACCGCCAGGCCGTATTTGAGCGGCACGATCTCGGTTTCGCTGCCGAGCGGCGAGTCGATCGATTCGATGATGCGCGCGATCCGCCGGAGGTTGTCGGCGTAATCGGTGATGACCAGCGTGTTGTTGGCGGGATAGGCCGAGATCGTGTTGTTGGGCGCGATCAGCGGCCGCAGCACCGGCACGAGGCTGGTGGCCGATTCGTAATGCAGCCGAAATACTTCGGTGACGATCTGGTCACCGCGCGGCGGCGCGCCGCTGGGCGGCACCACGCGCCCGCCCTGCAGCTTGGCATCGGCCTCGGGAACGATCCGCGCCACGCCGCCAGGCTGGGCCGATTCGACGATCGTGAAGCCCGACAGCCGCAGCGCGGCCAATAGCTGCTCGTAGGCCTGCTGCTTGTTGACGGGCCGCTCGGTGACAAGATTCAGCGTGCCCTTCACGCGCGGATCGATCACGAACGTGCGACCGGTGAACTGGCCGACGGCGCGCACCACTGTCTCGAGCTCCGCGTTGGGGAAGTTCAGGTAGACGGTGTCTTCGCCTGGCTTGACTGCCGCCGGCGCGGTGCCTGGCGACTGCGCATCCGCCGGCAGCGCGCCGGTGAACGCGACCAGCAGCGCCGCTGTCGTGGCCAATGCAACACTTGCTGCGCCGCGCGTGCGCTTCATCGATCGCTCAGTTTCCGAAATTCAAGATTGCAGCATCGCCGTCGCGCCGTCCGAGCAGGCCGATCAGTCCCCCGAGTTGAGTCTTGACTGCCGGATCCGCGTTCGAAGCGGCCCTTGCGATACCCTGAAAGCGCAGGCGCCCACCGGCTGCGATTGTGCCACTGCCGCTCATTTCGAGGGGGCCGGAGACGGTGACGAGCGTCAAACGCATGTCAGGATAGCCGCCGCTCGTCTCGAGCCGATAGTGGCCGAACGGCGACACCGGCGTCAGTGCACTCGACGCGAACTGCCATTCCGCGCTCGGACTGCCGAGCAGCCGATTGCCCTCGATACGTAGACGATCCCACGACAGCACGAGAATCCCGCCCGGGCGGATCGTGTTCCACGGCGCCCCGAGCCCCGTGAGCAGCGACGCCGGCAGCCGCACCGTGGCCGGCCCGATGTCGTACCGGCGCGTGAAGGTGGCACGCACCGAAAGCGGCTGGCTCAGTGCGGACGGGTGCGCCAGCGTCAGGTCGACTTCTCCCGCCAGCAGCGCCCACGGCGACAGGTGCCAGGTCATCGGCTCGCCCAGGCTCGCGCGCGGTGCGCCCGGCTCGCCGCTGCCGAGCACCAGCGTGGCGCGGCCCGACCAGATCGTGCCGCTTGCCTCCGCGAGATCGATACGCCCGCGCGTGGTGTCGCGCACGGCGCTGGCCAGCCATTGCGCCGGCGCAAGCACGAGCACGACCGCGAGCACCGCGACGACCACTACCAGTCCGTACCCGATCGCGCGCAGCATCGCTGTCGCTCACCGCCCGTACGCGTTACCGCCGTGCCAGCCGCAGCACGAGCTCGACGTCGGCATGTCCCGCGGCTTCCGTGCGCGTGGCCTTCAACGTCGTGGCACGCGCCCCGAGCGTGCGCTCGGTTTCGGCCAGCCACGTGCCGAAACTCGCGTAGGACACGTTCGCGAACGTGAGCTGAAGATCGGTCTCGGACAGCGGCTGTATGCGCGCGGCCTTCAGCCCTGCCGCGGCCAGCGACTTGTCCAGCGTGGCGCGCGCCTCGGCGGTCGAGACGGCCGCCACCTGCGGCCGCGCCTTCAGCGCACCGACCTCGGCGAGCAGGCTTTGCAGTTGTGCGGCCTGCGCGCGCGCGTTCGGCAGCGCGCGCTCGAGCCGCCGGATGCCGCTCCAGGCCGGCTCGATCAGCACCAGATAGATCAGCGCGGCCACCACGACCCCGGCGCCGGCGATCAGGATCGCCTTCTCGCGCGGCGCGCGTTCGGACCAGAAGCGCAGCCAGGCTTCCATGGTCAACCTCCCGCCGGTTCGATGCGCGCGGCGCCGTCGGCGTCGAAGCGCAGGGCAAGCCCGAGCGGTCCCGCCTGCGCGCGCAGCAGGTTCTGCAGCGCCGCGTCCGCAGTGCCCGACTTGAACTTCACGCGCAGCGCGCCGTCGCGGTACTCGACGCCGGACACGACGCCGAGCGGTGCGGCCGACAGCAGTTGCGCCGCCTGCGCGTTCAGCGCCGTGAAGTCGCTGCTCGACGTCATCCCGGCGCGCGCGCGCAAGGTGCGCAGTTCGCGGCGCGCCTGCTCGACCGCGAGGCTCGGGTCGGGATCGAGATTCGGGAACGTGCTCTTGAAGGCGGTGACCATCGCCTGGTTGATCGCGGTGCGCTCGCGCTCGAGCTTGTACCAGTACGCGTTCATGCCGACGATCCAGGTCGCCGCGGCCACACCGAGCCACACGGCCGGCGCGCGCAGCGACTGCGCCGTGATGCGCGGCAACCCGGGCAGAACGCCGCCGACCGCGAAGCTGCCCTGCAGAAGGTTGACCGCGTCGCGCTGCGCGCTCGGCTCGAAGTCGGCGCGCATCGCTTCGACCGGCGCATCGAGCGCGTCGGACAGCGCGGCGAGCTTGTTGGCCTCGCGCCCGTAGGCGCGGATGCGCCTGGTGCCGATCCGCCGCAGCGCGAGCGCGAGCGCGCCGGGGACGCTGCCGTCGAACTCGAACGCGAAGCCTTCGTGCGCGCCGGCGCGCGCCACGGCTCGTCCGCGGTCGACACGCACCGCGAGCGTGTTGTCGGCGGGCGGCGGGACCGTGTACAGGTCGGCGTAGGCGGCGCGCGGCTTCAGCCCGCTTTCGGCGAGCACGTCGAGCGCGCGGGTGAGCAGAGCCCGGTGGATCACCGCCACCGGCAGCTTGCCGTTCTCCGCGCGTACTCCGACCGCGAAGTGGCAATCGGCCGCCTCGGTCAGCAGCCGGTCTTCGAGCAGATTCGGCAGCGCCTGTTGCAGCTTGGCGCCGGCGAGCCGCGGCGCGTCGATCTCGGCGGCGAACACGTCCGCGCAGTCGAACACCAGTTCGACCCGACTTGCCTTCGGCAGCAACGGGAACGGCGCGTCGCCGCGTTCGATACGGCCGGCCGCATCGAGCGCGAAGTAGGCGACCACGGTCGACGCCGACAGCTGCGGCCGGTTACCGCCGGCGGCGATGGTCCGGTGCGGCGGCAGCAGCACCAGCAGCCGCGCGTAAGAGCGCTCCTTCAAAGTTCGCGTTGCCATAACACCTGTACCGGCTGATTGTTTCCGGGACGCCGCACCAGCGCCTCCATGCGCGTGGTCGCGCGATCGAGTTTGACTTGCCCCTGGATCAGAAAATAGCGCGTCGCGGTCGCGATCTTCGAAGTATCGAACCCGCTGCCGAGCTTCTGCAAATGCAGGGTGAAGTCGGAGTTGTCCCTGAAGTAGCCGATGCGGTCGCGCTCGGCCACCAGCGCGCGGGCCGCGGCCAGCGTGCTGCCGATGCGAGCGGCGATGACTTCGGCTGTCGCTGTGTTGACGTTGACCGGCGTCATCGACTCCGGCAGCACGGTGACGTACGGGATCAGCTTCTCCGCCGCCTGGGGATCGAGACCGCGCACGCCGTACACGTCCTGCGGCAGCATCAGCGGCAGCGGCCGCACCGTGACAGTGGTGTCGCCGCCGGTCGCCGGCCCGCTCGACTCCTGCACCGCTACCGCGATCAGGTCCGCCGTGGCCGGCGGCAGCGAGAGCAGGCTGCAAAGCCGTTGCAGCGCTTCCAGCTCGGTCTTCGCGGCTTTCGGGTCCGTCTGCAGCAGGTTGCGCAGATTCATCCGCGACTGCGCATCCTCGATGCCGCCGGCGATCGCGGCGCGCGAGGCGAGCGTGGAGGTTTCGCCCAACTGATCGAGCCGCGTTTCCGCCAGCGGCTGGGCCCAGGGTTCGGTCAGCGCGTCGTAGCCGTTGCGGTCCTCGCGCAGGATGGCGCGCGCCCAGTCGAGCGCCCCGTCGAGCAGCATCCGGCTCTGCACCGTCAGCTGCTGGTTTTCTATCGTGCGCAGCACGATGAACTGGTTCCAGAACAGTCCCGTGACGATCAACGTGGCGAGCGCGGCGACGAACAGCGCCATCAGCACGGCGGCGCCACGCTCAGGGCTGCAGACGCGGGTCGCGATCGCCGACGTCATGGCGGTCATTGGGTCAGCAGCACGCGCCGCACGCGCGTGCCGTCGTTGCGCTCGACGGTGACTTCGATGCCCTCGGGCATCGCATTGTCGGGTGTCGCCACGAGGCCGGCTTCGGGGTCGACCCAGCCCTGGCCGGTGCGCCACACGCGCACCTGCATTGCGCGCACGCCGGAAAGCAGCGTGGCGTCCTGTAGCGGCGCCTGAGCGAGCAGCGCCGCCGACCGCAGCGGTGCCGATACCGCGCGCGACAGTTGCCCGTCGCGTACTATATAGACGACGAGTTGCAGCGCCGAGGCCTGATCGGCCTCGACCGGCGCGAAGCGCACGACCTGCAGCGTGCCGCTGCCGGCGCCGATCGGCAGCGCGGGCAGCGGAATGAAGTTCGGATTGGCGACCTGCGCGAGGTCGAGTTCCATCTGCCCGAACACGGTCAGCATTGCACGCACCTCATCCGCTTCGGGCTCCAGGCGCGTCCGCGTGGCGAGCAACGATTCGAGCCCGCGCCACGAGATCAGCGACACCAGCGACAGCACGGTGATTGCGACCAGCAGTTCGAGCAGAGTGAAACCCGGGGCCGGGCGTGGCATTGCAGTCATTGGTTGGTCGGCAGCACCGCCATCATCTCGGCGTAGCGGCGCTGCGTGTCGGCATCGCCATACAGCACGCGCAGTTCGACGCGGCGGAAGAACGGATTCGGCGTCGACTTGACGACCTGCTCGCAGGTGAAGGTCACGCCGCCCTCGGCGCAGTCGGTGCTGGACTGGCCGATTGCGAGCTGAGCGCGCGCCAGCCGCAGCTCGAGCAGGCGGTTGTCGGCCGCCAGCGTCGCCAGCAGCATGCGGCGCGCGTCGGCAGCGTTACCCGTCAGCGCGAGCGCCCCGCGCATCGCCGCGGACAGCGCCACGCCAATGATCACCAGCGCGACCAGCACCTCGAGCAGCGTGAAACCGCGGTCACGCCGGGTCATTGCATGACCACCTTGCTGCGTCCGGCCGGATCGAAGTCGACCGCGACGCGTCCTACGTCGCTCGCCAGCTCCAGACGCCAGCGTGGCTGGACCCATTCGCGCGCGATCGGCATGCGTACCGGGGGTGCGCCGGCCGCGAGGATGATCTGACTCGGCCGCGCGGCGTTACCCTCGTAGATCGCGAGCTGTTCGAGCGGGCGGCTCCAGGCGCGCTCGCGCAGAACGTCATCGGTCAGCAGGTGCTGTTCGCCGCCGCTGACCGCATAGAAACGATAGCCGTGCAGATCGGCCTCCCAATAGACGCGTTCGCCGGTGATGCGCGCCTCCTCGGCGGCGAGGCCGACGACCTGGCCGATACGGCGCGCCTCGCGCACCAGTTGCTGTCGCGGATCCGGTGTCGTGTTGACGGTGACGACGGCGAGCAGGATGCCCGCCAGCACGATCACGACCAGCAGTTCGAGAAGCGTGAAGCCGCGTGCGCGGGAAGGTGCGGCGGCGCGGCACATGCAGGCACGACGCTACTGGTTCCACGAGCCGATGTCAGCGTCGTAGCCGTCTCCTCCGGACTGTCCGTCGCGGCCGTAACTGAACACGTCGATTTCTCCGTGCAGGCCGGGATTCAGGTACTTGTATTCGTGCTTCCACGGATCGAGAGGCACCGAGCTGCGCTCCAGGTAGCCGCCCTGGCGCCAGTTGGGCGGTATCGGCTCGATCGTCGGCTTTGACACGAGCGCGCGCAGGCCCTGCTCGGTCGTCGGATAGACACTGTTGTCGAGCCGGTACAGCTTCAGCGCCTGCATCAGCGAAGCGATATCCTGCTTGGCGGCCGCCACCTTGGCGTCGTCGGTGAAGCCGATGAATCGGGGCACGATCAGCGCGGCGAGGATGCCGAGGATAGCGACCACGACCATCAGCTCGATCAAGGTGAAACCTCGCTGCGGTCGCAGATTGCGTCGGAAGGGCGTGATCGTCATGGGTCGGCCGGGAGTGCGCTGGCTCGCGCGCGTCGCTTCGCATAATATCAACCGGTCCGCTCGGATCCGCCTGCCCGGCTCGGGTTGGGCCCAGCCCTTGCCGCTCCATGCTGAAGAAACTCCCCGCCGTGCTGCTGCATCTGATGATGTTGGCGCTCGTCTGCGCCCTCGGCGCCTACTGGGTGCTGAAGATCATCACCCCGGCGCCGAGCGCGTCACCACCCCCTGTAGCCGCTGCGATACCGCGCGAAGCTGATCCCATGCTCGCGGCGCGGATGTTCGGTCTGGTGCAGGCCGGACCGATCGTGGCATCGAACGTGCAGTTGCTCGGCGTGTTTGCGGCCGGCAAGGACTCGTCGGCCATCCTCGCGGTCGACGGCAAGCCCGCCCGCGTCGTGTTGCTCGGGCAAGTCGTGTCGCCGGGTTCGAAGCTGGCGGAAGTGCGACGTGATGGAGTGACGCTGGACAGCAACGGGGTGTCGCAGGACCTGAAGCTGCCGCTGCGGCCTCCGGTGACCATGGGTGGGCGTCCGGCGCCGGCCGGCTTTACGCAGGAGGGCAATATGCTCGCCGCGCCGGCGGCTGCGACCGGATCCGCACCACCGCCGACCCCGGTACCAGGATTTGCCGCGTCCGGTCGGCCGACACCGGGCGCACCGATGCGACCGCCACCACCGCCGCAGCCGCAGCCCGAGCCGGTCGTTCCGCCGCAACCGGCCGGCGTGACGGGCCAGCCGACGCAGTAGGCCCCGCGCCGCCGGGGTTTCCAATGAAGATGTCGGAGCCGAGTCTGTGCGCCTGCGGCGCCCGCGAGCAGGGTCGCTTCCGGCCGCGGTAATTGCATTCCAGCGTTCGCTTTTCGCGCTTCATCGCGACGTGCTCGTGTCCCGGCCGGGGCGTTTTTACAGTTCCGCTGCGCACATAATCGGCGCGCGACGCGAGACGGCAGGACCATGAGCGACGACCACGGAGAACGATCTGGCCCGCGTGCGGGCGGGGCTCGCCGCGTGCGGGAAGTGCTCGCTGACGTGGCGGGCGGCATGGCGGCGACGTTGCACGCGCACTCCCCCGGCATCAAGCGCGCTGCGGGCCGCTTCGGCGACTGGCTCGCGCGCATCGGCTGGGGCAAGTTCTTCCTTCTGTCGATCCTGCTGCTGATTCTCGGCGGCTTTGCGACCGATCTGCTTGTCAAGCGCTCCGCGCCGATCGTGGTCAACCCGGTCGATTCAAGGGACCGTGTCAATGTGATCGTCTCGGCCGGGCCGGACGGGATCCGAATCGCACCGCCCGGACCTCCGGCGACTCCCGAGCCGCCCTCGATCGCAGGCGCGAGGCGTGAAGTGCCGCCGGCCGGCAAGTCGGACGTCAAGGTCGACGGCAAGGGCGTACGCATCCTGACGGAGAAGGACGGCAAACGCGTCGCGGTGATCGTCGACGGGAAGGGCGTGCGCATCGAGGAGCCCGCGGCGCCGGCTGCGGCCGGGGCAGAAGAGGCAGGCGATGCAGTCACGATCCCGTCGCAGGCCATGGCCGATGCCGAGAAGGCGAAGGCGGCGGTCGAGGCTGCGCGCGCACAGATCGAGCAGATCGTCGGCGACCAGGTCAGTCGCCAGGTCGCGAACAGGTCGCGGGCGTATCAGAAGCAGAGCAGCGACTGGCTGATGACATTCATCATGCTCCTGATCGTCACGCTGATCATCGTGAAGGTGGTGCTCGGGTCCAAGCGCAAGGCGGAGACGCGGGCGCAGGCGGCGACCGCGACGGCCGCCGAGGAAAGCCTGAAGCGGCAACTGGCTGAGGCGCAGCTGAAGATGATGCAGGCGCAGGTCGAGCCGCACTTCCTGTTCAACACGCTCGCATCGGTCGACTACCTGATCGAAACCGATCCGGCGCGTGCTTCCACGATGCAGAAGAACCTGATCCAGTATCTGCGTGCAGCGCTGCCGCAGATGCGCGAAGGCTCGACGACGCTCGGCAAGGAGATCGCCCTGTGTCGCGCGTTTCTCGAGATTCTGAAGGTGCGGATGGAAGACCGGCTGCAGTACGCCATCACGGTCCCGCAGGGGCTGGCGTCGGCGCAGTTTCCGCCGATGATGCTGCAATCGCTGGTCGAGAACTCGATCACGCATGGGCTGGAGCCGAAGGCCGAGGGAGGCACGCTGACGATCAGTGCCGACGTCGCGAACGGACGTCTGCGGGTCACCGTGGCGGATACGGGGCTGGGGTTCGCGGTGGGCACCAAGCCGGGAACGGGCGTCGGGCTGGCCAATGTGCGCGAACGGCTGGCGGCCTTGTACAACGGCAACGCGAGAGTGACGATCGAAGCCAATACGCCGTCGGGGACGATTGCGACCATCGAGGTGCCTTACTCAGTCGACGTGGCGGCCGCCCCGAATCCGGTCGCGATGCCCGCCAGGGCCGCTGCCTGATACGCTCGCGCCGGTAAAATCGGTCAATGTCCCGCGCGATCATTGCTGATGACGAGCGCTTGATGCGCGATCAACTGCGCGCGCGCCTGGCCGAAGTGTGGCCTGACCTGCAGGTTGTCGCGGAAGCGAAGAACGGGCGTGAGGCAGTCGATGCGGTACGCGAGTTCAAGCCGGATCTCGCCTTTCTCGACATCCGAATGCCCGGGATGACGGGCGTCGAGGCGGCGCGGGAAATCGGGGATGCCTGCCACATCGTCTTCATCACCGCCTACAGCGAATACGCGGTCGACGCGTTCGAGCAGGGCGCGGCTGATTACGTATTGAAGCCGGCCGACCGGGAGCGACTCGAGCTCACTGTGGCTCGCCTGCGCAAGCGATTGGGAGAAAGGCCGGCCGACCTGAGCGCGCTGCTATCCCAGTTGACCGAACGGCTCAACGGCCTGACATCGGGCGGGGCAGCCGACGCCGGCAAATCCAGGCATCTGCAGTGGATCCAGGCCTCGATGGGGCAGCAGTTGCGGATGATCCCGGTTGCCGACGTGCTGTTCTTCACCTCGGACGAGAAGTACACGCGCGTGCAGACCGAGTCGTTCGAGGCGCTGATACGCAAGCCCATCAAGGAGCTTGTCGATGAACTCGATCCGGCGCAGTTCTGGCAGATCCATCGCTCCACGATCGTCAACGTGAAAGCTGTCGCAGCAGTCACGCGCGACTTGCGCGGGCGCCAGCTTGTCCAGCTCAGGAACTTTCCGGAGAAGCTCGAGGTCAGCCGGAACTACACCCACCTTTTCAAGCAGATGTAGTTGACCTCAAGCCGTTTGCGGCAAATACCGCAAGTGATCACTCACAGCGAACACATGAGGCCGTTTCCTCGCTGCAGCAGCTCCGTGAGAGGTGCGCAGGCGGCTTCGTGTTGGAGCGCCAGCCAAGTTGATCGGCGGCCATGTCGTTTGACAGTCATTGGTCTGGCCACCATAATTTGCGGTTCCCTCACGGAGGGGTGCCCGAGCGGTTAAAGGGGGCAGACTGTAAATCTGTTGGCTTACGCCTACGTTGGTTCGAATCCAACCCCCTCCACCAAGCACTTACGAAGGAATTCCGTTCAATCCACTTTTTTCGTGCGGCGGGCGCAGCGGTTTCGTGGCTTTCGCGCGTCGACTCGGCAGGCGGGTGTAGCTCAATGGTAGAGCAGAAGCCTTCCAAGCTTACGACGAGGGTTCGATTCCCTTCACCCGCTCCAAAGGTTTCGTCGAAGGTGCACGGGAAGCGCCTCGGCCCATGTGGCTCAGTGGTAGAGCACTCCCTTGGTAAGGGAGAGGTCACGCGTTCGATCCGCGTCATGGGCACCAGATTCACTTACGTTGCTTATCTACGTTGACATAGCGGTCCGGTGATCCGGCCGGGAAACAAGACCAAGCAGTCAGGAGTCCGTAATGGCCAAAGGCAAATTTGAGCGCACGAAGCCGCACGTGAATGTAGGGACGATTGGGCACGTGGATCATGGGAAGACGACGCTGACGGCGGCGCTGACGCTGGTGTTGAGCAAGAAGTACGGAGGCGAGTTCAAGGCGTAC
>JAKORH010000357.1 GCA_029777935.1 Pseudomonadota bacterium
CCTTCGGTTCCTTCGACGCGGCGGCCTCGGCGCTGGAGGCGCACCTGCGGACCGTGTTTGCCGAGATCGTCTCCGCGTTCCCGGGGCGCACGAGCGCGGCGCTGTCGGGCGGATTCGATTCACGGCTGATCGTCGCCGGCCTGCTCGCGCAGGGCGAACGCCCGACGCTGTTCGTCTACGGCAAGCCCGACTCCGAGGACGTGCCGATCGCCGTCGAGGTGGCCCGCGCCGAGGGCATCCCGATCAGGACGGTCGACAAGGACGCGGTCAACCGCAAGTTGCCCGAGGCGGGGGTCGAAGAGCTCGTGCGCTGCGCGCTGTTTTTCGACGGGCTCTCGAACGACGGCATCGACGATCGCGGCGCCGACCGCGAGACGCGGATCGCCCAGAGCGCGGGCGGTATGCTCGCGCTGAACGGTGGCGGCGGTGAAATCTTCCGCAATTTCTTCCATCTGCCCGACCGGCGCTTCCGCGCGCGCGACATCGTGCAGGCGTTCTATCGCGGCTTCGACCCGGCCGTGTTTCGCCGTCGCGACGGCCTGGCGGCGTACGAGGCCGACATGACCGCGTCGATCGGCCGGTCGGTGGGGCTCGGCGCTGGCGAACTCGGCAGCCTGCTTGCGCGCGAGCAGACCGAGCTGGTCTACCCGCTGTTCCGCTGCCACCACTGGATGGGCCTGAACAACAGCATCGCGCTGCGGCGCGGGCAGTTCTCGACGCCGCTGGTCGACCTGCAGACGGTGCGGGCGGCGTGCATGCTGCCGCTCGCCTGGAAGAACGGCGGCCTGTTCGAGAGCCGGTTGATCACGTCGCTGCACCGGGGCATCGCGAGCCGGCCCTCGGCTTACGGGTTCCGTTTCAGCGACGGCCCGAACCTGCACGCGCGGTGGGTGGAGTGGAGCACCGGAATGCGTCCGGTGTTCGCGCGTCCGCTGATCAACGCTGCACGCCGCAGGCTGCGCGACGTGCGCGCGTCGGAGCCGCTGATCGCGCGTTATCGCTCGCTGCTGCCCGGAGCGTGGCGGCTCGACGAAGCGCTCGACCTGGCGCGGCTCCCCGACGACGCGGCGCTGGCGCGCGCGATGTCGGTGGAACTCGTGTCGCGGGAGTTGAAGCC
>JAKORH010000358.1 GCA_029777935.1 Pseudomonadota bacterium
CGCGGCCAGGTCGACAAGGGCAAGGTCGCGAACTGGCAGGTGACGATCAAGGTCGGCTTCACGCTGGAAGACTGAGATGAAGCGGGACCCATCCCCTCCCCTTCCCCCTCCCCTTGAAGGGGAGGAGAAGTGGACAGCGCTACGCGGAGGTCGTGAATGACGCTCGCCCGCGAAGCCATCGAAACGCTGCGGCACGTCTCGACCGCGACGCTAACCACGGTGCTGCTGAAGAAGGGCCTGCGCAACGTGTGGCTGCGGGGCCCGAAGCCGCTGCGGTCGGATCAGCCGCGGCTGGTCGGCCGCGCGTTCACGCTGCGCTTCATTCCGGCGCGCGAAGATCTGGCCACGCCGGAATCGTGGGGCAAGCCGATCTCCACGCGCGGCGCGATCGAAGCGATGCCGCCAGGCTGCATTGCGGTGGCCGACGCGATGGGCGTGACCGATGCAGGCATCTTCGGCGACATCCTGTGCGCGCGCATGAAGAAGCGCGGCGTCGCCGCGTTGGTTACCGACGGCGCGCTGCGCGACGTTGCAGGTGTGCTCGCGACCGGGCTGCCGGTGTGGAGCCGCGGCATCGCGGCGCCGCCATCGGTTGCCGGGCTCACGTTCGTCAACTGGCAGGAACCGATCGCCTGCGGCGGCGTGGCGCTGTTTCCCGACGACGTGATCGTCGCCGACGACGACGGCGCGGTCGTGATTCCGGCCGCGCTGCTCGATCACGTGCTCGAAGTCGCGCCCGAACAGGAGCGGCTCGAGGCGTGGATCATGCAGGAAGTCGAGCGCGGCGCGGCGCTGCCGGGACTGTATCCGCCGAACGACGAGAACAAGGCGCGGTACGAAACGTCGAAGAAGAGCTGACGCGCTACGCGTGCTCCGAGATCTCGATCAGGTTCAGGTCCGGATCGCGCACATAGACCGAACGCAGCCTGCGCGTGGCGCCGGTGCGCTCGACCGGGCCTTCGATGATCGGCCAGTTGCATTGCGCGAGCCGTGCGATCACCTGGTCGAGCGGCCGGTCGGCGACGAAGCACAGGTCGAGTGCGCCCGGCACCGGCAGATGGGCCTTCGGCTCGAACTCGCGGCCGCGTTCATGCAGGTTGATCTTCTGGCTGCCGAAGCGCAGCGCCAGGCGGCCGCCGGCGAAGGTTTCGAGCGTCATGCCGAGCACGCGCGTGTAGAAGTCGATGCAGGCGGCGCGGTCGATCGTCGTCAGCACGATGTGGTCGAGGTGGTCGATCATTTCGGCTCATCCATTTCGCGCAGGATTGCCTCCGCGCGCAGGATCACCGGGCGGTCGACCATCGTGCCGCCGACCGCGACCGCCGCGCCGCCTGCCTGCGCGGCCGCCTGCAGCACCCGCCGCGCCCACGCGATCTCTTCCGGCGCCGGCGCAAACGCAGCGTTGACGACCGCGACCTGCTTCGGGTGAATGCACAGCTTCGCGCCGAAGCCGAGCCGCCGAGCGCGCCGCGCTTCGTCCTCGAGCCGCTGCGCATCGTCGATCGCGGTGCAAACGCCGTCGACCGGCGCGTCGATGCCCGCCAGCCGCGACTCCAGCACGAGCTGCGAGCGGAAGAGCATCAGTTCGTCGCCGTCGCCGCGGATTCCCAGGTCGTGCTGGAAGTCGATCGAGCCGAACACGAGCCGCGCCACACCGCCCGTCCGCGCGATCGCGCGCACGCCGTCGAAGCCTCGCGCCGTCTCGATCAGCGGCAACAGCGCACGTCCGGGCGCGGCGCGCGCTACGCGCGCGAGATCCTCGACGCGCTCGGCCTTCGGCAGCATGACGCCGATCACGGCCGGCGCCGCGACGAGCGCGAGGTCGGCGTCGAACCATTCGGTGTCGGCGCCGTTGATGCGCACGATTACGCTCGCGTTCGCCGTATGCAGCCAAGCAGCGAGCTGCGCGCGCGCATCGTCCTTGGCGTCCGGCGCGACCGCGTCCTCGAGATCGACGATCACCGCGCCGGCGCCGCTGGCGAGCGCCTTCGCGAAGCGATCGGGGCGGTCGGCTGGAACAAACAGATAAGAGCGGCAGAACATGATTTCAGCTCGGCAACGTGTCGCGCGTCATTCCCGCGCAAGCGGGCATCCAGAGGGCCGCGCCACTGGATTCCCACTTGCGCGGGAATGACACGACCGCGCGCTCACTTGTACCCCGCTGCCGCTGCTTCCTTCTGGATCGAGACGATCAGATCCTTGCCGACGCGGCTCTCCATCTCCTTGTACACCGGCTGCATCGCCTTGCGCCACGCGGTCTTCTGCGCGTCGGTGAGCGTGATGATCTCGGTCTTGCCCGCCGCCTTGATCGCCGCCAGCGCCTGCTCGTTCTCCTGCCGCGCGATCGCGTTCGCGTAACGGGTGGCATCGCGCATCGCGCCTTCCAGGATCGTGCGGACATCGGGCGGCAGGCCGTCCCAGAACTTCGCGTTGGTGATCACGGCATATCCGATGTAGCCGTGGTCGGACACCGTCAGGTACTTCTGCACCTCGTGCATCTTCTGCGTATAGACGTTCGACGGCGTGTTCTCGGTGCCGTCGACCACGCCGGTCTGCAGGGCCTGATACACCTCCGAGAACGCCATCACCTGAGGAATCGCTCCGAGCGCGCGGAACTGCGCGTCGAGCACCTTGGACGACTGGATGCGGAATTTCAGCCCCTTGAAGTCCTCCGGCATCCGCAGCGGCTTGTTGGCGGTCATCACCTTGAAGCCGTTGTCCCAGTACGCGAGCCCCTTGATGCCCTTGCTCTCCAGCTTCTTGAACAGCAGCGCGCCGACCGGTCCCTCGGTCACGTGCGCGAGCACATTGCGGTCGGGAAAGATGAACGGCAGATCGAACGCCTCGTACTCCCTGACACCGAGCGGGCCGAACTTCGACACCGACGGCGCCAGGACCTGCACGGTGCCGAGCTGCAGCGCCTCGATCTCCTCGTTGTCCTTGTACAGCGTCGAGTTCGGATAGACCTCGATCTTCACGCGGCCGTTCGTTCGCTGCTCGGCGAGTTCCTTGAAGCGCAGCGCACCCTTGCCCTTCGGCGTGTCGTTCGCGACCACGTGGCTGAACTTGATCACGATCGGCGCCTGCGCGGCCGCGAGCGGCGCGATGCAGGCCAGGGCAAGCAGGGCAATCCATCGTTTCATTTCCTGTCTCCTCTCATTGGCTCCTCTTCCCTCTCCCTCAGGGAGAGGGACCGAAGGTGAGCGCCGTGCACCGCAAATCATCAGATCGCCCCTTCCCTGCGGAACCGTTCGATCTCGCCTTCGGCGTAGCCGAGCTCCTTCAGGATCGCCGCCGAATGCTGTCCGAGCGCCGGCACCGCGTCCATCCGCGGCGAGAAGTCCTCCGGCATTCCCGGCGGCACCAGCGCCGGCACCGGACCCGCGGGCGTTTCGACCTTGGTCCAGCGGCCGCGCGCCTTCAGTTGCGGATGTTCCCATACTGCCGCGAGCGAATTGACCTGCGCATTGGCGATCTGCGCCGCGTCGAGCCGCGCAACGAGCTGCTCTGCTTTCAGGTCCGCAAAAGCGCCGACGATCAGCGCGTGCAGATCCTTGCGCGCCGCCACGCGCAGCGCGTTCGATGCGTAGCGCGGATCGGTCGCGAGCTCCGGTCGCAGCAGGACCTTGCTGCAGAACTCGACCCACTCGCGCTCGTTCTGCAACCCCAGCATCACGGTCTTCCCGTCGCCGGTGGCAAACGGTCCGTACGGATAGATTGTCGCGTGCGCGGCACCCGTACGCGGTGGCGGCGACGCGCCCTCGAAAGCGTAGTACAGCGGATAGCTCATCCACTCGACCATGCTTTCCAGCATCGATACGTCGATGCGCACGCCGCGCCCCGTCCTGGCGCGTTGGATCAGCGCCGCGAGGATGTTGGTGTAGCCGTACATGCCGGCGGCGATATCGGCGATCGAGCAGCCTGCCTTGGCCGGCTCCTCCGGCGTGCCGGTGATCGACAGAAAGCCGGATTCGCTCTGGATCAAGAGGTCGTACGCCTTCTTGTCGCGATACGGGCCGGGTCGCTCGCCGTCGTCACCATAACCGGATATGTCGCACACAATGAGCTTCGGGAACCTCGGGTGCAGCGCCTCGAACGACAGCCCGAGCCGCGCCGCCGCGCCGGGCGCGAGGTTCTGCACCAGCACGTCGGCGCGCGCGAGCAACCGGCCGAGGATCTCCGGCGTCCGGTCGTGCTTCAGGTCGAGCGCCAGGCTTTCCTTCGAGCGATTGGTCCACACGAAGTGCGACGCCTGCCCGCGCACGCGCGCGTCGTACGCGCGCGCGAAGTCGCCTATTCGGGGTCGCTCGACCTTGATCACGCGCGCGCCGAGGTCGGCGAGCTGCCGCGTGCAGAACGGCGCAGCGATCGCGTGCTCGAGCGAGACGACGGTGACGCCTTCGAGCGGGCGGCTCATCAGAAGCTCCGCCGCAGCGCGGGCACGTGCTCGGCGATGTACGACAGCACCAGGTTGGTCGAGATCGGCGCCGCCTGATACAAGCTCGTCTCGCGGAACCTGCGCTCGACGTCATACTCAGCGGCGATCAGCGTGCGCTCGGCATTCAGCCTGTCGAGGATGTACTTGAATCCCTGCCCTTCCGCGCCGATCAGGTTCTCCGCCGGGATCTCGGGGTTCTCGAACGACCGCTCATTGTCGCGGACATCCTCGTGCTTGCAGGTCGCTCTCCGCATGCGTCATCCCAGTTCGGCGGTGGCGTCCATCGCGAGCCAGCCCTCGTGGTCGCGCGCCCACAGCGCGAGCGTGTCGTTCTGCCGCCGTCCGCACACTGCGAACGGATGGATGTCGAACAGCGGCCGCACGGCCTTGAACGCGAAGCGGCGGATCCGCGCCTGCCGCAGGTTGCGCCGGACGAGATCGACCAGCAGCGTGGCGATCAGCGGGCCGTGCACGATCAGCCCCGGATAGCCTTCGACGCCGGTCACGTAAGTGCGGTCGTAATGGATGCGATGGCCGTTGAAGGTCAGCGCTGAATAGCGAAACAGCAGCACGGGGTCGGGCGCGATGTCGCGTGCGAAGTCCGATTGCGCCGGCGCGGGCTGCGGCGCGGGAGCGGGCGCGCCAGGCTGCGGGTTGTCGCGGTAGACGATGTCGTGCTCCTCCGTCAGC
Organism: Pseudomonadota bacterium; assembly: GCA_029777935.1. Next base: position 5,129 of record JAKORH010000358.1, read on the forward strand.
GCCACGCCGCGCGCGGTCGCGATCTCGTGTTGCACGCACACGAACACCAGCGTGCCGCTGCGGCCCGACTTGATCGTCACGTCGGCGATCTTCGACGTGCGCGTGATCGCGTCGCCCACCCGCAGCGGCTCGTGGAAGGCGAGCCGCCCGCCGGCCCACATGCGGCGCGGCAGCGGCACCGGCGGCAGAAAGCCGCCGCGCTTCGGATGTCCGTCGGGTCCGAGCTCGCTGTGCTTCGCGACGGGCAGGAAATACAGCCAGTGCGCGAGCGGTGGCACTTCGGTACCTTGCGCCGGCGACGGGTCGTCGCGGTCGAGTGTGGCCGACAGCGCCGCGAGCGGCGCCACCGTCACGACATCGGTCCGCTGCTCGGTGCGCCCGATCCAGTTCCGCAATCGATCCAGTTCCGCCGTCATCTCGTGCCCTCCGCCAGGGCGAAAGCTTGCACTGTCCGCGCGCAAACGACAATTCGAGCCACCCACCTTACGCGCATTCCGCGCGATGATTCCGGTCTCGTGCGAGGACGGCGATGCATCGCCGTCTCCCTCACCCCTTCCCCTCTCCCGACGGGAGAGGGAAGTTCTTTGGACCGCGCGCGACTGATATCGCGCGCGATCGACTGGAGCACGCCATGAGAGTCTTTCAGATCCAGGACGACTGGGGCATGGACCACCTGCAGCTCGCCACGCGGCCCGATCCGAAACCGGGGCCGGGACAGGTGCTGCTGCGGATGAAGGCCGCGTCGCTGAACTACCGCGACTCGGTGGTGCCGAACCGCGGCTACGGATCGTTCACCGGCAATCTGCCGCTGATCCCGATCTCCGATGGCGTGGGCGAAGTGGTGGAGATCGGCGCCGGCGTCACGCGCGTGAAGGTCGGCGACCGCGTGTGCCCGACCTTTCACCAGGGATGGATCGCGGGCGACCCCGACCTCGCGCGCATCACGCAGACGCTCGGCGGTCCGATCGACGGCACGATGGCCGACCTGATGTGCCTGTCCGAGCAGGGCGTATCGAAGGTGCCGTCCCATCTCACCGACGAGGAAGCAGCGGCGCTGCCCTGCGCGGCGTTGACCGCGTGGAGCGCGCTCGTGACCTACGAGGACCTGCGGCCCGGCTCGCGCGTGCTGGTGCAGGGTACCGGCGGCGTGGCGCTGTTCGCGATCCAGTTCGCGAAGCTGCTTGGCGCGCACGTGACCGTGATCTCGTCGAGCGACGACAAGCTCGCGCGCGCACGGCGGCTCGGCGCCGACGCCGGCATCAACTACACGACCACGCCGGAATGGTCGAAGCCGGCACGCGAAGCCACCGGCGGCGCGGGGTTCGATCACATCGTCGAACTCGGCGGCGAGAAGACGCTGCCGCAGTCGCTGCGCTGCATCCGCCCCGGCGGGACGCTATCGATGATCGGCGTGCTTTCCGGTTCGGCGCTCGCGGCGCCGCTCGGGCTCGTCGTGACCCGGCAGGTGCGGATGCAGGGCATCACGGTCGGTCATCGCGACGGCTTCGAGGCGATGCTGCGCGCGGTCGGCCAGCACAGGCTGAAGCCGGTGGTTGACCGCGTGTTCGACTTCGCGCAACTGAAGGACGCGATGGCTTACCTGAAGAGCGGCGCGCAGTTCGGCAAGATCTGCATCCGGCACACTTGATCTCCCCTCTCCCTTTGGGAGAGGGGCCGGGGGTGAGGGACGGGCTTCAGGGTTTTCACCGGCTGGCGCTACGAGCGTAGCGCTGGTCTGATTCGCCCGCCTCCGACGGGGAGTAGCGCGGGACTCGCCTCACGGTCCCGCTGCGATGTCGTCAATACGGCGATGTGATCGCGCAGGCGCACGATCCATCGCCCGGCGTCGCGAGCCGGTAACGCCGGCGCGCCAGACCGAAAGAGCGACAACTCCAACCCCGCGGTCCGCGCCTGGCCATACCAGAACCTATCTCAGAGTCCCCGATGGATCGCGTTGCGACGAGAAGCCGGCGGATGCTAGGCGGCAGGCGCAGGACAGTAGCTCGGCCTACGGCCAAGCCTGCCAACGACGCAGACGCCGGCTTATCGTCGCAACCCTCCGGGGCGGGGTCGCATTGGGCGCATAACGTTGTTGCGGCTCGGGTCCTTGCATCAGCAATGGTCCCCTCGCCGCGCCTAGTTCTGCGCCCAGTGCGACCCCGCCGCGCCCACCGGGGACTCTGAGATAGGTTCTGCAGAGGCAAATCCCATGACGTCCGTCGGCACGCCGTCGCTGTGGTCGCTGTTTGCGGCGTTCGTCTTCGTCGCGCTGCTGGTCGACTTCCTGGCGCTGCGCAAGCAGGGCGCGCACAAGGTGTCGATGCGCGAAGCGGCGCTGTGGTCGCTCGTCTGGGTCGCGGTGTCCTTCGCGTTCTGCGGCTGGTTGTGGTGGTACCTCGGCGGCACACAGGGCAACGCGGCCGCCGGCGCCAGGGCGCTCGAATTCGCGACCGGCTACCTGATCGAGAAGGCACTCGCGGTCGACAACATCTTCGTGTTCCTGATGCTGTTCACCTATTTCGCCGTACCGGCGGAGTTCCAGAAGCGCGCGCTGATGATCGGCATCCTCGGCGCGCTCGTGCTGCGCGCGGTGATGATCCTGATCGGCGCGTGGCTGATCGCGCGCTTCGACTGGATCCTGTACGTGTTCGGCGCGTTCCTGCTCTTCACCGGCATCAAGATGTGGTGGGCCGCCGGGCAGGAGCCCGACCTCGAAGGCAACCCGGCGCTGCAGTGGCTCCGCCGCCACCTGAAGATCGCGCCCGGCTACGACGGCGAGAAGTTCTTCACGCGCGTCGACGGCGCGCGGATGGCCACGCCGCTCACCGTCGTGATCCTGCTGATCGGCATCGTCGACATCGTGTTCGCGGTCGACTCGATCCCGGCGATCTTCGCGATCA
>JAKORH010000359.1 GCA_029777935.1 Pseudomonadota bacterium
CCGCCGCCGCCAGCGGTCTGCGCCGCGCGCTCGATGCGCAGGGCAAGCGCGACACGCAGGTGATCGTGCTCGCCGGCGACGGCGGCACCTACGACATCGGCTTCCAGTGCCTGTCGTCGGCGGCCGAGCGTAACGAGAACTTCATCTACTTCTGCCTCGACAACGAGGGTTACATGAACACCGGCGCGCAGAAGTCGTCGTCGACGCCGCACTATGCGAGCACGGGATCGACGCCGGCCGGCAAGACCTCGCGCAAGAAGAACCTGACCGAGATCATGGCGGCGCACGAGGTGCCGTACGTCGCCACCGCGAGCGTCGGGCACTTGCCCGACCTGCTCGCCAAGGTGAAGAAGGCGAAGCGGCTCCGCGGCACGCGCATCATCACGCTGCTGATCCCGTGCCTCGACGGCTGGGGGCTGCCCGACGACATGGGACTGACCGCCGCGCGCTACGCGGTCGAGTGCGGCGCGTTCCCGCTGTACGAAGTCGAGAATGGCCGCACGTGGACGCTCAACCACACCGAGCGCACGCGGCGGGTCGGCGAGTACCTGGCGCTGCAGCGGCGCTACCGGCACCTCGCGCCCGCGCAGATCAAAGCGCTGCAGGACGAGGTCGACGAGGTTTGGCAGAGGCTCGTGCAGAAGGACCGCGCCTCGCACGGAGCGGTGCAGTGACCGTAGACGTCGCGCAGGCGACCGCGATCCTCGCGCGCGCCGCGGCTGCAGGTCGCGCGGAGCTTGCGGCGGACGAAGTCGCGGCGCTGCTCGCTGCGCTTGGCATCGCGTCTGCCCTCGGTTCGACGGCGGCGCCGGTCGAGCTGCGCATCGCGCTTGCGAACACGCGCGAGTTCGGCTTCGTGCTGTCGGCCGGCGCGGGCGGGCTCGACGCGACGCTCGACGAACGCAATTTCCGGCGCGATCGCGGCGCGGTGCACGCCGCGGCCGAACTGACCGATGCGGCGGACTTTCTGCGCCTCGTCCGGCGCACGATCGCGTACCAAAAGCTCGCCGCAATCGGGCTGCGGCTCGACGCCCAGCTCGAAGCCTGCTTCGGCGCGCTGCTCGCGCTTGCCAAAGCGCTCGCCGCCGGCGCGCCGGGCGCGAAGTTCGCGCTGCAGAGCCTCGAGCTGGATCCGGTCCAGGTCGGAGAGGCGCTGACCTTCGCCGCTGCGCGATGTGCGGTCGGAGCGCCGGTCGCGCGCCCGCTGCCGCGCCCGATTCACAAGATCGACAAGCTGCTGCACCCGCGGTCGCTCGGCATCATCGGCGTGTCGGCGACCGGCATGAACTTCGCCCGCATCATCCTGCGCAACCTCGCCGGCAGCGGCTATCCGAAAGAACAGATCACGATCCTGAAGCCCGGCGAAACGGAAATCGACGGCGTGCGCTGCGCCGACAGCCTGCGCGCGCTCGACCGCAAGCTCGATCTGCTGATCGTCGCCGTCAACGCCGATGCGGTGTACGGCCTCGTCGACGAGATCATCGAGACCGACAAGGTCGAAGCGGTGATGCTGATTCCAGGCGGGCTCGGCGAGACGAAGAAGAGCCGCGAGCCGGCGGCGGCGATGGCCGCGCGCATCAACACCGCGCACGGCCGGCCGGGCGGCGGGCCGATCTTCCTCGGTGCCAACTGTCTCGGCGTGGTGTCGCATCCGGGCGCATACGACTCGTGGTTCATTCCGCTGGAGCGGTTGCCGAAGCCGCAGAAGAAGCGCGAGCGCACCGCGGTGCTGCTGAGCCAGAGCGGCGCCTTCATGATCACGCGCCTGTCGCACAACCCGTGGCTCGATCCGCGCTACATGCTGGCGATGGGCAACCAGACCGATCTGACGCACGGTGATCTGCTCGCGTACTTCGCGCAGCGGCCCGAGGTCGAGACGATCGGCATCTACATCGAAGGGTTCAAGGATCTCGACGGGCTCGACTTCGCGCGCGCGGTGCGCAGCGCCGTGCGCAACGGCAAGGACGTGGTCGTCTACAAGGCTGGCCGCACCATGCCCGGCGTGGGTGGCGCGCTCGGACACACGGCATCGATCGCGGGCAGCTACGCGCTGTTCGAATCGGTGATCCGTCACGCCGGCGCGATGGTGGCGAACACGGTCACCGACTTCGACGATCTCATCTACCTCGCCGGCGCGCTGCACGGCAAGCGCATCGGTGGCAGGCGGCTCGGCGCGATCAGCGGCGCGGGCTTCGAGGCGGTCAGCATGGCCGACTCGATGGACACGGGCAGCTTCGCGCTGGAAATGGGTGCGCTCGAACCGGCGACGATCGACCGTCTCAACGATATCCTCAAGGCCAAGCGGCTCGACGCGCTGGTCGAGATAAACAACCCCATCGACATCAATCCGGGCGCCGACGACGAGGCGCACCTCGCGATCGCCGAGGCGTTCCTGCGGGACCCGAACATCGACGAGGTAGTGATCGCGCTCGATCCGACCGCCCCGTCCGTGCGCGCGCTCGAATCGAGCAAGCTGCGTCCGGGCCATGACATCAACGACCCGGCGAGCACGGTGCATCTGATGCCGCCGATCGTCGCGCGCGTCGACAAGCCCGTGATCGGCGTCATCGACGCCGGCCGGCTCTACGACGCGATGGCTGCGCGCCTGATGGACCAGGGCGTGTGTATCTTCCGCAATTGCGCGCGCGCCACGACGGCGCTTACGCAGTACGTCGAGGCGCGCTTGAACGCATCCCATCTGTCAGAGGATCCAAGATGAGCGAAACGCTGCAGCCCGGACTCAGCCTGACCCGCCGAATAATCATCGATCGCGACCGCACGATCAGCTTCATGGGCGACGAGTGCCGTGTCTACGCGACGCCGCTGATGCTGTACGACATCGAGTTCGCCTGCCGCGACCTGCTGAAGGAGCACATCGGCGCCGACAAGGACTCCGTGGGCACGCGCGTCGAACTCGACCACGTCGGCGCGACGCTGCTCGGCATGTGGGTCGAGATCACCGTCACGCTGGCAAGCGTGAACGGCGCCGCGGTGTCGTTCGACTTCACCGTGCGCGACGCGGTCGAGGTGGTCGCGCGCGGCAAGCACAACCGCTTCATCGTCGGCGTCGAGAAGACCGCGCAGCGGCTGAAGGCGAAGTTGGCGAAGGCGGGCGGCTGAACGCACGCGTTGGCGCGGTCGCGGTCGCAGCGGAAGTCGAGGGATCTCCTATCGTCTCTGTGCGCGTCGCTGCCAAATCAATGGATCGCGTCGACCGTGGAATACCGCCAGCACAATCAAGGCATCGCCACGCGTGCGGAAATAGACGGAATACGGAAAGCGTCGCGCTACGGTCCTGCGGATGTCACGAAAGACCGTGGGATAACGCAGTGGGGCCGCGGCGGCGCCGGCAATGGCTTGCTCTATTTCGGTGATGAATTCTTCACCGAGTCCGGGCCGTCGCTCGTCATACCAAACGGCTGCGTCCTCGAACTCGGCTTGGGCGGCGCGCCGATAGACAACCCGTAACGTCATTTGCCGAGGCGAGCCCTCGCCCTTGCCTTGACTTCATCCCAGGGAACGACGTCGTCCGGGAACGCGTCGTCGTCGGCGACGCGTCGATCCAATTCGGCCCGCTGCGCATCCGTTAGCGGAAACGTCTGCGCGTCGGCGCAGATGCTGGCCCAAATCTCTTCAACGAGTGCCAAGCGGTCCTCGACATTGAGACGGTCGATTCCCAAGGTCTTCACAGAAACAGCCATTGCGTTCTCCCTTCCTGGGCCGACTCTAGCACCGGTGCGCAGCGACGTCTGTCCACGGTGCTTCAAAACCGCTCTGATCGAACTCGCAATTCTCGCGACAGAGGTTTCAGTGCGGCGAAGATCAAGGTGCAGGATCACGGCACGCGACGCGGTCGAGGAGATCGCGCGGGGCAAGCACAACCGCTTCATCGTCGGCACCGAGAAGACTGCGCAGCGGCTCTGAACGGAAACGGCGGTTCGTGCAACTCACGCGCGACGGTCGGGTCTTGGCGCGCTTTGCCGCAGCAGGGATCGCGCGACGCGTGACTCGGCCGCTCCCCGGGGAGCAGTCGCCATGGAAATCTGCCTTGTCTGCCTGCAAGTCGCCAACGGAGCCGACCTTGACGCCCGTCCGCCGCGATGGCACGAGGCTGCCGAGCTGAGCGGCTTCCGCGAAGTGGCGCGCGACCATCCCGTGGTCATGGGTCGCAGGACCTGGGAGTCCCTGTCCGGCGGTCTGCCCGGCCGTCAGAACATCGTGCTGTCGTCGCAGAAGATTGCGCCGCGAGGTGCAATGCACTGCGACACCCTTCCCGAAGCGCTCACGCTGGTTTCGGTGCTCAGGCCGGCCAAGGTCTTTCTGCTCGGCGGCGAGGGGCTGTACGCGCAGGCCCGAACGATCGCCGACCGGATCTACCTCGCGCGAATCGCACCGGGAGCGATGGGCGCCCATGTATCGCAGCCCGCGATCGACCTGCAGCAGTTCGCCCTGGCGGACCGGTTCGCGCGGAAGGACGAGCAACGATGGCAGGTCATGGTCGACGAATACAGGCGGCGGCGGTCGATGCACTGAGGCCGCTGCGGCGCAGCGCGATCGTCGGAATTTCTTACATCGGAATCGCCGCGCTTCGCTCGAACGCGCGCTTCGCCTTGATTCCTGAGGACAGAGGCTCAGGGGCAGGATTCTTGCTTGCTGCTTGACCGATGCAAGCTGCGTTGGGTCGTTCGCGGCCAACGCAGACGCCCCTGCCGCAGGAGGCCCCATGAAGACCGCGCGAAATCCTGCGTTTCAGTACACGCCGAGCTACAAGACGGACGTGAAGAAGACCTTCGAGCGGGTGCGGCGCCGACTGCGCAGGGAGATCGACGCAGGCGCACCGGCGCCGCTGGCGCCCGTCAACATCGCATCGCTCGCGAAGCGGAAAGCGGGCGTCCGGCGCTGAACGTCAGCCGCCCAGAACCCTCAGATTCGGCCCCACCGGCACGGGTTGGTCCGTCGCCATCGCAGCGCTGAATGCCCACCAGCGGCGTTCCTTCAGTGCGTGCGTGACGGATCGCAGGGAAATGAATTTCATCGGCGCCTCCCGGACTTATCTGCCGTCTGGGTTGCGCGCGGCGCCTCAGGGGTTCAACCTGGCCCGCACGGCAACGTGGCATCAGCCGGGCCACCCCGTCGCCCGCACGCACACGGCGACATTCAGTCGCGCGCTGATGCGTTGCGGTCCTGCCGGATCAGCTCCGCCCCGCGCTCCGCGATCATCAGCGTCGGCGAGTTGGTGTTGCCCGACGTGATCGTCGGCATGATCGACGCGTCGACGACGCGCAGCTTCCCGATGCCGAGCACGCGCAGGCGCGGATCGACGACCGCCAGCGGATCGTCGCGCTGGCCCATCCTGCAGGTGCCGACCGGATGGAAGATCGTGGTGCCGATGTCGCCGGCGGCGCGCACCAGCTCGGCGTCACTGCGCACCTGCGGCCCGGGCAGGAACTCGTCCGGCGCATAGCGTGCGAGCGCCTTCGCCTGCGCGATCCGGCGCGTCAGCCGCAGCGAGTCGGCCGCGACCTTGTGATCCTCGGGCGTGGCGAGGTAATTCGGCTGGATCGCGGGCGCCGCGCGCGGATCGGCGCTCTTGATGCGCACGTGCCCGCGCGAGTTCGGCCGCAGGTTGCACACGCTGGCGGTGAACGCGGGGAACCTGTGCAGCGGATCGCCGAACTTGTCGAGCGTCAGCGGCTGCACGTGGAACTCGATGTTCGGCGTCGCGTGCTCGGGTGATGAGCGCGTGAAGCCGCCGAGCTGGGACGGCGCCATCGTCAGCGGGCCGGTCCGGAACAGCGCGTACTCGAGCGCCATCTTCGCCTTGCCGATCCAGCTGTTGGCGAGCTTGTTCAGCGTCAGCACGTTGCGCACCTTGAAGCCCATCCGCAATTGCAGATGGTCCTGCAGGTTCTCGCCGACGCCGGGCAGCGCGTGCGCCAACGCGATGCCGTGCTGGGCGAGCAGCGGCGGCGGGCCGATCCCGGACAACTGCAGGATCTGCGGGCTGCCGATCGAACCAGCGGCCAGCACGGTTTCGATGCGCGCCTCGGCGAACCGGGCCTCGCCGCCGTGCGCGAACTCGACACCGAGGACTTGACGCTTGTCGACGCGCAAGCGCGTGACCTGCGCATCGGTGACAACGGTCAGATTCTTCCGGTGCGCGACCGGATGCAGGAACGCCTTCGACGAATTCAGCCGTACGCCGCGCTTCTGGTTGACCTCGAACTTGCCCGCGCCCTCGTTGTCGCCGCGGTTGAAATCTGACGAGGCCGGGATGCCGCACTCGACCATCGCGTCGCGAAACGCGTTCAGGATCTCCCACTCGAGCCGCTGCTGCTCGACGCGCCAGGCGCCGCCGGCGCCGTGCGCCTCGTCGGCGCCGCGCCAGTGGTCCTCGCTGCGCTTGAAGAGCGGCAGCACGGCGTCCCAGCGCCAGCCGGAGTCGCCGGTGAGTGCAGCCCACTCGTCGTAGTCGCGCTTCTGTCCGCGCAGGTAGAGCATCGCGTTGATCGACGAGCAGCCGCCGAGCACCCGGCCGCGCGCGTAGATGATCGAGCGGCCGTTCAGGCCGTCGCACGGCTCGGTGTGGTAGCACCAGTCGGTGCGCGGATTGTTGATGCAGTACAGGTACCCGACCGGGATGTGGATCCAGATCCAGTCGTCGCGGCCGCCCGCTTCGATCAGCAGCACCGAGACATCCGCATCGGCGGACAGGCGATTGGCGAGCAGGCAACCCGAGGTACCGGCGCCGACGATCACGTAGTCGAAGACTCCGAACTGCTTCGGTGTCGAACCGGCCATCGCTTCGAATCCCCTGTGCGCTCTGTATCGCGAGTGCGGCCGCATCGCGCACGGCGACCGTGATTCTGCGCCCGGCTTCGTCGGTAGCGCAAAGCAACGCCCGCGCGATCGGCGCGCAGGCGCGTCCCGCCCGTCAGTGAGTCCGTGCGCCGAGCACCATGTTGAACACGGACGAGTCCACCGGTACCAGCGCGCGCAGCTTCTCGTGCACGACCACCGAGACCCGATCGCCGTGGCGCGCGAGCCGCGCCAGCAGCCGCTGCAGGTGCGCGGCGTGCTGCGCGTTCAATTCCTCGATCCGCAGCGTCAGCGTGGAATGCGTGTGCCGCAGCAACCGGTCGAGCCTGGGCGCGGTGCGCGCGAAGAAGCGCGCGTCGAGCAGGCCGGCGAGCGTCAGGTCGATCTGCAGCGGACCGGGTCGCCACGCAAGCACGACTTTGCCGTTGGCAAGCTGGCGCGACAGCGCGCGGCGCAGCGCGTCGATGCGGCGTTCCAGCGCCGTCGCACTGGAGGCGCGAGCCAGCCGCCGCCGCACGTACGCGCGCATCGACAGTCCGGTGATCCAGTCCGAGATCACCATCGGCAGCTTACGCGGCGACGCCAACGGCAGCGTGCGCGCAAAGGCGAACCAGCGGCGCGGGCCGCCGGGCAGGATGCCGCGGGCCAGCAGGCGCACGACGATGCGCAGCTTGTCGGCGCCGGGATACTCACTGCGGTACACCGGCGCGCGCATCCATTTCAGCTTGTTGCGGATGCGCTGGGCGATGCCGCGATCGGACAACAGCTCCTCGTACAGGCGGCGGTAGGCGGCGATCATCGCGTCGTACGGCATCCGCTTGGGAACAACGTTGGTGCCCAGGCGCGTGTTGTCACCGTCTTCCGCGCGTTCGATCAGGCGGCCTTCGCGCTGCAGGCGTTCGTACAGCGGCGTGCGCGGCAGCGCGGTCAGCAGCCCGACCATCGCGGCCTGGATGCCCGATTCGACGATGAAGCGGCGCTGGCGCTCGAAGGTCTCCAGCGTGTCGTTGTCGAAGCCGACGATGAACCCGCCCAGCACGTCGATGCCGTTGGCGTAGATCCGGCGCAGCGCGCCGAGGATGTCGGTGCCCAGGTTCTGGGTCTTGCGACTTTGCTTCAGCGTCTCCGCATCGGGCGTCTCGATGCCGATGAAGACCCAGCAGAAATTGGCCGCGCGCATCAGCGCCATCAGCTCGTCGTCCTGCGCCAGGTTCAGCGACGCCTCGGTGCCGAAGCCGAAGCGCCAGTCGTGGCGCCGCTGGTAGTCGGCCAGAAAGCGCAGCAGCGCCTTGGCCTGCGCGCGATTGCCGATCAGGTTGTCGTCGACGAAGAACACCTGGCGCGCGCCCTGCGCGCGCAGCGCGTCGAGCTCGCGGCCGATCTGCTCGACGCTCTTCATGCGCGGGCGGCGGCCGAACATCACGATGATGTCGCAGAAGTCGCACAGATACGGGCAGCCGCGCGAGAACTGCAGGCTCGCCGTGTTGTAGCGGTCGAGCTTCAGCAGGTCGTAGCGTGGCACCGGCGAGTCGGCGAGCGATACGGTGCCGGTCTCGCGGTACAGCGGCAGCGCGGCGCCGGCTTCGAAGTCGCGGCAGAACGCCGGCCAGATGTATTCGGCTTCGCCGGCGATCGTGGTGTCGGCGCAGTGCGCGTACTTCTCCGGGCACAGCGATGCGTAGCTGCCGCCGGCGACCGCGTAGTGGCCGCGGCCGCGGTAGTAGGCGAGGAGTTCCTGCTGGCGCGCGACCTGCACCCCCATGCCGCACACGCCGACGATGTCGGCGTCCGTTTCCAGCGGTACCGGCTCGACGTTCTCGTCGACGATCGTCACCTGCCAGTGCGGCGGCGTCAGCGCGGCCAGCGTGGCCAGCCCGAGCGGCGGATTGAGTGCGCGCTTGCCGGGCACGATCTCGAGCGCGAAACGGAAGCTCCAGAAGCTCTCGGTGAAGCGCGGATTGATGAGCAGCAGTCGCATGCCGTGGTCCTTCCGACGGAGCGGGAGCGAATCCGTGCCGGGTGGGGTCGGCGCCGGGGCGTCGGGTAAGCGAAGCGACGGCGGGGGACCGCTCGAGCGAGCGCGCATCGGGCGGCCGGACGTCAGGGATCGCGGGGAGCAAAGCATGCCGCAGCATAGGGCATGCGTGGCTAACCTGGGTCAACAAAAGGGCGCGGCGGGCGAACCGCACTCCCTATCGGCAGCGCAGGCTCGGCGGCGCGCCTGGCGCCGGCGGTGGCGGTCCCGCGGTCGGGGCGAGCGAGTCGTCGAGGCTGCCGGAACGCACCCACGCGTCGATCAGCCGCTCCGACAGCCCGATGTCGTCGCGCAGCGCGCGTCGCAGTTCGTCGCCCGACAGTGCGCAGGAAGTGATGCCGGCCGCAGTCTTCGAGATCCGCGTGTTGCCGGTCAGCAGCAGCAACTCGCCGGCGCGGTCGCGCCGCGCGTACAGGCGCTGGTTGAACGGGCTGCGCCCGCGCGACGCTTCGTAGCGGCGGACGAACTCGGCATGCGTCACGTCGGCCGCGAGCAGGCGGCACGGCAGGAACGTCGGGTTCGGCGGGATGTCGGCCCACACGCGATGGCTGCCGTCGTCGAGCAGTTCCATCTCGACGGGAAACACCGGGTCGCTGTCGATGAACACTTCGCGATCGAGCGGCAGCACGAGGTCGTGCAGCAGCGGAAAATCGACCAGCCACGCGCGACCGTCGAGATGCACCTTCAGGCTCGCGTGGTTGATCTCGCCGAGGTCGCGCATCTGCCCGACGATGCGACGGGCGTCGAAGCCGAGCGCGCGCAGCAGCACGTGCAGTGCGTTGTTGATCGGCCAGCACGTGCCGCCGCTGCCGTCGGCGAGCCAGGCCGTGAAGAATTCGTCGGCCTGCGCGCCAGGCAGCGGCGGTCGATCGGCCGCGCGCAGCGCGATCATCTTGCGCACGTTGTCGAACGGAACGCTGACGCACCACGCCTCGAACAGTTCCTGCAGCCCCTCCAGATCGGCGCACGGCGGCGCGGCGAAGCCCAGCCGCTCGAGCACGCGGTCGCACAGATCCTGGTCGAGCCGCCGGTCGGCGGCGAGGTCGATGTCGATCGCCATGGACTGTGTCAGCGTTTGCCGGCCGCGCGCGGCGGCAGGCTGTTCAGGTACAGGTGCAGCGCCGCCACGTCGGTGTCGCTGATCTCTTTGAGCGCATTGAACGGCATCACTTGGCTGACCGCGCTGCCGTCGGGTCGCTTGCCGGTGCGCAGCATCGCGGCGAATGCATGCACGTCGGCGTAGCGGGCGAGCGCGCTGCCTTCTCCCGGCGTGAGATTCGAGGCTGCGGGCCAGTCGGGCGGCGCGCCCGGAATCGTGCCGCCGGACAAATGCTCGCCGTGGCATCCCTGACAGCCGTGGGCCACGTAGGCGCCGTGTTCGGGCGTCACCGCTTCGGGAACCGGCTGCGGCGGCGGCAGCGCGTGATCGATCTTGGCGGCCGCGTCATTCATCAGGCCGACCGCATAGACGACCTTCACCGGCAGCGGCAACGTCACGCGCGCGGCGCTGCCGGCCACCGCCGGCAACTGCCGCACGTAGGCGACCAAAGCGGCGAGGTCTTCGTCGGTCAGGCGGCTGTAGTCCTCGCTCGGCATCACCATCAGCGGCCGGCCGTCGGGCTTCACGCCATGGCGGATCGCGCGGTTCCAGTCGGCCGGCGAATAGGCGGCCACCGCGCTGCCGGGACCGGGGCTGATGTTGGGCGCCTGCACGAAGAAACCCTTGCCGTCATCGATCACCACGCGGCCGCTGCCGTTCTTCTCGTGGCAGTCGCCGCAGCCGCGCGATGCGTACAGGTAGCGGCCGCGCTGCACGCCGGCAGCGTCGCTGCGATAGGCCACGGCGCGCGGGGACACGTCGACCACCCGACCCATCTTCGCCGTGGCGACGAGATCCGCACCAAGGGTGCCGAGCAGGACCACGGCGCCGCATGCGAAGGCGGCAACCGTGCCGCGCTTGATCCACTTGTTCACGGGCTTCCCCTTCGGCACATCAGCTGCGACGACCGGAGGCGCTGCGGGCATACTGCGCGAGGCGCGAACGCCAAAGCGGCAGCACGACCGCTGCGTACAGCGGGTCGGTGCCGGCGTCGGCCGGCAGCGGCGGCAGCGCGCGGTTGGGCGCGTGGTTCAGCATGCGCTGGAAGCTGGCGAACACCGGGTCGGGCGACGGTGAGGCGGCGTTCGACGCCTCCGGCTGGCGCCGTTCGAGCGCGGCTGCGATCGCGCGGGCGACGGGATCACCGCGGTACACATCGGCGCTGACCGGCGCGGCCGGCGCCGGCGTGTGGTCGAACATGCGCTGGAAGCTGTCGGCGACCGGATCGCCGGCGAAGGCGGCCGGCGCCGCCAGCATGGCGGCGGACAACACGAGGGCGTGCATCGGTTTCATCGCGAATCTCCTTGAATGATTGGCTGAGCGCCGGATTCGGCAGTGGCGGCAGTGTGCGGGGCGGAGCGGGCCAGCCGCATCGGCCGAAGGAGCCAGCAAGGCCGGGCGCGGCGGGCCACGGCCCGCGCGGCGGCGGGATCAGCGGCCGGCGTGATCGCGGAACCAGGCGGCTGCCTGTCCGCGCGTGTCCAGCGTCAGCTTGTCGAGGATGTTGGCGACGTGACGCTTGACGGTATGGGGGCTGAGGTCGAACGCGCGCGCGATCAGCTTGTTGCTGTCGCCGGCAGCAATGCGCTCGAGCACTTCGTACTCGCGCCGGCTCAGACCGGCCGGCAGCGCGCCGGGCGAAACCGCTGGCGACGCGATTCGCAGCGCGCGAGCCAGTTCGGCCCAGCCGCGCAGCGCGGCCTGCGCCGGCGCGTCGATGACGCCTTTCCAGTCCGCGTCGGCGACCTCGTCGAGCGCATCGGTCCCGGCCAGCAGGAAGGGCGCCGGCTCGTCGGCGTTGCGCGCCTGCTCGACCGCGGGCGACAGTGCGCGCCACGCGTCGGCGGCGCGGCGCGCGCGCAGCAGCGCTTGCGCCAGCGCCACGCGCGCGACCGCGTCGGTGCCCATCACATCGACCTCCGCCAGCACGGCCGTCGCCGCCGACAACTCGGCGATCGCAGTGTCCAGGTCACCGTCGTGCAGCGCTAGGCGCCCGACCAGTGCGCGGCGCGCCGCGCGTGTGTAGGGCCACTCGCGGTCCGGCGGCGTGGCGGCCAGCAGCCGCCCGAGGCGCTGCGCGCTCTCCCAGTCGCCGAGGCTGGACGCGCACCGCGCGGCCAGGAACAGGTAGACACCGCGCCAGGTGGCGCGCCGCTCGGGGTCGCGTTCGACGCCGTCGATCAGAGCACTGAAGGCCGCGTCGGTCGCGGCGCGGTCGCCGTGCAGCGTGTTGCACGCGCCCTGATAGGCCAGCACGAGCACGTGCAGTCCGCGCGGCTGGCCGAGCCAGCGCAGGTCGCACTGCACGCTTTCGATCAGCGCGCACGCGGGCGGCAGGTTGCCGCGCCAGAGCAGCAGCCAGCCCTGCACCACGTTCGCTGCGGCGCGCAGCAGCGGCTGCGCGTCGTTGGCGATCGCCATGGCCGCGTCGGCCCAGCGCCGCAGCGCCGCGTGCATGCCGGGACGCCCGAGGAACAGGATGTTGGGCACACAGCGGTTCCACACGGGCGCGGGCGCACCGGCCGCGAGCAACTCGGCCATGCGGTCGAGGCGGCGCGCCGGCTCATCGGCGGGACCGCGTGCGCCGGATTCCCAGTGAGCCATCAGTTCCGCCATCGCTTTCGTGTCGCGGTCCAGCGGCTGCGCGCGCAATGCGGCCAGGCGCGCCGAAGCCTCGGCCAGGCGGCCGGTAATGGTGAGCGCAACGACCTCGAAAGCGGCGGCCTGTTGCGCCTGGGTTTCCAGCCCGGCGGCCGCGAAGCCCTCCACCGCACGCCGCATCGACTGCTGCATCGTGACCCACTCGAAGCGCGGCTGTGCCGCCAGGCCACGTACGAATGCCAGCAGCGGCGAGCCTTCGCGCAGCGCCGGCGGGAACTGCTCGATCAGCTTCAGCAGCGGCGCGTCGGCGCCGGCCGCAAGCATTTCCGGTGCGCTCTGCCACAGCGCCTGCTGCGCCTCGTCGAGTGCACCCGCGCGCAGCAGCCAGCCGATGCGCCGCACCGGGTCGGCCTCATCGGCGGCCGCGCGCCGCAGCAGCGCGGGCAACTCGTCGGGGAGCTCGCGTTGCAGGCGCTCGCGCAGGAAATCGCGGAACAGGTCGTGCAGCCGCAGTGTCGGCTCATCGCCTTCCAGCGGCGCGGCGAACAGGCCGCGCCGCTCGATCTCGTCGATCCACTGCGCCGCGCGCGCGTCGCCTGACACCGCGGCGGCGCGCGCGGCGGTCAGTTCGGGCAGCACCGACGTGCGCAGCAGAAAGCTGCGCAGATCGGCCGGCAGCGTTTCGAACACTTCGGCCGCGAGGTAATCGATCAGGTGGCGCCGCGTCGACTGCGCGCTGCGCGCGTGCGGCGGTTCGATACCCGCGCTCAGTGAGAGGCGCAGCCCCGCTGCCCAGCCGTGCGTGCGCGCGAGCAGCTCGCGCACGCGCGCGTCGTCGGGCGCGGCACGGATCAGCGCGGCAACCTCGGCGGCTGTGAAGCGCAGATCGGCCGCCCGGAACTCGGCGAGATCGCCCCGCGCGCGCCAGCGTGCCAGCGGCAGCAGCGGCTCGGTGCGCGAGGTCAGCGCCAGCGTCCAGTTCGCGGGTAGCCATTCGGCCAGTTGCTCGATCAGCGCGAGCGTCGGGGCGTCGCGCAGCCGGTGCACGTCGTCCAGGACGATCACGCCGCGCGGCACCTCCGCTACCGCCAGCGTGTTGACAAAGGTCGTGAGCGCGCCGCGCCGCGCGTCGGCTGCACCCGAAATCGCGGCGATCAGCGCGTCCGGCGCAGTGCGCCACGGCAGGTCGTATGGCTCGAGCGCGCTGATCAGGCACGCCAGCAGGCGCGCGGCGTCGTCGTCCTCGTCGAGCGACACCCACGCACGTGCCGCATCCGCCGGTAGACGCGCCAGCCCGCGCACCAGCACCACCGTTTTGCCGAACCCGGCCGGCGCCATCAGCAGCGTGACCCGGTGCGAGGCGAGCGCGGCCTCTACGGCGCGCTCCAGTTGCGGGCGCTCGACCAGGTCCGCGCGCGCCCGCGGCGGCTGGATCTTGGCCAGTGCGAATGTGCTCACCACCATTGCGCGAGTCGAAGGTCGACCACCCGCAGCGTCAGCCTGCAGGTAACGCGCGCGAGGGTAGCGCCGCCCAGCCGACCCTGCCTATTGGTGCAGACGCCTGTTCGGCGAGGCTCGTGCCCGCCGTTCGGCTCCAGGGTGCACTTACGTAAAACCCCATACGATCGCGCTCGACGCAGCGCGGTCGTCCGGTTCGACTCAACCGGATGGCGCCGCGGCGCGCAGTTGCCGGTCGAACTCGCGGATGCGGTTGGCGTTGGTGCCGATTTCGCTCAGTCCGATGCGGGACAGCGAGCGGATGTCGACACGGCTGCCGCGATCCGCCGCGGTGACGCGGACGACGACATCATCCTTGAAGCCGAAGATCGGCGTGGTCGCGGTCGCCCCGAGGCGAAGGTCGACTGGGTCGACGGCGACGATGGCCCAGCCCATCGAGCGCGTGACCTGCTCGGCGAACTGCAACGCGTGCCGTTGCCACGTCGAGGAGCACCGGCACGATGTCGGGGTAGGCCGCCTTCTGCTGGGCGGCCACTGCCGCGCCGTACTCGGTCGAGTTCGTCTTGCCGCGCCTCAACGGCAGGACGGCGACGAAGCGCGGCGGACTCTCCGTGTCGGCACTGAAGTCGGGGATCAGCGGCAAATGCCTCGCCTGCCAATACAAGTACAGCGGCGGCAAGGCCTCGATCAAGCCCAAGGCAAGTGCGCAAGCGCCAGCCCATCGCGCGCCGCGATGACCGGTGCGAATCGTGAGCACGGTTGCCGCCAGCCTGGCGGCGGCAGCGCCGAGCGCGATCGTCACTGACCAGCGCAGGATCTGAAACGCCGGGCCGAGCGGCCATACGTCGAACCGGTATCCCGGTCCCGCAAGCAGGGCGCACAGACCGCTCAGTGCCGCAACGGCGAGGCTCGCGTTCGCCAGGACGCTGCCGATGCGGGCACGCAGAACGACTTCGAGCGCCGCCGCAGCGGAGCCGTTCCTTTCGGGGCCGTCGCCGGCAAGGTCAGTCCCGTGGTTCGATGAAGAGCTTTCCCGGATTCAGGATGCCGAGCGGATCGAGCGCGTGCTTGATCGATCGCATCACCTCGACCGCGACCGCGCCATGCTCGGCAAGCAGGAATTCGCGCTTGCCCAGGCCGATGCCGTGTTCGCCGGTGCAGGTGCCGTCCATGGCGAGCGCGGTCTGCACCACACGCTCGTTCAGCCGCAGCGCCGCCGCGATCTCATCGGCGTTGTCGCCGTCGACCAGCATCGGCAGGTGGAAATTGCCGTCGCCGACATGTCCGACGATCATCGTCGGGAAGGGCGCGTGCGCGGACTCGCGGCGCGCGGCGTCGATGCATTCCGCGAGCCGCGAGATCGGCACGCACACGTCGGTGGCCCAGGCGCGCGCGCCGGGCCGCATCGCCATCGCCGCGTAGGCGGCCTTGTGCCGCGCCTCCCACAACCGCGCGCGCTCGGCCTCGTCGCTGGCCCAGCGGAACTCGGCGCCGCCGTGTTCGGCGCACACCGACCGCACCGCCTCGACCTGCTCGGCGACCGTGGCCGGCATGCCGCCGAACTCGATGAACAGCGTCGGCTGCAGCGGATCGTCGCGGCTGCTGTAGCGGTTGAGCGCGGCGATCTGCTGCTCGTCGAGGAACTCGATGCGCGACAGCGGGATTCCGAGCTGCATCACCGCGATCACCGCCTGCACCGCGCCCGCCACGGCTGCGAACGGCACCACCGCGGCCGCGATCGATTCCGGCACGCCGTGCAGCCGCACGGTCAGCTCGGTGACGACGCCGAGCGTGCCCTCGGCGCCGACGAAGAGCCGCGTCAGGTCGTAGCCCGCCGCCGACTTGCGCGCGCGCGTTCCGGTGCGCAGCACCGCGCCCGAGGCGAGCACGACCTGCAGCGCGAGCACGTTTTCGCGCATCGTGCCGTAGCGCACGGCGTTCGTGCCCGAGGCGCGTGTCGCCGCCATGCCGCCGAGCGTGGCGCTGGCGCCGGGATCGACCGCGAAGAAGAGGCCCGCGTGGCGCAGCTCGCGGTTCAGTTGCTCGCGCGTCACGCCCGGCTGCACCGTCGAATCGAGATCCTCGGCGTGGACCGCGAGCACGCGGTCCATCCGCGACAGGTCCAGGCACACTCCGCCGTGCACCGCCGCGATGTGCCCCTCGAGCGAGGTGCCGGCGCCGTACGGAATCACCGGCACGCGGTGCGCGGAACACAGCTTCATCAGTGCGCTCACTTCGTCGGTCGAGTGCGCGTGTACGACGGCGTCGGGCGCGTGCGCGGGGTGATACGACTCGTCGCGCCCGTGCTGCGCGCAGATCGCGGGCGCGGTGTCGACTCGCTCGCCGAAGATCGCACGCAGCGCGTCGACAAACGCGGCGTCCACCTTGCCGAACCGGTTCACGCGGCGGCTCCCTCGTCTGCCGTGCCGCCGATGCGCGCAACGATTGCCTCGGCGCGTTTCAGCGCGGCGTCGACGTTGCGCTGCTTGACGATGCCATAGCCGCGCATCCGTTCCGGCAGCGCCGCGAACTCCAGCACCAGCGCAAGGTTCGCGGCCGTCAGTTGACCGAGCAGGCGGACCAGCGTGCGCTCGTAGTCGTGCGCGAGCTGCCGTTCCATCCGGCGCTCTTTCATGTAGCCGAAGGGGTCGAGCGCTCCGCCGCGCAGCCGTCGCAGCCCCGCCAGCAGCCGCATCGCGACGCCGAGCCACGGCCCGAACGTAATCTTGCGCGGCCGCCCGGTCGCCGGATCGATGCGCGCCAGCAGCGGCGGCGCGAGGTGGTAGTGCACGCGGTAGCCGGGCTCGAAGCGGCGCTCGAGTTCCGCCGCGAATTCGCCGTCGCTGTACAAGCGCGCGACCTCGTATTCGTCCTTGATCGCCAGCAGCCGGTAGAAGCCGGAAGCCACCGCGCGCTCGAGCGCGTCGCCGTCGATGCCCGCGCGCGCCGCCGCGTCGCGCGCCTGCTGCACCAGGTCGGCAAAGCGCGCGGCGTAACGCGCGTCGTGATAAGCGGTCAGGCGCCGCACGCGGTCGGCGATCAACGCATCAACGCGTTCGAACATGCCCGGCGGCGACGCGGGGCCGCTCGCCTGCGCGGCCCACCGCGGATCGAGCCACGCGCGCCGGCCGATCATGAACGCGCGGCGGTTCAGCTCGACGGCTTCGCCATTCAGCTCGATCGCGCGCTCGAGCGCGGCGAGCGACACCGGGACCAGGCCGCTCTGGTACGCCGCGCCGAGCAGCAGCATGTTGGCGTGGATCGCGTCGCCGAGCAGCTGCTCCGCCAGCGTCGTCGCCGGCAGGGCCGTGATGGCATCGTCGCCGGCGACTTCTGCGAGCCGTCGGCGCAACGCGTCGGCATCGAACGCGGCGTCGGGCTGCAGCCGCTGGTTCAGCGTCGGCACCGCGTCGGCGTTCAGCACGACCTGCGTGCGGCCCTTGTCGATCAGCGCCAGCGCCGGCGCTTCGGCCGCGACGACCAGATCGGCGGCGATCACCAGTGTGGCGCGCCTCTCGGCGATGCGGCTGCCGCACGGCGTCGTCGCGTCGGCGCTGATCCGCACATGGCTCGCCACCGCGCCGCCCTTGCGCGCGATGCCGGTGTTGTCGAGCACCGTGCAACCGCGGCCGTCGAGGTGCGCCGCCATGCCGAGGATCGCGCCGACGGTGATCACGCCGCTGCCGCCGATGCCGTGCACGACGATTTCGGCCGCTGCAGGCGTTCGAGCGCCCGCAGGCGGCAATTCGTCCGCAGGCAACGCTGCCGGCGCCACGCGGCGCGGGCGCGCGTTCTCGAGGCTGACGAAGCTCGGGCACAGCCCATCGAGGCACGACAGATCGACGTTGCAGCTCGACGCGTTGATGCGGCGCTTGCGTCCCAGCGGCGTGTCGACCGGCAGCAGCGCGGCGCACTGCGACTGCTCGACGCAGTCGCCGCAGCCTTCGCATACGCGCTCGTTGATGTACGGCCGCGCGGCCGGCTGCGGCCACTCGCCGCGCCTGCGCCGGCGGCGCTTCTCGATCGCGCATGGCTGGTCGAACACCAGCGCCGTGACTCCCGGCAGCGCGGCGAGCTCGCGTTCGACCGTCGTCAGCGCGTCGCGTCCGTGCAGCGCCACGCCCGGCGGCAACGCGCCTTCCAGGTGCGACGGATCCTCGCTCACGACCGCGACGCGCTGCACGCCTTCGTCGAGCAGTTGCCGCGCGATCTGCGGCACCGACAGCGCGCCTTCGGCGGGCTGCCCGCCGGTCATCGCGACGGCGCCGTTGTAAAGGATGCGGAACGTCATGCGCGCGCCGGCGGCGACCGCGGCACGCACCGCCAGCGATCCCGAATGGCCGTAGGTGCCGTCGCCGAGGTTCTGGAACACGTGCGCGCGCTGCACGAACGGCGCAGCGCCGATCCAGTTGCAGCCTTCGCCGCCCATCTGCACCAGGAACATCGTCTGCGCATCGGGCATGCCGAGCCGCAGCGAATGGCAACCGATGCCGGCCATCGCGAGCGCGCCGTCGGGAACGCGGGTCGAGCGCGCGTGCGGGCAGCCGGCGCAGAAATGCGGCGCGCGCACGATGTCGGCCGCGGCGGCACGCGGCGCCGCGGGCGCGCGAAATTCGCTCAGCCGTTGCCGCCATGCGGCGGGCAGGTCGCGCTTCAGCAGCCGCAGCGCGAGCGCGTGCGCGACGCGCGCCGGACTCAGCACGCCCATCTCGGGCAGCAGCGGTGCACCGGTCTCGTCGCGCTTGCCGACGATCACGGGCCGCTGCGGCGCGGGCCAGTGATACGCGAGGTCCTTAAGCTGCGGCTCGACGACGGAGCGCCGCTCCTCGACGACGAGGAGTTCCTCAACGCCGCAGGCGAAGTCGCGCAGCGCCTGCGGCTCCAGCGGCCACACCATGCCGACCTGGAACACCGCGAGCCCGAGTGCGTCGGCCGCGGCGGCATCGATGCCGAGCAGGTCCAGCGCGCCGCGCACATCGGCGAGCGCCTTGCCCGCCGTGACGATGCCGACGCGCGGGCGCGCCGCGCCGAACACCCTGCGGTCGATCCGGTTCGCGCGGACGAACGCCTGCGCCGCCGGCAGGCGCTCGTTCAGCAGGCGCGCGTCGGCGTCCCAACGGCTGTCCGGCCAGCGGATGCCGAGCGGACGCGCCGACGCGTCCGGATACTCGAAGCGCGGCCAGTCGCGGCGTACGTCCACGGTCGCGGTACTTTCGACCACGTCGGCCACGGTCTTCAGACCGACCCACGTGCCCGCGCGGCGCGACAGCGCCCAGCCGGCCAGCCCGAACTCGACGATCTCGGCCACGCTCGATGGCGCCAGCGTCGGGATCAGCGCCGCGATGAACGCGTGCTCGCACTGGTTCGGGATCGTCGAGGACGCGGCGCCGGGATCGTCGCCGGACACCGCCAGCACGCCGCCGAGTCGCGCGCTGCCGGCGGCGTTGGCGTGCTTCAGCGCGTCGCCGGCGCGATCGACCCCCGGGTTCTTCGCGTACCACAGGCCGAACACGCCATCGAACTTCGCGCCTCCGATCAATTCGACCTGCTGGCTGCCCTGGACCATCGTCGCCGCGAGTTCTTCGTTCAGGCCCGGCTCGAAGCGGATCTGCTGCTCGGCGAGCAGCGCCGCCGCCTGCCACAGCGCGAAATCGACGCCGCCCAACGGCGAGCCGCGATAGCCCGACACGAAGCCTGCGGTGTTCAGGCCCGCAGCGGCATCGCGGCGGCGCTGCTCGATCAGCAGCCGCACCAGCGCCTGCACGCCGGACAGAAGGATGCGTCCGTCTTCGAGGCGGTAGCGGTCGTCGAGCGCGACCGCGCGCAGCCCTACATCAGCCGCGGCAGCCACAATGCGATCTGCGGGAAGAACACGATCAGCACCACGAGCCCGATCGTGCACAGGATGTACGGGAGCGCCGCGCGCGCGACCGTGCCGAGCGTGGTGCCCTTGGGCGCCACGCCGAGCATCACGAACAGCAGCAGACCGAACGGCGGCGTGGTGAAGCCGATCTCGTACGAGAGCAGCAGGATCAGGCCGAACCACACCGGGTCGAAGCCGAGCGACTTGGCGATCGGGATGAAGATCGGCAGCGTGATCAGCATCATCGACAACTGGTCCATGAACATGCCGAGCACGAGGATCACGCCGACCATTACCGCCAGCATCGCGTACGGCGTCCAGTTGAACGAGATCAGCCACTGGATCATGCCGCTGGACGCGCCGGAGAACGCCAGCACCTGCGCGAACGTGGTCGAGGCGGCGATGATCAGGAACGTCATGCCGGTGACCTTCATCGCGTCGTCGAGCGACTTCCATACCACGGCCCACGAGAAGCGCCCGTAGGCGAGCAGCAGCCCCATCACGCCCAGGCAGCCGAGCGCGGCGGACTCCGTCGGCGATGCGATGCCGAGGATGATCGTGCCGACGACGAGAAACACGATCACGCCCATCGGCACCACGTTGGCGGCGATCGCGGCGATCTTCTCGCGCAGGCTGGCGCGCGGCGCGTCGTACTGGGGTGCGGCGTCGACGTCGAGCGCTGCCTGCACGGAGATCAACGCGAGGTACATCGCGGTAAGAAGCAGGCCCGGCATGAAGCCGGCGACGAGCAGCGCGCCGACGTCGATCTGCGCCAGCGAACCGAGTAGCACCGCGAGCGACGACGGCGGAATGATCACCGCCAGCCCGCCCGCGCCGAGCACCGGCCCGAAGCTCATGTGCGGCTTGTAGCCGCGGCGGAGCATCTCGGGCACCATCGCCGAGCCCATCATTCCGGTGTTGGCGAGGCTCGACCCCGACAGCGCCGCGAATACGGCGCCGGCCAGCACGACCAGGTACGACAGCCGCGCGCGCAGGTTGCCGATGCACAGGTCGATGGCCTTGAACACGCCGTCGCCGAGCCCGGAACGGAAGAACAGGCTGCCCATGATCAGGAACAACGGCATCGGCGTCAGCGCGTAGATCGAAACCGCGTCGCCGAAGTTCGTGACCATCTGCGCCACGCCGACCGCGCCGCCCATGAACGCGTACAGGCACACGATGTTGGTGGCGAAGAAGGCGAACGCCACCGGCACGCCCACACCCATCAGCGCCAGGATCAGTCCGATCATCAGCGCCAGCGCGGCGAGCCAGTCCATCGCGTCAGAACCCTTCCATGTCGCGCACGTCGAGCGCGTAGATCGAATCGTGGCCGAGCAGGTAACGCAGGAACTCCAGCGCCGACAGCCACAGGCCGACGACCATCGGGGCATAGATCAGCCAGCGCGGCATGTCGAACGTGCGTACGTCGTAGGCGCCGCTGCGGACGCTGTCGATCACGCCCTGCAGCGCGACCCAGCCCAGATACAGGCAGATCGCGAGGCACAGTGCGTAGACGCCGGTTTCGATCGCGCGCCGCAGCCGCGGCGGCAGGGCCGTGCGGATGAAATCGGCGCAGACGTGTCCCTTGCTGCGCACCAGTGCCGGCATCGGCAGGAACGTGATGTATATGAGCAGGTACTCGGTCAGCGACACGCCCCAGACGAGGGGCTTGGCGAAGTTGCGCGCCGCCACGTCGGCGGCGACCAGCAGCACGATCAGCGCCAGGAGAAGCTTGGTGACAAACGCCAGCGCGTGCGCGGTCGCGCCGCTGGCGGCGAACAGCGGCGCCAGCATCTCGCGCGGGCGCGCCTCAGGCCCGGCCGGCGGCGGCATTCCGGACGACCCGGTCTCGCGTCAGTTGCCGAACTTCTCGCGCAGCGCCGCGATGTGGGTCGGGTCGCGTTTGCTCATCCGCTCCCAGCTCGCGCGCGATGCCTTCTCGAGGAACGCGGTGCGCGCCGCGCCGGTGAGTTCGATCACCTTCATGCCGCCGGCAATCATCTGCCCGCCTTCTTCCTCCGTGCTCTTGAGGTTGGCCTCGTAGCTTTCGCGCTCGTACTCGACCGCGACGTCGGAAAGGACGCGTCGCGCGGCTTCCGGCAGGCTGTCCCACTTGGCCTTGTTCATGCTGATCAGCACGTCGGTCTGGAAGAAGCCCGGGTCGATGCGGTAGCGGGTGAACTTCTGCCAGCCGAAGCCCTGGTAGCCGAGCACCGTGTACGCATTGGCGTTCACCAGCCCGCGCTCCAGCGACGTGTACACCTCGCCCGGCCCTTGCACGACAACACCCGCGCCGAGGCTGTCGAGGAAGTCGCGATACAGCGCGGCGCTGCGGATCTTCAGCTTCGAGAAGTCGATGCCGCCGTCGGCGGTGCGCTTCGGCTCCTCGGTCGTGAATATGTGGAAACCGGCACCGCCGTCGACATGGGCCAGCACGTGCGCGTTGGCCTTCTTCGCGAAGATCTCGTTGATCAGCGCGAAGCCGCCGTTGGCGCGCAGTTCCCACGGCTTCTTCGTCGTCGCGGCAAATACCTCGCCCTCGGGCACCAGGTTCAGGTACGGTCCGGCCGGACAGTCGATCATGTCGATCAGCCCGTTCTTCTGCGCCTCGCCGAGTTGCGTCATCGGCATGACCTCGGGTCCGCCGCGCACCTTGATCTGGATGACCCCTTTGCCGCGCTGGTTCACCTTGTCGACGAAGCGCAGGAAGCTCTTCGCGTAGCTGACCTGCGTCGGCGTGAAATGCACGGCATTGAGGACGACTTCCTGCGCGGCGGCGTCGGACGCCGTTGCGGCAACGGCGAGTGCGGCGCAGGCGGCGACCAGGGCGCGGCGTGATATCGGCATCGATTGTCTCTCTTGTCGGTGAGGAGTCTGCACGGGGCATGCGGCGCGCTCTGCGGCGTCCGCTCCGCAAAAAAGTGTAAGCGTCGCGCAGTGAGGCAACAAGAAGAATGCACCGATGCAGGCCTGCGCCGTCGGCGACGGCGCGAAATTGAGATCAAACATTGTCGATCCGCTGCGGCGGGAGTAGCCTCGACGCCCCGCGCGGCAGAACAGGCGCTACAGCACAAGGAGGCGGCGATGAAGCTCTACTACCACCCGGTGTCGACCACGAGCCGCCCGATCTGGCTCTTCGCCACAGAGTCCGGCATCGCGCTCGACTACCAGGTCGTCGATCTGTTCACGGGCGAGCAGTACCGGCCCGAGTACGCGAAGATCAATCCGTGCTGCCAGGTGCCGGTGCTCGACGACGGCGATTTCCGGTTGACGGAGAGTTCGGCCATCCTGAAGTACCTCGCGGACAAGACGGGATCGCCGGCATACCCGAAGGATCTGCGCCAGCGCGCGCGCGTCAACGAGCGCATGGATTGGTTCAACACGGCCTTCTATCGCGAGTTCGCGTACGGCTTTGTGTATCCGCAGATCTTTCCGTTCATGCGCCGGCCCGATGACAAGGTGCAGGCGGGAACGATCGCCTGGGGGCGGGAGAAGGCGCTGTTCTGGCTCAAGGTGCTCGACGGCGATCTGATCGGCCCGCACAACCGCTACGTCTGCGGCAATGACATGACGCTGGCCGATTACCTCGGCGCGACGATGGCGGTCGGCGGCGAGGCGATCGGGCTTGATTTCGCCGCCTATCCGAACATCACGCGCTGGCTCGGCAACATGAAGGCGCTCGCGAACTGGGCCCGGGTCAACGAGGTGTACTACAAGTACGTGGTCGAACCGAACAAGGGCAAGGATTTCCTGCGCTTGTGAGTCCGCCGATGATCAAGGGTCTGCACCACAACGCCTATCGCTGCCGGGATTCCGAGCAGACGCGGCGCTTCTACGAGGACTTTCTCGGGCTGCCGCTCGCGGGCAGCCTCGAGATCCGCGAGACCAAGACCGGCCGCCGGACGTCGGCGCTGCACACGTTCTACCGTCTCGACGATGGCTCGTTCCTCGCGTTCTTCGAGGTACCCGACATGCCGTTCGAGTTCAAGCAGCAGCACGACTATGACCTGCATATCGCGCTCGAGGTCGAGCCCGAAGTGCTCGAGCAGATGCTCGCCAAGGGCAGGGCGAGCGGCATCGAGACGCGTGGCGTCTCGGACCACGGCTTCGTGCGCTCGATCTACTTTCGCGACCCGAACGGCTACGTGATCGAGCTGACCGCCAGGACGCCACAGCACGCGCAGTTGATGGATCCCGCCGCCAACGAGGCACGCGCGATCCTCGATCGCTGGCAGGCAGGGAAGGCCCTAGCTACCGTGGGCCGAGCGCCGCCTTCCAGTCCCTGAACACGTCAAGATCGAGGCCGTCGGGGTAGAACAGGTACCCGGGCTTGTGTCCCGGCGTGTCGGTCACTCCGTACTGCCAGATGATTTCCTTCGTCTTGCGGTCGACGACGATGATCCGGTTGCGCAGGTCGTCGACGATTAGGACGTCGCCGGTGTCGGGCAACTCGCGCGCCAGCGACGGATGATCCAGCATCGTCTCGGGCCGCGCCTGGTCGCCGTCGTACTGCCACAGCACCTTGCGCGCGGCCGGATCGAAGATCACCACGCGGCCCGGCTTGTGGAAGTCGGCCACGATGACGTTCTTCCCGTCCACCGTCGGGAACGCGTCCGACGGATAGCGCACGTTCGGCGCCTTCACGCTCCACACCACCTTGCCCTCGCGCGTGATGCGGTTGATCCACGCGTCGCGGATCTCGCTCACCAGGATGTCGCCCTCGGCGGTCGGCGTGACGCCGTTCGGGAACCCGAAGTACCGCGGCGGATCGTGGCGGCAGTTCTTCGCGTTGTTGCCGGGCGTGCCCCACTGCGTGGCGATCTCGTTGGTCTTCGGATCGATGATCAGCACGCGGCAGTTGCGGATGTCGGCGGTCA
>JAKORH010000360.1 GCA_029777935.1 Pseudomonadota bacterium
CAACGTGTCGCCGACCTTCCGCTTTCCCGATCTGATCAGCGCCTGCGTTTCGCTGGTGCTGGCCGATGCCGGCGCGAGTCGGCGGATCTTCGCTTACCTCGGCCGCGAGCTCGTTCTGCGCAACCCGCGCACGCCACGCCGCCGCGCGTTCATGTGGCGCGACCAGTTTCTGATGCTGCGCGCATTGCAGATGTCCGATGCGAATCGGCATCCGAACCCGATGTTTCAGCTGGACCAACTGACGACGGCCTGTGTCGCTCTCGTCCGCGCCTCGGACTGGGGCGCCGAGCAGGTCCTGCGTCAGGCACGTCGCAACACGGCGGTGCGTACCTCGCGC
This sequence comes from Pseudomonadota bacterium, assembly GCA_029777935.1. The sequence continues at coordinate 338 of JAKORH010000360.1, forward strand.
CAACGGAAGTCGCTGTCGACCGCCTGACGGTCTGAATCACCGGCGCTTTCCCAACGCCCACTGCGCCGCGCCGATCGCGCGGCTGACTCGAAATCACTCTGTCCGGTCGACCCGGACCGCTCCGCGGAATGAACCGCGGAGCTCTGGATTTCGAAGATGCCCACGCGATCGATTGCTCTGTTTGCCGTCGCCGGTTTTCTGCTCCCCGCCGCTGCTCGCGCGTGCTGGGACAGCGCCGCGCACCGCTATGGCATCTCGCCGCAGTTGCTCTTCGCGATCGCGCGTGTCGAAAGCAATCTCGACCCGGCGGCGATCAATCGGACCCATTTCGCTCGCACCGGCACCTATGACATCGGGCTGATGCAGATCAACAGCGCGCATCTGCCGCGGCTGCGCCGCTTCGGAATCCAGGAGTCCGACCTTCTCGATCCCTGCACCAACATTCATGTCGGCGCCTGGATCCTCGCCGACGCGTTCTCGCGGCACGGCGTGACCTGGAACGGGGTCGGTGCCTACAGCGCCGCATGCACGCAACAGAAGGGAACGACGTGCGACGCCGCTCGCTCCCGCTACGCGTGGCGCGTCTACCGGCAATTGCCTACCGCAAGTTCCGCGCGCATTCGCGGCGCGCATACGGTCTCCGACTCGGCCGCAGGCGGTGAATCCGAATTTGCGCCAGTCCTCCTCTCCGTGCGGGTCGCCCGATGAGCTGCCGCACGATCACTGTACTTGCAGGTCTCGCACTTTCGGCGGGCAGTGCTCTCGTGGCTCTCGGCTGCGCGTCGCGCACAGTCGAACACGGCGCTGATCGCGCGCCCACGCATTCGTCCTCACCACAACCCATCCAGCGGATCGCGCAATTGCACTTCGGAGGCGATGCGCGCTTCGCACTCTGCGTCGAACCGGCCTGCCCGTCGGTAACGCGCAAGACCGTCGCGCGCACCGAACCGTTACACGCTGCAGTCCTGCCAGAGCCTCCAGCCATCGAGCCGCCGACCTTTGCCACGCCCGAACCGCCATCGACGTCGCCGGCACCTCTGTCCGCGGCGCCACCCCCCGCCGCCCTCCAGCCTCGCCCGCACAAGGTGCTGGTGCACTTCCACTCAGGCAAGGCCGCACTCACCGAGGCGAGCCGCGCTACCCTGCTGTCCTCGATTACTTTGGCGCGCGCTTCCGAGCGGATCCTCATCAGCGGCCGCACGGATGCGGTCGGCGACGACGCGTCGAACCAGGCGCTGGCCTTCGCCCGCGC
>JAKORH010000361.1 GCA_029777935.1 Pseudomonadota bacterium
AAGAGCGCACTCGGGCTGGGTGGGTCCAGCGCGCGACGCGGCTGAGGTCATTGCGGCCGTAGCCGCGACACCGCCGCGAGATATCGATCGATCACGATCTGCTCGGAGAACTGCCGTTCGACGATCGCCCGCGAATGGCGTCCCATTTCCAGGCGCCGCGCCAACGGCAGCTCGACGATGCGGCGCAGAGCCTGTTCGAGCGAGGATGCATCGCGCGGTTCGCACAAGTAGCCGTTGCGCGCGTCGTCGATCACCTCGACGCAGCCGGGTACCCGTGTCGCGATCAGCGGACGCTGCAGCGCCGCGGCTTCTAGCAGGGTTCGCGACATGCCTTCGCGATATGAAGGCAGCACCACGCAATCCGCCTGCGCCAGCGCGTCGCGCACGTCGTCGCGAAAGCCCAGGTACTCGATCGTTCCGTCCTCGATCCACGACTGCAGCTCCGCAGCGTCGATAGCGGTGGGGTTGTCGGCACCGACCGCACCCAGCAACTGGAAGCGCAACTGCGGCCAACGCAACTTCAACCCGCGAGCCGCTGCTACATATTCGCGCACGCCCTTGTCGGCGATCAGGCGCGCGACCATCAGGAAGTGCATGGCTTCATTCGGGCGCGCCGGTTGCGGCGCGGGCGTGAAGCGCTGCAGATCGACGCCCGACCCGGGCAGCACCTCGCAGCGCGCCGGATCGGTCAACCCCGCATCGAAGAAGTGGCGCGCATCGCTCGCGTTCTGAAAGAACACGCGGTCGACGCCGGGCAGCACGCTGCGGTACAGCAGGTGCATCAGGCGGCCGACCCAGCCGCCGCGCAGGAACGAACTGCCGAGACCGGAGATGTTGGCGATCTGCCGGCAGCGCAGGCCGCGGCGCGCAAGACCCGTGTACAGGTTCGCCTTCGGCGTATAGCTGAGAGCCAGGCGCACGCGCTCGCGCGCAAGCAGACGACGCAGCGCCAGCACAGATCGCAGTTCGCGCAGCGGATTCACGCCCTTGCCGGACAGCGCGATTGCGTGATGCGGGAACCCGGCGACTTCGATCCGCCGCGCGTCTTCTCCAGGCGCGCTGATGCCGATCACGTCATGACCCTGCGCGGCCAGTACACGCATCAGCGTCAGGCGAAAGTTCTTC
>JAKORH010000362.1 GCA_029777935.1 Pseudomonadota bacterium
GGTCACGCTGGCGAGCGCGATCAGGCAGCGCGCGTTGTCGGTGCCGTGCACATGCTGGCTCACGCCCATGCCCCAGAGGATCATCGCGCCCTTGCGCGGGCCGCTCGGCCGCGCGTATTCGCGCGCGACCTCGCGCAGCGTCCGGGCCGGGATGCCGCAGATCGGCGCCATCGCCTCCGGGCTGTAGCCGCGCACGTTCTCGCACAGCGCCTCGTAATTGCTCGCGCGCCGGCGCACGAAGTCCTCATCGACCAGGCCTTCCTCGATCACGGTGTGGATCAGCGCGTTCAGCATCGCGACGTCGGTGTCGGCACGGAACTGCATGATCCGCCACGCGTGCTTTCCGATGTCGGTGACGCGCGGGTCGGCCAGCACGATCTTCGTGCCGTTCTTCGCGGCGTTCTTCATCCAGGTTGCCGCGACCGGATGGTTGGCCGACGGGTTCGAGCCGATCACCAGGATCAGCCCGGCCTCGGCCACGTCGCTGACCTGGTTGCTGACCGCGCCCGAGCCCACGCCCTCGAGCAACGCCGCGACGCTCGACGCATGGCAGAGGCGCGTGCAATGGTCGACGTTGTTGCTGCGAAAGCCGGTGCGCACCAGCTTCTGGAACAGATAGGCTTCCTCGTTACTGCCCTTGGCCGAGCCGAAGCCGGCCAGCGCCTTCGCGCCATGCGTATCGCGCAGCCGCGCGAGCCCGCCGGCGGCCAGGCTAAGCGCCTCGTCCCACTCGGCCTCGCGGAACACGCTGCGCCAGTCGCGGTCGCGCCGGTTCAATGCCGTGACGTCTTTCGCGACGCCTGCGAGCCGCACCAGCGGTTTCGTGAGCCGCTGCGCATGGTGCGCATAGTCGAAGCCGAAGCGCCCCTTGACGCACAGGCGCCCGTGGTTCGCCGGGCCGTCGCGGCCGTCGACGCTGACAATGCGGTTGCCGCGCACGTTGTAGGTGATGAGGCAGCCGACGCCGCAGAACGGGCAGACCGAGTCGACTTTTCTGTCCACCGCCTGCGAACCGATCAGCGTCTTCGCGCTCAGCGCCCCGGTTGGGCAGGCCTGCACGCATTCGCCGCAGGCGACGCAACTGCTCGCGCCCATCGGGTCGCCCAGGTCGAACACGATACGGCTGTGCGAGCCGCGCCCGGCGTAGCCGATCACGTCGTTCACCTGCGCCTCGCGGCAGGCGCGCACGCAGCGCGTGCAC
>JAKORH010000363.1 GCA_029777935.1 Pseudomonadota bacterium
ACGAACTGGCTGAACACCAGCGCCTTGTGGCCGTTGGCGGTGAGTTCCGCGGCCAGTTCTGCGAATGCGCGCACCTTGGCGCCGGCCAGCGCCTCGAGCTGGAGGACCGCGATCGTGGCGCCTGCGTCCCACAACGGCCAGCCGTACGCGTGCCGGTCGGGCGTGTAGCGCTCCGCGCGATGCAGCGCGTAGCGCAACTGCGCGACCTTGACGTTGTCCTGCGTGAATGCCTAGCCGGCCAGCGACTTCGCGCTCCACACGCGCAGCAGCGCGTAGCACGCCGTGCGCGGCCGCCAGGTCCAAAGCAGCGCCATCGCCCGCGCCACCGTATGGGCGTCGGCGGAAAGCCGGACTCGCGATGCAGGAGCGGGTTCGAAGAGATCGGTGGAGAGGTGTTCAGACATTCGAGACCACGCCGGATATTCGCTTTGGAAAGCACACCGATTCTGCGCGCTTGCTGTCGATTGTCCGCCGTCACAACGCTGACGCGACGCCGGCAGATTCGCGCTGCGCCAATCGCTTGATGTCTAACGGAACGACACGATATGCTGCCTTGCTCCACCCGAGGCGATCGTTCAGTGAAGCCTGCTCGCATTGACACCGAAACGGGGCGTGCCGCGCGGGCATTCCTGGACCAGATCGCAACCCGTTATGAAATCAGCAAGGCCTTTCTCTTTGGTAGTCGCGCCCGCCGCACACATCACCCGGACAGCGACGCCGACATCGCCGTCGTCCTGCACGGGCAGCATGGCAAGCGATCGACGGTCGCCATGGACATGGCCGAGGTCGCGTTCGGGGTCCTGCTCGACACGGGGGTACTCGTCGAGGCATTGCCGCTTTGGGAGGGCGAGTGGGAACATCCGGAGCGATTCAGTAATCCGGCGTTGATCGACGCGATCCGCAGAGAAGGGATCCGGTTGTGACCCTGACCGCCGACGGATGCCTGAAGAAGGCGGACCGCGCCCTCGTTGCTGCGAACCTTCTTCTCGAAAGCGGAGACTTCGAGGGCGCATGCAATCGAGCCTACTACGGCATGTTCGACGCTGCGCGCGCCGCCCTGATCGCTGCGGGCGTCTCGGTGATACAGGCTCCGGGCAAGACACATCGAGGGTTGGTCGCGTCCTTCGGTCTGCATCTTCGCCGCCTGCACCACGACCGTCGACGAACTGGCGCCGGCGCGCTGCGATCTGGACCTGTGCAATTCTTACAAGCCGACCACGTTCAACTTCGCGCGGCACCGCGAGCCGGAGCAGTACTGGCTGATCGTCGAGCGCAAGGGCGCGCTGCCGCCGGCGGAGTAGTCAACCCCTATGCCTAGCATCAGAGCACCGGTCCTTCCATGCTGATCTCTGCGGGCTACATAAGCTGATCAGATTCACGATCATTCGGCCCTTGGCGCACAGCAAATCTCACCTCGATTCGAGTGCAAAAGGAGCGCTAGCTCTATCTCGCTGCGGTTCTGATTCGCACTGTGAATGATTGCTGTATGTGGCCCAAGTCGGATAGTAAGCCTCGGCTTCATTGCCCCATGCATCCCAACCGTTTTGTCTGCCTCGGGCAAACAGTTCGAGATACGGACCCGGGCTACATGATTCGATTAGCTCGTACACCTCGTCAGGTTTCCTTGAGTGTTCGCGCTTAATGGACTTGATTATGTTTACTTGTCGGCGCCCGGGCGCCAGCGTACGGGCGTTCTTTCCTATAACACCGAAAAGTAGCAACTCGGTCACATTCCGAAAATAGAAGCCAACTCCACGTCCATCCGGGCCGCCGTCCTTGCGCACTTTGTGCCAAACAATGTTGCTCTTGTACTGGAACCCCCATGACTGCATAACTGCTAGGCCTTCCGGCAATAGTGCGTTTGGGACCCACAAATACAGATGTGCAACTGATTCAACGAGACTTGCGACAGGCAAAGCCTTGATCTCGTCCAGTTTCATCGTCGAGTACCGAGACAATCGCCGATGCTCCGGGGCCATCTTGCCTGTGCGATTTTGGAACTGCCAAGGCGGGTCTGCCAGGATCGTCGAATAGCGGTGCGCGCCATACTGCGCAAGAAGCTCCCGAGCAAAGTATTCGTTTGCGCTCATTTCTTCTTCCAGTCAGAAATCAGTGTTGATCGAATTCCGAAAACGAGTACCGGGCAACTCCCATTGCGATTTGCGTTCAGTCGATACAGCAACTTTCCGATCCAGGTCGTGCTAGCACCGTATTTCGCCATGACGCCCAGTTCTTTGAAGACTTCATTCAGTTCCTCGCTTCGCGTCAGCAAGACCGCGGCACTTATCACGCCACAGTCGTGAAAGGCGCGAAATGCATATAGATCGCGGTCGAATGTTTGGTCTTTGGAATTCCACTCCAGATCGAAAGCGATTCTGTTCTTCACATAGTCGACCTTGTGGCCATCGAGAAAGGATGGAATCCTTTGCTCCAATCTTCGTGTCTTTGGCTTTGCAGCGGATTCGTCTTTGATCGTAAGCGTCACGACTAGGTCGCCAACGATTCGAGTCTCATACCAGCCTTTTGGGCGCAGGAGCGTGGAAATTCGCTTGGGGATTTCCGATTCGTTTCCACCCTTTTCAAGAATATCGGCCTTGGAGATCCGAAAGGTTCGCAAAGCATCAAGAAGTTCGTCGAATTCTGGTGCGCATCCGGTGGCGAGTACTTCCGCCGCGTGGCGGAAGCTGTGCACCTCATATAACTTGCCAATGTCTTCGGGTATGAAGTCTGCTATTGATAATGACATACTGGATCTTTATACAGTGTCCTTGTGATATAGGCAAGACGACGCTGGCATCTTGCCCGTAGAAGCGGGACGACGAGATTTTGGCGGGCGAAGGTCTTTTCCGGCCCACTATTGCCTGTACCGCGCGATCGTCAGCCCGTCGAGGCTGATCTCCGGCTTGCGCCCGCTGATCACATCGGCCAGCAAGCGCCCGGTGCCGGCTGCCATGGTCCAGCCGAGCGTGCCGTGGCCGGTCGCCAGATGCAGATTCCGATACCTGGTCGGCCCGATCACCGGCGTGCCGTCGGGCGTCATCGGGCGCAGACCGCACCAGAACTCGGCGCGCTGCACGTCGCCGCCGCGCGGGAAGAGATCCGTCACCACGTGTTCCAGCGTGCCGCGGCGCGCCTCGCGCAGCTTCAGGCTGTAGCCGGCCAGTTCGGCGGTGCCGCCGACGCGGATGCGGTCGCCGAGCCTCGTCACCGCGACCTTGTGCGTCTCGTCCATGATCGTCGACTCGGGCGCGTGGCGCGCGTCGATGATCGGCACCGTGATCGAGTAGCCCTTGACCGGATACACGGGCAGATCAATGCCGATCTTCTTCAGCAGCAGCGGCGCGTAGCTGCCGAGCGCGCACACGTACGCATCGGCGGTGACCGCGCCGGCATCGGTGCGAACGCCGCTCACCTGGTCGCCGGCCACCGACAGCGACTCGATGCGCGCGCCGAAGCGGAACGCGACGCCGCGCTTGCCCGCGAGCTCCGCCAGCCGCTGCGTGAACTGGTGGCAGTCGCCGGTTTCGTCGTTGGGCAGGCGCAGCGCGCCGACGAACTTCTCCTGCGTGAGCGCCAGCGCCGGCTCGACGCGGCAGAAACCCGGCCGGTCGAGCACTTCGTACGGCACGCCGTACCCCTTCAGGATCTCGATGTCCTTGGCGATGCCGTCGAGCTGCTTCTGGGTGCGGAAGAGCTGCAGCGTGCCCTGCGCGCGCTCGTCGTACTGGATGCCGGTCTCGGCGCGCAGCCGCTTCAGGCAGTCGCGGCTGTACTCGGCGATCGGCACCATGCGGCTCTTGTTCACGCGGTAGGCGCGCTCGGTGCAGTTCATCAGCATCGACCAGCCCCAGCGCCACAGTGCGGGATCGGCGAGCGGCCAGATCACGAGCGGGCTGTGCTTCATCAGCATCCACTTGATCGCCTTGAGCGGAATGCCGGGCCCAGCCCACGGAGCCGAATAGCCCGGTGACACTTCGCCGGCGTTGGCGTAGCTGGTTTCGAGCGCCGGGCCGGGCTGGCGATCGATCACCGTGACTTCGTGGCCGTATCCGGCGAGGTAGTAGGCGACCGAGGTGCCGATGACGCCGCTGCCGAGGATGGCGATGCGCATCAGCCGAGGTCCTCCGTCAGCATCTGCGCGTAGCGGGCGAGATCGATGTTGCCGCCGCTGATGATGATGCCGACGCGCTTACCGGCCACCGGCACCGCGCCTTCGAGCGCCGCGGCCGCGGCGAGGCAGCCGGTCGGCTCGACGACCAGCTTCATCCGCTCGGCGAAGAAGCGCAGCGTGCGCACCAGCGCCGCGTCGCTGACGGTCGCGATGTCGCGCACCAGCTCGCGGATCACCGGAAACGTGAGCTGCCCCGCGTGCTGAGTCTGCGCGCCATCGGCGATCGTGCGCGGTACGTCGATGTGCACGATCTCGCCCTTGCGAAATGATTGCTGCACGTCGTTGCCCGCCTCGGGCTCCACTCCGATCACCGCGCACTGCGGCGCCAGTTCGCGCGCAGCGACCGCGCTGCCGGCGATCAGCCCGCCGCCGCCGACGCACACCAGCAGCAGGTCGAGCGGGCCGGTCTCCTCGAGCAGTTCCTTCGCCGCGGTGCCCTGCCCGGCCATCACGTGCGGGTGGTCGTAAGGCGGGATCAGCGTCATGCCGCGCTCGCGGCCGATGCGCGCGCTCAAGGCCTCGCGGTCCTCGGTGTAGCGGTCGTACAGCACGACCCCGGCGCCGTAGCCCTTCGTGGCTTCGATCTTCAGCGCCGGCGCATCCTTCGGCATCACGATCACCGCGGGCGCGCCGACCAGCCGTGCCGCCAGCGCGATCGCCTGCGCATGGTTGCCGCTGGAATACGCCAGCACGCCGCGCTTTCTCTGCTCGGGCGTGAACTGCGCCAGCGCGTTGTACGCGCCGCGGAACTTGAACGCGCCCATCCGCTGCAGGTTCTCGCACTTGAAGAACAGCGCCGCCCGCGTGCGTTCGTTCGCGGTGCGCGAGGTTAGTACCGGCGTTCGGTGCGCGACGCTGCGCAGGCGCTGCGCGGCGGCTTCGATGTCGGCGTACGAGATGGCGAGCGGCACGGCGAACTCCCGGCGAAAGCGCCGAGTCTACGGCGCGTGCCGGCGGTACGCGGCGCGCAGCAGTTCCTGGAAATGATGCACACCGGATTCGGCGTACGGGTTCAGCCGCCCCGGCACATACGAGCCCGATGCCAGCCCGCGCTGCACCGCTTCGCAGATCGCGCCGTCCTCGATCTGCACCTCGTCGCTGAAGCGCTGGTCCTCCACCCGCTGCGCGGCCGCGACGGATTCGGCGTAGTAGTAGTCGAAGTCGACGCGACAGCGGTCCGCCGCGAGCGGCACCACACGGTTGGTCTGCAGCCGACTCGGCAGCAGGTTCAGCATCGTGTTCGGATAAAGGAAGTAATACAGCGCCTCGCCGGCGTCGTAGGGGCCGCCGCCGGCAAGAGGACTCGACTGCAGCGAGTGCCAGCGCGCGATGTGCGTCGCGTAGCTTTCAGCGTCGAGCACGGCGGCGAGCCGTGGATGCACGCGCGGCACGTGGTAGCCCTCGAGGTAGTTGTCGACGTACACCTTCCAGTTGCAGGCGATCTCGTAGCTGACGCGGCGGTCGAACGCGTGGCGCGCGAGCTGCGGCACGCGTGCTTCGATCCCGGCCACGACGTCGTCGAAGCCGGGCGTCACGTCGGTCAGCGCCGCGAATACCAGACCCTGCCATTCGGCCACGCGCGCCTGCGGCAACCGGATCGCAGCGGGATCGAAGTCGCGCGCGCCGCGCATCCCTGGCGCGCCGCGCAGCGTGCCGTCGAGCGCGTAGGTCCAGCCGTGGTAGCGGCAAGTCAGCGCCTTGGCGCCGCGGCCGTCGCACTCGGCGAGCGGCCCGGCGCGATGGCGGCACACGTTGTGCAGCGCGCGGAGCTTGCCGTCGTCGCCGCGCGCGACGAGCAGCGGCACCGCGCCGATCTGCGCCAGCGCGTGATCGCCGCTGCCGAGCACCTGCGCCGAGCGCGCGACGAGTTGCCAGCTCGCGGCGAACACCGCGTCGCGTTCGAGCGCGTGCCATGCCGGGTCGACGTAGCAGTGCGCCGGCAGCGCGCGCGCCGCATCGAGCGCCTGCGGCGCGAGCCAGTCGGAAACGGGATCGGGCATCGGACGGGCTGCAGTTGCGGCAGCGCATTGTACGAAGCGGGTCGCGACCTACACTGGCGTTGCTAAAGGCCTCACCCCAACCCCTCTCCCGGAAAGAGAGGGGCTTGTCTTCCCGGAGCCGCGCGCTCGCAGGTGCGCGTCGCTGCCGCGGCGCGAAGCTCGCGCTTCGCGAAACCCCGCGTCCGCCCCTCCGGGAGAAGGGCCAAGGGTGAGGGTCAAGCGATGCCCGATTGACTCAGCGAGCCATGCATCCGCGCCGTCGCCTTCTCACCGCGCTCACAGCACTGCCGCTGGCGCAGCACGTGAGCGCGCAGGACGCGTTCGCGGCGGCGCGCGAGAAGATGTTGCGGGAGATCGAAGCCGACGTGCGCGCCACTGCGCGCAGCACCGGCCGCGCGCGGTTGGCCGACAACGTGACCGCGGCGCTCGCCAAGGTGCCGCGGCATCGCTTCGTACCGCCGGAGTTCGCGGCCTCCGCCTACGACAACCGCCCGCTGCCGATCGGCGAGGGGCAGACGATCTCGCAGCCGTTCATCGTCGCGCTGATGACCGAGCTGGCGCAGCCGAAGAAGACCGACCGCGTGCTCGAGGTCGGCACCGGCTCCGGCTACCAGGCCGCAGTGCTGGCGGAATGCGTCGAGCGCGTGTACACGATCGAGATCGTTCCCGCGCTCGGCCGCCGCGCAAGCGCGCTGCTGAAGGAGCTCGGCTACGCGAACGTCGATACGCGCATCGGCGACGGTTACCGGGGCTGGCCCGATGCGGCGCCGTTCGACGCGATTCTCGTCACGGCCGCGCCTGATCACGTGCCGCAGCCGCTGGTGGATCAGTTGAAGCCCGGTGGCCGGTTGGTGATCCCGGTTGGCAGCCAGTTCGGCGGACAGGACCTGCTGGTGATCGAGAAGAGCGCCGACGGCCGCGCGGTCAGGCGCACCGCGCTGCCGGTGCGGTTCGTGCCGCTGACGCGCGAGCGTTGAACCCGTGACATGGCGCTCTTCGAGGTGAGTCCGCCTGTGCCGGGATCGTCATCTGATCTCGGCGCGATACGCATGCATCTGATCGGGTGTCATGCTGTGACCGCGCTGCGCGGCGACTGCCTCGGCAGTGATTGGCTGCGGTCGCGGTTGCAGCGCCTCGTTGCCCCAGGAGTCGCGCACGAAGTTGATGACGGCCGCGATCTCGGCATCGGACAATTGGCGTAACGACGGCATGCTGCCGTCGTAAGCGCGGCCCTCGACCT
>JAKORH010000364.1 GCA_029777935.1 Pseudomonadota bacterium
ATCGCATCCAGCAGGCCGCCTCGGTCGAGAACGAGAAGAACCTGTACGACGCCCAGTTGTCGATCTTCCTCGACCCGAACGATCCGGCGGTGATCGAGCAGGCGCTGCGCGACGGCGTGCCGCAGGCGTGGCTGGACGCGGCGAGGAAATCGCCCGTGTACAAGATGGCGGTCGACTGGCGCGTGGCGCTGCCGCTGCACCCCGAATACCGGACGCTGCCGATGGTCTGGTACATCCCGCCGCTGTCGCCGGTGCAGGCGCGCGTCGAAGCCGGCGCCATCGAGTGGACCGGCGAACTGCCGGACGTGAAGAGCCTGCGCATTCCGCTCAAGTACCTCGCCAACCTGCTGACCGCGGGCGATGAGGCTCCGGTGGCGCGCGCGCTCGAACGCATGCTGGCGATGCGCATCTTCATGCGCGGCCGCCACGTCGACAGCGTCGACCGTCCCGAGGTGCTGCAGCAGGCGGGCTTGAACGTGGCGCTGGTCGAGGACATGTACCGGATCATGGCGATCGCAAACTACGAGGACCGTTTCGTGATTCCGACCGCGCACCGCGAGTACGCGGAAGATGCATTCGACCTGAAGGGTTCTTGCGGCTTCTCGTTCGGCAACGAAGCCGAGCCGAGCCTGTTCGGCTCGAGGCGCAAGGTGATTCCGATCAAGGCGGCGGCATGAGGGCCTCTGACCCCACCCTCTCCCCCGCCCCTCTCCCTGAGGGCGAGGGGGAATTCGCGGCGCCTGCGGCGCACGGCGAGGATCGAGGCGGCGTGAGCGCGCCGGGCCGCCCCATGCGCGAATCCCCGAGCGCGCAGCGCGAGGGTAGTCCAGTCATCTACGGCATCCGCGCGCTGGCAGCGGTACTCGACTATCCGTCCGAGCCGCTGCTGGCGAACCTCGCCGAGGTCGGGTCCGCGCTGGCGTCGCTCGGCGCGGTGCCGGCGCGCGCGCTCGCACCGCTGCTCGCGCACCTGCGCGGCGGCGACCTGCTCGATCTGCAGGAGGTGTACATCGAGACCTTCGACCGCGGCCGCCGCACGTCGCTGAACCTGTTCGAGCACGTGCATGGCGATTCGCGCGACCGCGGCCAGGCGATGGTCGACCTGCTGTCGATGTACCGCGAAGTCGGGCTCGAACTGGCCACCGACCAGCTACCGGACTACCTGCCTGCGTTCCTCGAATACCTGTCGCTGCTCGACGGGCGCGGCGCGCGCGAACGGCTGACCGAGATCGCGCACATCCTGCAGGCGATCCGCGCCACGCTGGCGCGGCGCGACAGCGTCTATACGGGAGTGTTCGATGCACTGCTCGCGCTCGCCGGCGTGGCCGTCGCCACAGCCGACTCCGGCGCGGTGGAAGACGACACGACGCACGCCGCCATCGACGCCGCGTGGTTCGAGGCGCCCGTGACCTTCCTCGGCGCGGAGGCACCCTCGTGCGGCACGCCACGGCCGTCGGCCGAGCAAGCAATCCAGATCCATCGACATCGGAGAGCCGCATGAATTCGCTGAACACCATCGTCTTCGGCATCTACCCGTATGTTTGCCTCGCGGTGTTCTTCATCGGCAGCCTGATCCGGTTCGATCGCGAGCCCTACACGTGGCGCTCCGAATCGAGCCAGATGCTGCGGACCGGGCAGTTGCGGCTGGGATCGAACCTGTTCCACATCGGCATTCTCGGAATCTTCTTCGGCCATCTGTTCGGCCTGCTGACGCCGCTGGCCGTGTGGCACGCACTCGGCGTCGAGCCGTCGGCCAAGCAGATGCTGGCGATCGTCGCCGGCGGGCTGTTCGGCTTCATGATGCTGATCGGCCTGATCATCCTGATGCATCGGCGCCTGACCGAGCCGCGTATCCGCGTGACCACGACGACGATGGACTGGGTCGTGCTGTGGCTGCTGCTGATCCAGCTCTCGCTCGGGCTGTTTTCGCTGACCGTGTCGTGGCAGCACCTCGACGGCGGCGAGATGGTCAAGCTGATGACCTGGGCGCAGCACATTGTCACGCTGCGCACGGACGCCGCGCTGTACGTGACCGACGCAGCGCCGGTGTTCAAGCTGCACCTCGCCCTCGGCATGACGATCTTCCTGGTGTTCCCGTTCTCGCGCTTGGTGCACATCTGGAGCGGGTTCGGCGCGCTCGCGTACCTGACGCGCGCCTACCAGGTCGTTCGTACGCGGCGCTAGGCGATGTCGGTCAACCTGCAGGCGATCCGGGTCGAACTGCTGGCGCGCGCCGCCGCGCTCGGAATCGCCGCCGACTCCGAGGAAGCGACGATCGACGCGCTGCTCGAGCGCGAAGTGCGCGTCGAGCCGCCGACCGACGCCGAGTGCCGCGCGCACTACGAGGCGCACCCGCAGGCGTTCGGCGCCGGCGCGTTGATCGAGGCCGATCACATCCTGTTCGCCGCGCGCGAGGATGCGCACCGGCCCGCGCTGCGCGACTTCGCGCAGGAGAGGCTGGCTCTGATCGAGCGTGGCGAGATCGACTTCGCCGACGCCGCCAGGCAGTGGTCGAACTGCCCCTCGGGCTCCGTCGGCGGCAACCTGGGGCAGTTCACGCGCGAGCAGGTCGTGCCCGAGTTCTGGCAGGCGCTGGAAGAGTTCGGCGCCACCGGCCTGGTTCCGGAGCCGGTCGAGACGCGCTTCGGCGTGCACATCGTGCGCGTGGCGCGCCGCGTGCCGGGCGAGCGGTTGCCGTACGAATTGGTCGCCGAGCGCGTACAGACGCATCTGGCCGAGCATCGGCTGCGCGTCGCGCTGCGCGACTATGCGCACTCGTTGCTGCACGAGGCGCACGTACACTGAACGGGCCGCCCGCGGGAAAGGCGCCGCGAGCGACGCACTGGCTGAAAAAAAAGCGCCCCGCGATGCGCGGGGCGAAGTCCAACACGTGAAGAAACGTTCTTTGTCGCGCCCACCCGCGGCGCGGTTCCGTTCGTCCACACCGCTCCGGTCGAGGGCGGCGTTACCGGCAACTACGGGGAGGCATGCGCCTTGTTGATCACGCCGCCATCGCGGGCGCCGGAGATTCCGCGCGCAGCCGGCGTGCTGTCCGCGCCCATCGCAGCGGCGCCTCCGTCCGCACAGGTGCCAAAGGCCCCGGTGGAACTCCGGGCAGACCCTGCCGCCAGCGCGAGTACTGCAAGCGTCAGCAGCAACAGCCAGCCAACGCGGATGTTCTGTCTGTCGATCTTCACGTGAGCCTCCGGATATCCATCGAGAGCGCGCGGATTCCGCCTTTGCCTAAGAGATAAGCAGGAATCAGCACAACTCATGCCTGATCGATTTTCTCTTTCGACATCAATGGGTTGCTCGCTGTGCCAGGGTACAGACCGGAGCGGATGTAAATCGCGTCGACACTCACGTCGCCGCTCGTCGCCCCGTTGGGCGGTAGCGCCGAAGACCTTGGACCCTGCAGGGTCCGGGCCGCCGCGCTTGATGAGGCTCAATGAAGCAGGCACGGCAGGGCCTCAGACTCGCGCGATCCTGATTCGCTGTGGCGCGCTGTCGCGGCGCGCTTTGCCCTGCCCGATGTCCACACTCGCTGCTTTCCTCGATTGCGATTCCTGCTCGACGCGCGCGCGCGCCGCGTCCGCTGGCCGCGGTGGTATCGAACGGCTGCCCGCCACATGAGCGTCGCCGATCTGCCCTTCCTGCGTCTGGCCGGACGCGAACTGCTGCCGATCGTCCAGGGCGGTATGGGAGTCGGCGTATCCGCGCACCGGCTCGCCGGCGCCGTGGCCGCGTGCAACGCGGTCGGAACGCTGTCGTCGGTCGATCTGCGCCGCCACCATCCGGATCTGATGGCGCGCACCGCGCACCTCGGCCACGATCCCGATGCCAAGACGGCGATCAACACCGCCAACCTCGAAGCGCTCACGCGCGAGATCGACGCGGCGCGCGAGCTTGCGCAGGGCCGCGGACTGCTCGCCGTCAACGTGATGCGCGCCGTGTCCGAATATGCGCCGTACATCCGCCGCGCGTGCGAAAGCGGTATCGACGCGGTGGTGGTCGGCGCAGGATTGCCGCTCGATCTGCCCGAGCTGTGTTCAGACTTTCCGCGCGTGCTGCTGGTGCCGATCCTGTCGGACGCACGCGGCATCGCGCTGATCCTGAAGAAATGGGAACGCAAGGGCCGGCTGCCCGATGCGATCGTGATCGAGCACCCGAAGCTCGCCGGCGGCCACCTCGGCGCGGCGAAGATCGAGGACCTCGCCGACCCGCGCTTCGATTTCGAGAACGTGATCCCCGAGGCTCGCGCGCTGCTGCGCGCGCTCGGCGCCGAGGAGCGCGTGCCCCTGATCCCGGCCGGCGGCATCAACACGCCGCAGCGGGTGCGCGAGCTGTTCGCGCTCGGCGCCTCGGCGGTACAGGTCGGCACCGCGTTCGCCGTCACGCAGGAAGGCGACGCGCATCCGGAATTCAAGCGCGTGCTGGCGGAGGCGAGGCCCGAGGACATCGTCGAATTCGTCAGCGTCGCTGGACTGCCGGCGCGCGCGGTGAAGACGCCGTGGCTCGAGCGCTATCTATCGCTCGTGCCGAAGCTGCAGGCCAAAGTGGCCGAACGCGGCCACGGCAAGTCGCGCTGCACGATGGTGTTCGACTGTCTGGCACAGTGCGGGCTGCGCGACGGAATCGCCAAGTTCGGCCAGTTCTGCATCGACAACCAGCTTGCCGCGGCGCTGCGCGGCGACGTCAAGCACGGTCTGTTCTTCCGCGGCGCAGGGAAGCTGCCGTTCGGCACACAGATCCGCTCGGTGCGCGAACTGATCGCCTATCTGCTCGACAAGCCGATCGCCGAGATCGCCGCGGTCGGACAGAAGGTCAGCGACAAGGTCTCCGCGCTGCTGGCCGAACCGGTCGCCGCATGACCGCGCACGGCCGCTCCGACGCGGTCATCCCAAAGCGCGCGGCGCGGAGGGTGGCCAAATAGGCGCCGCCGCCCTGCGCAAGCCGGACCTCGTTTGCCCGGCCGGCTCGCTGCGCGCGCTGACGGTCGCGATCGACGCCGGCGCCGACGCGGTGTACATGGGGCTGAAGGACGCCACCAATGCGCGCAACTTCGCCGGCCTGAACTTCGATCTCGCGGCCACGCGCGAAGGCATCCGCTACGCGCATGCACGCGGCCGCAAGGTGCTGATGGCACTGAACACGTTCGCCGACGCGCGCGATCCGGCGCCGTGGCTGCGCGCGGTCGACGCCGCGGCGGATCTCGGCATCGACGCGCTGATCCTGGCAGACATCGCGGTGATGGCGTACGCGGCGCGCACCCATCCCGCGCTGCGGCTGCATCTGTCGGTGCAGGCTTCCGCGACCAATCACGAGGCGATCGAGTTCTATCGCGCGCATTACGGCATCCAGCGCGCGGTGTTGCCGCGCGTTCTCACGATGTCGCAGGTCGCGCATGTGATCCGCAACTCGAAGGTCGAGATCGAAGTGTTCGGATTCGGCAGCCTGTGCGTGATGGTCGAGGGCCGTTGCCACCTGTCGTCCTATGCGACCGGGCAGTCGCCGAACAACTTCGGCGCCTGCTCGCCGGCGTCGCACGTGCGCTGGATCGAGAACGCCGACCACAGCGTCGACGCGCGACTGAACGGCATCCAGATCAACCACTTCGGGCCGGGCGACGCACGCGCGTATCCCACCGTGTGCAAGGGCCGGTTCGATGTCGACGGAGAGGTCGGCCACGCGATCGAGGAGCCGACCAGCCTGAACACGCTGCCGATCCTGCCCGAGCTGATGGCCGCCGGTGTGGCAGCGATCAAGATCGAAGGCCGCCAGCGCAGCCCCGCGTATGTCGAGCAGGTCACGCGCGTGTGGCGCGCCGCGATCGATGCCTGCTTTGCTGCGCCGGCGCGCTTCTCGCCGCAGCCGGCGTGGATCGCGTCGCTCGGGCGGCTCGCCGAGGGCCAGCAGCACACGTTGGGCGCCTACAGCCGGCCGTGGAAGTGAATCGGCGCCGTCGCACCGCCACAGGCCGGTGCCCGATCTCCAGCACAACAAATTGGGTCCCGGCCTGCGCCGGGACGACAACAGATCACCGGCGTCCGGGCAATGTCTGAAACAACGAGCTTCCGCATCAGCGTCGGCCCCGTCCTGTACTACTGGCCGCGCCGCACGCTGACCGAGTTCTACGCGCGTGTCGCCGAGTCGCCGGCGCACACCGTGTATCTCGGCGAAATCGTCTGCTCGCGCCGGCACGAGATGAAGGTCGACGAGTGGCTGGCACTCGCGCGCGATCTCAGTGCCGCCGGCAAGGAAGTCGTGCTGAGCGGCCAGGCGCTGATCGAATCCGAAACCGAACTGCGCGCGCTGCACCGCTTCACCGACAACGGCGAGTTCCTGGTCGAGGTCAACGACACCGCGGCCGCGCTGCAGATGACCGGCCGCGCTTTCGTGATCGGCCCGCACGTGAACGTCTACAGCGCGCCGGCTCTCGACGAGTTCGCGCGGCTCGGGGCCGTGCGCTGGGTGCCGCCGCTGGAGCTGCCGCTCGACGCGATCGCGGCAGTGAATCCGCCGACGCGCACGCCGCCGATGGAGACCGAAGTGTTCGCGTTCGGCCGCATGCCGCTTGCGTTCTCCGCCCGTTGCTTCACTGCGCGCCACTACGGCCGCAACCGCGACGAATGCGAGTTCCGCTGCCTCGAGCATCCGGACGGTCTCGTGCTGAAGACACAGGAAGGCGAGCCGTTCCTGACGCTCAACGGCCTGCAGACGCAGTCGGCGCGCGTGCACTGCCTGCTCACCTGGCGCGAAGCGCTCGTCGAGGCCGGCGTGCGGCGGCTGCGGCTGTCGCCGATCGCGCGCAACTTCGAGCGGGTGATCGACGCGTTCGATCGCGTGTTCAACCGCGGCGCCGACGCTGGCGCGGCGCTCGCCGAGCTGGTCGCTCTCGGACTGCCCGGCGCGCCGGCCGACGGCTACGCGCACCGCCGTCCGGGATTCGAATGGAGCCACGCATGACGTTCACGCTGCCGCCGTTGCCGCCGCCACCCGACGCCGTGCGGCGACTGCTCGAGCGGCTGCCGATCGAGCCGCCGTCGTTCGTGCTGGCGCGGGTGCTGAACCGCGTGCTGCTGCCGCGGCTCGACGCCGATGCGCGCGCGGCGCTGGCCGACCGTTGCGTGGAGGTTCACGTCAGCGACTTCGGCGTGCGGATGCGGCTGCAACTGGGCGCGCGCGGCTTTGGTGCGGCCCCGCGCGGCGCCGAAGTCGCGCTGCGCGTCAGCGCAACCGCGAGCGCGTTCTGGCGCATGGCGAGCGGCGAGGAGGACGCCGACACGCTGTTCTTCGAGCGCGCGCTCGTGATGGAAGGCGACACCGAGTTCGGACTGCTGGTGAAGAACACCCTCGACGCGACCGGGCCTCTGGTACCGGAATTCCTGCGAAAATCCGTGCGTCGATGACGCACAAGGCGATACCCCTCGCCGAAGAACGGCTCGCACCTGCAGCAGCCACCTCGCCGCGCTGGCTGCTCGTCGCGCCGCACCGGCTGTACTTCTTCTTCGCGATGCTCGGCCTGGCGAGCGCGTCGCTGTGGTGGCTGGCGCAGCTCGCCGCGCGCACCGCCGGTTACCCGCTCGCGACCGATCTGCCGCCGGCATGGATGCACGGTTGGCTGATGGCCAACGCGTTCCTGCCGTTCTTCATGTTCGGCTTCCTGTTCACGGCCGGTCCCAAGTGGCTCAACGTGATCGCGCCGACCGCGCGTGACCTGCTGCTGCCCGGCGCGCTGGGGCTGGCCGCGCTCGCGCTGGCACTGGTCGGTGCACATGCCAGCCCGCGGCTCGTCGCCGCCGGCGCACTGCTGCTGGCGTTCGCGTGGAGCCTGCCGTTGGCGCGCTTCTATCGGCTGATCCGCACCAGCCGCGTCGCGGACAAGGTGCACGCGCGGCTGGTGCTGGCCGCGTTCGCACTCGGCACGCTCGCGCACCTGGTGTTCGCCGTCGGCGTCGTGCGGCTCGACGTGCGCTGGATCCACTCAGCCGAAATGCTGACGCTATGGTTCTTCATCGCGCCGATATTCGTGACTGTGTCGCACCGGCTGATCCCCTTCTTCACCGCCAACGTAGTGCCGATGCTGGACGCATGGCGCCCGCTGTGGCTGCTGTGGACCTTCCTCGCGATCGTGATCGGGCACGGCGTGCTGCCAGTGCTGGTGATCTTCGCCTCGTCCGCGTTCTTCGGCGTGCTGCGGGTCGCGTTCGACGCCGCCGCCGCCATGCTGCTGTTCGCGGTCGCCTGGCGCTGGGGCGTGGTGCAGAGCCTGCGCAACCGGCTGCTGGCGATGCTGCACCTGGGCTTCCTGTGGCTCGGCATCGCGCTCGCGCTGTACGCGTGGAACGGCTGGGTCCTGCTCGCCGGAATGGCGTCGGCGACGCTCGGGTTGGCGCCGCTGCATGCGCTGACGATGGGGTTCTTCTGCACCACGATGCTGGCGATGGTCGCGCGCGTGACCGCGGGCCACGGCGGCCGCGCGCTGGCCGCGGACAACGTCACGTGGCTCCTGTTCTGGACGCTGCAGGCCGCGGCGCTGGCGCGGCTGTGCGTCGACGCGTTTCCATCGCAAGCGGGCTGGCTGACGCTGGCAGCGATCGTGTTGTGGTGTGCGGCACTGCTGCCGTGGGCCGCGCGCAGCGCGCTGATCTACCTGCGCGCGCGGCCCGACGGCCGCCCCGGCTGAGCGCGCGCCGATGTACGCGCTGCTGAAGATCGTCCATGTGACCTGCGTGATCGCCAGCGGCACGGGCTTCTTCGCGCGCGGACTGCTGATGCTGGCCGGCTCGCCGCTGCTGAACGCGCGCTGGATCCGCGTCGCGCCGCACATCATCGACACGCTGCTGCTGGCCTCGGCGATCACGATGGCGGTGCTCGCGCATCTGGTGCCGACCCAGCAGTCGTGGCTGATGGCGAAAATCATCGGCCTCGTCGTCTACATCGTGCTCGGCGCGATCGCACTGCGTTACGGCCGCACGCGCGCGCAACGCGCGCTCGCCTTCGCCGCCGCGCTCGGCACGTTCGCCTACATCGTCGGTGTGGCGCTGACGCGATCGCCGCTGCTCGGCCTGTAGCGCGCGGCGCCTCACCTGTTCGCGGCAGGCTTGCCGCGCTCATGGGAGGCGAATGCGACTTTCACAGGCCCTCGCGGTCCGAAGATCGCGCCGGCACACGGCCTCGAATCCACGATCCGAACAGGAGGTTCCAATGGACAGGATCAATCCGCTGTACACCACCCGTGCCACCGCCACCGGCGGCCGCAACGGCCACACCGCGTCCGAGGACGGAGTCGTGAAAGCCGACCTGTCGCTGCCGAAGGAAATGGGCGGTCCCGGTGTGCCGGGCCGTGCCACGCCCGAGCACCTCTTCGCGGCGGGCTACGCGGCCTGCTACGGCGGCGCGCTCGACTTCGTCGCCAAACAGAAGAAGAAGGATGCGAGCAAGGCGAAGATCACCTGCGCGGTGTCGATTGGCCCGCGCGAAGGCGGCGGCTTCGGGCTGGCGGTGAAGATGCGCGTCGAGGACCGGAGCCTGCCGCAGGTGGAACTCGCCGCGTTCGCGAAGGAAGCGCACGAGAAGATCTGTCCGTACTCGCACGCGACGCGCGGCAACGTCGACGTCCAGTTCGAGATCGTCGGCGGCTGAGAAGCCGTGAATAGATCTACTGTGCGCCTCGATCTTGTGCCTCCGGTGCTCAACGTACGACTTCTGTACGCCTCCGCTCCTCGGCGCAACCTCGGGGCGCTCGCTACGATTTCTTCACGACTTCTGAGCGGCAGCGTCAGGCCGACTGCGGCACGAACGCGTCTGACAGGCAAGACTCCTCGTCGAGCCCGTGCGCCAGCAGCGCCGGGCGCGCATGCTCGACCATCTGCATCGAGCCGCACGCGTAGACGAGGTGGCCGGCGAGATCCGGGAAGTCCTCCAGCAGTGCCTCGTGCACGAGCCCGGTTCGGCCGGTCCACTCCTCCTCAGGGCCTGCTTCGGACAGCACCGGAACGAACTTGAAGTTCGCGTGCTCGCGCGCCCATTGATCAGGCAAGTCGGCCAGGTAGAGATCGCGCCGCCGGCGCACGCCCCAGTACAGATACAGCGGCGCGCGCATGCTGCGCGCGAACGCCTCCTCGAGCAGGCTCTTGACCGGCGCGAACCCGGTCGCGCCGGCGACGAACACGATCGGCCGCTCGCCGTCGCGCAGCACAGTGCCGCCCAGCGGCCCTTCGAAGCGCATGCGGTCGCCGACGCGCAGCTTGTCGAACACGAATGAGGTGAAGCGTCCGTTCGGAATCCGCCGCACGTGCAGCACGACGAGGTTGGTCGCGCCGCCTCTCTCGGTGAACGAATAGGCGCGCCGCGCGCCGTCTTCGAGCAGGATGTTCACGTACTGGCCCGCGTCGTACGCGATCGACTTGCCGGGATCCAGCCTGAGGGCGACCAGCATCACGTCGGGCGCCAGCCGCTCCAGCTTCTCGACGCTCGCGTGGTAGACGGGCAGCGGTTCCTCGCGCGCAGCCGCACCCTCCTCCAGTTCGATTTCGACATCGGTCAGCGCGCACGCGCAGCACAGCAGCACGTCGCCGCGCGCGCGCTGCTCGGCTGTGAGCGCACCGGGCTGGTACACGCCCGGATCGACCTCGCCAACCAGCACGCGCGCCCGGCAGGCGCCGCAGCCGCCCGAGCGGCACTCGAACGGCAGCGCCACGTTGCCGCGCAATCCGGCGTCAAGCAGGGTTTCGCCCGGCCGCACCGGCACCGTGCGGTTGCCCGGATGCACCGTGAGCTGCCATGCACGCACCGCGCCGCGCCTGACCGGCGGCAGCCACGGCGCGAGCGCAAACAGCAACGTGACCGCCGCCACCGCGACCCACAGCGCCATCGCGTGGTCGCGCGTGATCAGCGGAAAGGCGGTCAGGTAGAACCAGTCAAGTTCGAGCTTCCGCGGCCAGGTGAGGAAGTCCGCCGCGCCCTGCGACAGCGCCGGCTTGATGAACGCCAGCACCAGCAGCATCGCCGCGAGTCCGATGGCCAGCGGCTTCGGCGGCAGCGTGCGCGCGCGCGGCACGCGCTGCGTATGCACCCACAGCGCCGCCAGCGTGACCAGCGGCACGCCGATGTGGATGAACTGCAGCAGCGAGAAGAAACGGTCGTTGATCGCCTCGGGCAGGATGAAGTTGCGCGCCATGCGCCCGCGGAACACCGGCAGCGCGTCGAACCATTCCGAGGTCGTCACCACCGTGTACTGCGCCAGACGATCCCAGGGAAGCATGTAACCGTTGACGCCGGCCACGTACACCAGCCACAGCACGATCAGGCCGGTCAGCCACGAGAAGGCGCGAAAGCCGCGGTAGCGGTCGAACACGAAGTGGCGCGTGAAATGCAGCAGCATCGTCAGCACCATGGCGTCGGACGCGTAGCGGTGCAGGCTGCGCATCACGCCGCCAGCCCACCATTGCGCGTGCGTCAGCCGCTCGACCGACGCGAAGGTGGTGTCGACGCCGGTCTCGTAGAACGCGTAGACGTAGAAGCCGCTGGCGACCACGACCCAGAACATGAAGTAGCTGATCGCGCCGAGGTGATACAGCGGGTTGATCGCGTCGCCCAAGAGGCGATTGAACGGTCGCTCGATCAGCAGGAACGCCCGCTGTCCGGCGGCGTGGATGAGCTTGAGCACGGATGGCCGAAGGGAATCGAAGCAGCGCGCCACGCTAAGTGCGCGGCCACGGGCGCCATTTAACCTGAATCATCGAAACGATGCACCGCGACAAAGTCCGCAGACCTCCTGTGGACATCGCAGCCTGCTCGGCACACGTCCGGATTGCTTAAGGCGCATCAATTTCTTACGGCGCCGCGCTGCGTAACTTCGCCCCGTTTAGAAACGCCCGCGGCCGCTGCGGGCGTGGTTTCTGTTGACCACGGAGGGAGGCATTGCATGGAAGAGAAGAAACCGGACGCCGGAGCGCAGGAGCGCATCCCCGCGTTTCAACTGATGCTCGACAACCCGTTCCTGCTGCTGTTCATCGGCGTGGCGATGCCCACGGTGCTGTACATCGTGTGGGGCGTGATGGAGATCGTCGGCATCCCCATCAGCCCGCTGGCCAAGTGACGGCGCTGTCCAGGAGCAAGCGGCGCAGCCGCGCGGCGACTGGAGACAGCGCCGTCATCCCCGCGCAGGCGGGGATCCAATTCGGCGTTGCTGAAGCCTCTGGATTCCCGCTTGCGCGGGAATGACACCGTTTCCCCAACTCTCTTCCGGAACCCACAACAATGAGCGCAATTCAACCACCTGCCGAACGCGTCTGGTGGAAACACCCGCTGGACAAGGTCGAGATCATCTGGATCTGCCTGGCGTTTGTCTGGTGCATGATCATGTTCTTCATGATGCCGTACTGGCACGTGTACGGTAAGCAGAACCTGTCG
>JAKORH010000365.1 GCA_029777935.1 Pseudomonadota bacterium
GAGCGCCGTGCCGATCGTGTACGTCAGTCATTCCTTCGACGAGGTGCTGCGGCTGGCGACCGCGCTGATCGTGCTCGATCGAGGGCGGGTCGTCGCGGTCGGCGCGGCCACCGATGTGCTCGCCGACCCGCGACTGCGCGGGCTGATCGGCGGCGCCGATCTCGGCACGCTGGTGTTCGGAAGCGTGGCGGCGCACGACGATCAGTACGGCCTGTCGACGCTCGCGTGCGACGGTTTCGATCTGCGCGTGCCGCGCGTGGCGCTGGCGGTCGGCACGCCGGTGCGCGCCCGCCTGCCGGCGCGCGACGTGGCGCTCGCGCTGACGCGGCCGAGCGACGTCAGCATCATCAATCGCCTCGCCGGCGCGGTGCAGGCGATCGAGCCGCGCGATGCGACCTATGCCGACGTGCTGGTGCGGATCGGCCCGTCCACGCTGCTGCGCGCCACGATCACGCGCGAATCGACCGCGCGGCTGGCGCTCGAGCCGGGACTTGCGGTGTGGTGCCTGGTCAAGAGCGTGGCGCTCGATGCGGGCGCGCTGGCGCTGGCGCGCGGCGCTGCTGCTAAGCGCGCGATTTCTTCTGCGACTGACGCTGCGAACGACGCGCCGGATGTCGTGCCAAACGAAGCGCCTCGTTGAGTTCGGCCAGCCCCGGCGCGGCGGCCTGGGCGGCGCGCCGCTCGAGCGCGCGGTAGATCGCGGCCACGCGCGCGCCGAACGGTGTCAGCTCGGTGCTGCCGCCGATGTTGCGGCCCGGCTGGCTGACGGCGACCGGCTCGTGGAACATCTCGTTCAGCGCCGCGAGCAGTTCCCAGGCACGGCGATACGACATGCCCATGGCGCGCGCCGCGGCGGCGAGCGAGCGTTCGCGTCCGATGTGTTCGAGCAACTCGACCTTGCCCGGACCGAGGCGGCCGCCGTCGAGGTCGACGCGCAACGACAGGCGCGGTGCCGCGGGCATCGTCAGCTCGGCGTGTACGCCAGCAGCAGATAGATCGGCGCGTACGGCGCCGCCTGCGTGATCTCGATCAGGTTCTCGCGGGCCAGCTCCAGCAGCGCGAGGAAGTGCACGATCACGAGCGGCGCGCCGCGCGCCAGCAGCGCGGCGTCGAACAGATCGCCGAACTCCAGGAAGCGGGCGCTCTGCAGCCGCTTGAGCACGATGCTCATGTGCTCGCGCACCGACAGCTCCTCGCGCGCGATGTGGTGGTGCGCATACAGCCTGGCGCGCCTCAGCACCTCGGCCCAGGCCTGCTGCAGGTCGGCGACGTTGACCTGCGGCAGCCGTTTCTCCAGCGCCTGCTCGATCGCGACCCATGCGCGCGCGAAATCGCGGCCGACCCGCGGCAGCTCGTCGATCTGCGCGGCGGCGAGCTTCATCCGCTCGTACTCGATCAGCCGGCGCACCAGTTCCGCGCGCGGGTCCTCGACCTTCTCGCCGGTTTCCGCCTTCTTCACCGGCAGCAGCATCCGGCTCTTGATTTCGATCAGCATCGCCGCCATCAGCAGGTATTCGGCGGCGAGCTCCAGATTGCTGCGGCGGATCTGCTCGACGTACGCGAGGTACTGCTGCGTCAGCGGCGCCATCGGGATGTCGAGCACGTTGAAATTCTGCTTGCGGATCAGGTACAGCAGCAGGTCGAGCGGGCCTTCGAACGCCTCGAGAAACACCTCGAGCGCATCGGGCGGGATGTACAGGTCGTCCGGCAGCTTGAACAGCGGCTCGCCGTACAGGCGCGCCAGCGCGATGCCGTCGACCACGTCGGGCGTGCTGTCGACCTGCGGCTCGTCGAGCCGGCGGTGCAGCAGCGGCGCGGCGGGTTCGTCCAGCACCTACTTCGTCCTGGTCTGGTACACGTACGGCTGCATCGGCACCTTCGATGCCTTCCAGCGCGCCAACTCGTCGAGGTCGAGCTGCTGGTCCCACAGCAGCGCGCGCCCCTCGCGCTGCTTGCGTTCGAGGTCGGGCTTCTGCTGCTTCAGCTCGCGGATGAAGCGCGTGATTTCGGAGACGTATTCGGCCATGGTGCTGAAGATGTTGCAGCTTGATTTCCCTCACCCCAACCCCTCTCCCACGGGGAGAGGGGCTTTTCTTCCCTCTCCCTCTGGGAGAGGGACCGAGGGTGAGGGTGGTGATGCCGAATTGTACGGTGACGATCGCAGCTCAATCGCGCCGCTTCGACACCGCCGTCAGGATGCCGCGCAGGATTTCGAGCGGCGGCGGCGGGCAGCCGGGGACCGCCACGTCGACCGGGATCACGTTGGCCACGCGCCCGCAGCTCGCGTAGTTCTCGCCGAACACGCCGCCGGTGCAGCCGCAGTCGCCGACGGCGACCACGAGCTTCGGCTCCGGCGTGGCGTCATATGCGCGCTTCACTGCGATCTGCATGTGGCGCGACACCGGCCCGGTGACCAGCAGCAGGTCCGCGTGGCGCGGGCTGGCGACGAACCTGATGCCGCGCCCTTCGACGTTGTAGTAGGGATTGTTCAGCGCGTGGATCTCCAGCTCGCAGCCGTTGCACGAACCGGCGTCGATCTGCCGGATCGCCAGCGCACGGCCGAGCAGCCGCAGCACCTCGCCCTGGATGCGCTCGCCGTCGACGCGCCAGTCATCCTGCGGCGCGGGCGCCGCTTCAGTCGGGATGCCGGCGCCGGCGATCTGTTTCAGCAGATACAGCATCAGAGATCGTGCCCGGACTAACCGAGGTTGAACGACTTGTTGATCAGCGGGAAGTCGGGGACGATGTTGCCGATCACCGCGTGCTCGAGGACCGGCCAGTTCTGCCACGACGGATCGTGGCAGTGGCAGCGGCGGATGCGCCCCTCGGCGTCGCACTCGAGCGCGACCAGCACCTCGCCGCGCCAGCCTTCGATCCAGCCCAGACCGAATCCTTCCTTCCCGGCCGGCAGAGCGACGCGCGTTTCGCCGGCGGGCAGCCGATCGACGAGCGCGCGGGTGAGCCGCAGCGACTCAAACGTCTCGTCGAAGCGCACTGCCACTCGCGCGGCGACGTCGCCGCCCGTTTCGCACGCCAGCCCGACCGCGAGCTCGCCGTACGGCGCGCAAGGTAAGTCGATCCGCAGGTCGCGCGGCTGCCCGCTCGCGCGCGCGGCGAGCCCCGTCAGCCCGAGCTGCACGGCGAGTTCGGGCGTCACGATGCCGGTCTTCTGCAGCCGGTCCTGCAGCCCGGCGTGCTCGTCGTAGATCGCGCGCAAGGCGCGCACTTCGCGCTCGATCGCATCGCACTGCGCGCGCAGCGCGGCGAGCGCGTCCGTCGTCACTTCACGCGCCACGCCGCCGGGAACGATCCGATCCATCAGCAGCCGGTGGCCGAAGGCTTCGGCATTGACGCGCAGACACTGCTCGCGTAGCCGCGAGAACTGCGCCAGCCCGAACGCCAGCCCGGCGTCGTTGCCGAGCGCGCCGAGATCGCCGAGGTGATTGGCGACGCGCTCGCGCTCCAGCAGCAGCGCGCGCAGCCACGCGGCGCGCACCGGGATCGCGCAGCCGGCCGCCGACTCGGCCGCCATCGCGTACGCCCACGAATAGGCGACGGTCGAGTCGCCCGACACGCGAGCCGCGAGCCGCTGTCCGTCCGCGAGCGGCATGCCCTCGAAGCGCTTCTCGATGCCCTTGTGCGTGTAGCCGAGCCGCTGCTCGAGCCGCAGCACCTTCTCGCCGACGACCGAGAAGCGGAAGTGGCCCGGCTCGATGATGCCGGCGTGGATCGGCCCGACCGCGATCTCGTGCACGCCGTCGCCGGCCACGGTGACGAATTCGTAGCGTTCCTGCTCGGCATCGAACGCGCGCGAACCATCGGCGTCGCGCCGCAGCGGGAAGAAGTCGGCCGGCCAAGCGGCGTGGCGCAGCCAGGGGCGCTGATCGACGGCAGCGCGCGCGCGCAGGCCGAGCAGGTCGTACAGGGCGCGCTGCATGCGGATCGCGGCCGGATGCCGGGCGGACAGATCGGGATACTCGTACGGCGCTTCGCACGGCAGCCGCGCGCAGGCGAGGCCCTCGGAGGTCGCGTAGGCGGCGAGCGCGACCAGCCCTTCGCCGCAGTCGCGGCGATCCGAACCCCACAGCGCGACGAGGCGAACCCCGGCCTCGCCGAGCTCGGACCATTCGGCTGCGTTCACGGTCGCAGCCGCGGCGCGGATCGCGCCCGGCAGCGGCGTGAATTCGACGCCCGCGATCTTCACGGTCAGCTTCCTCCCAGCAGCCGCGCCGCCTGCTGGTACCAGCCGTTCAGATACGGCGGGATGTACAGCCCGAGCATCAGCGCCAGTGCGAGATGCGCGAACACGGGGATCAGCGCCGGCGGGTGCGCGAGCTTCCTCACCGTCGTTTCGCCGAACACCATCGGCTGCACCTTGCCGAGGATGGCGGCGAACGCCACGCCGAGCGCGAGCAGCAGCAGCGGCGTGGCCCACGGGAAATCGCGCATCGCAGTGGTCAGGATCAGGAATTCGCTGGCGAACACGCCGAACGGCGGCATGCCGAGGATCGCGAGCGTGCCGATCATCAGCCCCCAGCCCACGGTGGGACTGATGCGCAGCAGGCCGCGGATGTCGTCCATCACCTGCGTGCCTGCCTTCTGCGCCGCGTGGCCGACCGCGAAGAAGATCGCGGACTTCACGAGCGAGTGCACCGTCATGTGCAGCAGGCCGGCGAAACTCGCGATCGGGCCGCCCATGCCGAACGCGAATGCGATCAACCCCATGTGCTCGATCGACGAGTAGGCGAACATGCGCTTGATGTCGCGCTGGCGCGAGAGGAAGAACGCGGCCAGCACCACGGAAAGCAGGCCGAAGCCCATCATCAGGTCGCCGGCGAAGCGCGTGCCGAGCGCGCCGTCGGTCAGCACCTTGCAGCGCAGGACCGCGTACAGCGCGACGTTCAGCAGCAGCCCCGACAGCACGGCCGAGATCGGCGTCGGGCCTTCGGCGTGCGCGTCGGGCAGCCAGTTGTGCAGCGGCGCCAGCCCGACCTTGGTGCCGTAGCCGACCAGCAGGAACACGAACGCGAGCGCGATCACGGTCGGCTCGAGCTGCGCCTTCACCGCGTCGAGGCTGGTCCACAAGAGGCCCCCGCCGCCGGCGCCGAGCACGCGCTCGGCCGCCAGATACAGCAGGATCGTGCCGAACAGCGCCTGCGCGATGCCCACGCCGCACAGGATGAAGTACTTCCATGCCGCTTCGAGGCTGGCGGGCGTGCGGTACACCGCGACCAGCAGTACGGTGGCGAGCGTGGCGGCCTCCATCGCGACCCACAGGATGCCCATGTTGTTGGTCGACAGCGCCAGCAGCATCGTGAAGGTGAAGAGCTGGTACATGCTGTGGAAGAGCCGCATCCTGGGCGCGGTCATCTTGCCGTGGTCGCGCTCGATCCGCATGTACGGCCGCGAGAAGATCGAGGTCGTCAACGCGACGAACGCGGTCAATGCGATCAGGAACACGTTCAGCGGATCGACGAAGAACTGCTCGTGCAGCACGACCGCCGGGCCACTGGCGATCACCTGCGCGGTCAACGCCGCGGCCGCGACGAACGTCGCGAGGCTGAAGCCGACGTTGAGCTCCGGCGCGCGCTCGCGGTGACCGAACAATGCCAGCGCCGCGCTTCCAGCCAGCGGCAGTCCGAGGACGAAGAGCAGGGTCTGCATCGGATCCGTGATCACGGGACGGACGCGGGCTGCAACCCCTCACCCTCGGTCCCTCTCCCGGAGGGGCGGAGGCGGGGTTTCGCGAAGCGCGAGCTTCGCGCCGCCGCAGCGACGCGCGCCTGCAAGCGCGCGGCTCCGGGAAGAAGAGCCCCTCTCCCTCCGGGAGAGGGGTTGGGGTGAGGGAGCGCCCGTGAACCGGGACACAACATGCGGCACATCGCTATTCCTCTTTCAGCCTTTCCAGATGGCGGATGTCGAGGCTGTCGAACTGCTCGCGGATCTGGAACATGAAGACGCCCAGCACGACCATGCCGACCAGCACGTCGAGTGCGATGCCCAGTTCGACCACCATCGGCATGCCGTAGGTCGCGCTGGTGGCGGCGACGAAGAGGGCGTTCTCCATCGCCAGGAAGCCGATCACCTGCGCGATCGCCTTGGTGCGCGTGATCATCA
>JAKORH010000366.1 GCA_029777935.1 Pseudomonadota bacterium
CTTGACCACCTGGTACACCACGCTCGGCGCGGTGGTGATCAGGTCCTGGTCGAACTCGCGCTCGAGCCGCTCCTGCACGATCTCCATGTGCAGCAGGCCGAGGAAGCCGCAGCGAAAGCCGAACCCGAGCGCCTGCGACACCTCGGGCTCGTAGTGCAGCGACGCGTCGTTGAGCTTGAGCTTCTCCAGGCTGTCGCGCAGGCCTTCGTACTGGTTCGCCTCGGTCGGGTACAGCCCGGCGAACACCTGCGGCTGCACCTCCTTGAAGCCCGGCAGCGGCTCGGTCGCGGTGAATGCCGCGCCGCCCGTCCCCGGTTTGATCAATGTCACCGTGTCGCCGACCTTCGCCGCCTGCAGCTCGCGGATGCCGGCGATGATGTAGCCGACCTCGCCCGCTTCCAACGCTTCGCGCGGCTGGTCGCCGGGGGTGAACACGCCGAGCTGGTTCGCCTCGTAGGTCGCATCGGTGGCCATCAGCTTGATGCGATCGCCGCGCGCCAGGCGCCCGTCGACCACCCGCACCAGCATCACCACGCCGACATAGCTGTCGAACCAGCTGTCGATGATCATCGCGCGCAGCGGCCCGTCGGGACGGCCGCGCGGCGGCGGCACGCGCGCGATGATGCGCTCCAGGATCTGGTCCACGCCCATGCCGGTCTTGGCGCTCGCCAGCACCGCGTCGTGCGCGTCGATGCCGATCACGTCCTCGATCTCGGCGCGCGCCTCGTCGGGATTCGCCTGCGGCAGGTCCATCTTGTTCAGCACCGGAATCACCTCGACGCCGAGTTCGATCGCGGTGTAGCAGTTGGCGACCGTCTGCGCCTCGACACCCTGCGAGGCATCGACGACCAGCAGCGCACCCTCGCAGGCCGACAGCGAGCGGCTCACCTCGTAGGAGAAGTCGACGTGGCCAGGCGTGTCGATCAGGTTCAGCTCGTACAACCGGCCGTCGGCCGCCGTGTACTCGAGCGAAGCGGTCTGCGCCTTGATCGTGATGCCACGCTCGCGCTCCAGCGCCATCGAATCGAGCACCTGCTCCTCCATCTCGCGCTCGGACAGGCCGCCGCAGCGCTGGATCAGCCGATCCGCGAGCGTCGACTTGCCATGGTCGATGTGGGCGATGATGGAAAAGTTGCGTATGTGCTGCATCGAGCCTGCGCCGAAGCGCCGGAAACGCGGTGAGAACCCGTCGTGGCTGCGGCCGTGCCGGCCCCTCCAGGCCCTCGACACGGCAAAAGGATGGGGTGATCCGCCGGACGACCCCTCGTGGCTTGGGCGCGAATTCTAGCGCCCGCGTCCGACGGCCCCTGAAGCCCCGCCGCCGGCTACCGGTTCGAAGGACGGATGATCAGGAACTGCGTCTGGTCGCCCCGGCGCACCAGCACAGCGACATTACGTTTTGGATCAAGTTTAGCCACTATTTCATTGAATTGTTTTGAATTCTGCACGTCCGTATTGTTGATCGACAGAATCAGGTCCCCGGCCCGGATTCCCGCAGCCGCCGCCGGCCCGTCGGCGCCGTCGACCTGCACGGCGCCCTTGATCCGGAGTTCTTTCAGGCGTTCGGCCGGCACATCCGACACCGCCAGGCCGAGCACATTCGTCGCTGGAACCGGCTTCGGCGTCGGCTCGCCTCGCCGCGCCTGACGCGTGTCGGCCTGCAGTTCGGCCACCGTCACCGACAGGTCGACCGTCTTGCCCTTGCGCCACACCGTGATCGCGGCGCGTGCGCCGGGCTTGGTACCGCCGACCACGCGCGGCAGTTCGGACGAGCGCTCGATCGTCTTGCCGTCGAACTTCAGGATCACGTCGCCCGCTTCCACGCCGGCCTTGTCCGCAGGACCGTCGCGCTCGACGTTCGTCACCAGCGCGCCCTGCGGCTTCGACAGGCCGATCGCGTCGGCCACGTCGCGCGGGACCTCGCTGATCGTGACGCCGATGCGACCGCGGATCACGCGGCCCTGGGCGCGCAGTTGCTCCTGCACGCGCATCGCCTCGTCGATCGGGATCGCGAAGGAGATGCCCGCGAACGAGCCGGACGTCGTGAAGATCTGCGAGTTGATGCCGACCACCTCGCCGCGCATGTTGATCAGCGGCCCGCCCGAGTTGCCCGGGTTGACCGCCGCGTCGGTCTGGATGAACGGCAGGAAATCCCCGGTCTCGCGCGCCTTGGCGCTGACGATGCCGGCGGTGACCGTGCTGTCGAGGCCGAACGGCGAACCGATCGCGATCACCCATTCGCCGACCTTCAGCTTGGCCGAGTCGCCGATCTTCACCGTCGGCAGGTTGGTCGCATCGACCTTGACCAGCGCGACGTCGGTGCGCTGGTCGGAGCCGATCAGCTTGGCGCGGTACTCGCCGCGCCGGTCGGGCAGCGTGACGATGATCTCGTCGGCGCCTTCGACCACATGGTGGTTCGTCATGACATAGCCGTCCGGCGAGATGATGAATCCCGAGCCCAGTCCACGCGGCACTTCGCGGTCGCCACGCGGCGACCGCGGCTGCGGCCCCTGGCGCGGCTGCGGCTGCTGCGGGAAGAAGCGGCGGAAGAATTCATAAAACGGGTCGCCCTCTTCCAGCCCCGGGATCTGCGGCATCCCCTGATTCAGGCCGACGCGAGCGGTCGTGCGGATATTCACGACCGCGGGACTGCAGCGCTCGACCAGTTCGGTGAAGTCCGGCAACTGCGCCATCTGCGCGGAAGCCTGGGCCATGGTCAGCGCGAGCGCGCAGACCGCGAGGAGTCTCGACAGGAATCTCATGGCTGTCTCGGTTTGTTGTAGCTGTTCTATCGGCTCAACGGGGCGCGCGGAACTCAACAGACTGCGCCACCGCCTTGACGGTCGCCATCGGCACCTCGCCGACCACCGTCACACGCGCGTCTCCGACCTTGCGCGCGTACACGTTGGTCGGGCCGTTCGACTGCGCGGCCTCGACCACCGAACCCTGCGGCGCCGGCTCGATGAACACCGACACGTTGGCGAGTCCGTCGGTCAGCACCGCCTGCATCACCTTGCGCTCGGCGCTCCCGCCCCAGAGCGAGCGCTGGATCTCGTGCAGCTTGCGGAAACCGGCCGGCAGCACGATGGTCCACCCCAGCCGCGCCAGATCGATCGCCGGCTCGTCGGTGCGATCGACGCGCCAACCCTCGGTCGACCACGAGGGCTTCAGTTGCCCGCGGTCGACGCTGTCACCCGTCCGGACTTCCGCGAACGCCATCTGCTCCAGCGCCTCGCCCCGCTCGTTCAGCGTCACCGCGCGCAGCAGCAGCGCGTTGGACCGATCCACGCACAACCGATAGCCGAAGCGCAGGCGGTCCTTCGGTTCGATCTGGATCACCTGGCATTCGAGTCCGGCCACGCGCTCCACGTCCCCGAGTTTCACCGCGTAGTTTTGCAGGATCTCGGCCGGATCGGCGCTGGCGATCGCTGGAAAGGCGTCGTGCGACAGCCGCCGTTCGACGACGATCCGGCGCGCCTCCGGCATCAGGCACTGCACCTCGTCCCCGTGGCGGACGTATTCGCGCGGCCGGCCGTCCAGGGGTTGCAGGCGTTCCTGCGGCATCCTGCCGTCGAACACGTGGATCAGACGCGAGGCGCGCACCTCTTCGCCCTGCTGATAGATCACGGTGCCGGAGTAGGTCAGCCGTTGCGCGGCGGACTGGATCATCCGCAGCCACTGCAACTCGGTGCGCGCCGCGTCGTTGCGGGCGGTTGCCTTCGGGGCTGCGTTCGGCTGCGCCTGCGCGGGCGCGGTCCAGGCGAGCACCGCCAGCAGCAGGGCGAGCAGCGCGCCGTGGCCCAGCGGCGCGCCCGGATGACTCGGGCGCGTCGCCCACCGGCCTGCCATCAACGCGCCTCCGCGGGCAGGTTGTTGGACGTGCGCAGATAAGGTGTCGCGTCGGGCATCACGAGGCTGCCGGCCAGTTCGCGATGCGCGCGCAGGTAGCGCTCCAGTTCAGGCACGCGGACGACCTCGACCCGCTGCATTGCTCCGTTCGGCGGCGTGGGCGCCGGCACGGCCGCGATCTGCGGAACCTCGTTGCCGCTGCCTCCGCGCAGCAGCGGGACCGCCACCAGCGCCAGCAGCGCCGCGGCGGCAGCCACAGCCGCTCCCGGAACGATCACGCGTTGCAGCCGGCCGCTTGCCAGCGCACGCGGCGCCAGGATCGCCGGTTCGCGCTCCAGCGCCGCCGCCACGCGCTCGACGAACGCGCTCGAATGCAGCGCTGCCACTTCGCTCGAGCGCAGCGCGTCGCCCGCCGCGTGCAGCAGCGCCCATTGGTCGCGCACCTGCCGATCGCCGCAGATGCGTTCGATCATCCGTGCGCAGTCCGCGTGCTCCAGTTCGCCGTCGATCAGACAGGACAGTGCCTCGCGGCAGTCTTCACCCGCCGCGGCAGTCGCCTGATTGCGCTTCGCCGTCATGACATCCTCACCAACGCTTGTCCTTCGACGTGTCCAGCAGAGGCCGCAGTTCCTCGGCGATGGCCTCGCGCGCGCGGAAGATGCGCGAGCGTACCGTACCGATCGGGCAGTTCATTGCGGCCGCGATCTCCTCGTAGCTCATGCCCTCGAGTTCGCGCAGCACAATCGCGGTGCGCAGGTCCTCCGGCAGGCGTTCGATCGCTCGATTGACCGCGTCGCCGACCTGCTTGGACATCAACAGCGAATCCGGGGTGTCGACGTCGCGCAGCAGCGTGGCGTCCTCGAAGTTCTCGGCGTCCTCGACCTCGGTCTCCGTGGTGGTCGGCGGGCGCCGGCCCTGCGACACGAGAAAGTTCTTGGCGGTGTTGATCGCGATCCGGTACAGCCATGTGTAAAACGCGCTTTCGCCGCGAAAGTTTGGCAACGCCCGATACGCCTTGATGAATGCTTCCTGCGCTACGTCCTCGATCTCGGACTGGTCCCGGATCAGCCTGGACAGCAGGCGGAAGATCTTGCGCTGGTACTTCGCTACCAGCAGCTCGAACGCCCGCTTGTCGCCGTGCTGAACCCGCTCGACGAGCTGCCGGTCGATGTCGCGTTCGCTCATCGGCCGGCTCCGTTCGCCGCGCGTCGGCTCGCGTCGGAATCTGACACGGCGGGCCCGAATAAGTTTCGCCCGCCCTCGCGATCGCGCCGAAGTTTGACGGCGATCACGGCGTGTACTCCACCCGTCGCCAGCGGCACGCGACGGCCAGGCGCCTGAACTCGTCCGCGCCGAGGCAATCGGGCCAGACCGGCAGCACCGATGCACTGTCGCCCAGCACGATCAGCCACGGCGCGACGAAGTGGACGCTCAACGGGCGCGGTTCGGACGCCGGATCGGTGCGCGCCAGGATGCGCGCATCGGCGGTCAGCCGCAGTTGCTCCGCCGGCCCCGGACGCCGCCATTGCCGCAGGCCAAGACCGAAAGCAGTCAATGTTGCCGCGGCTGCGGCGAAGCGCGGGGGCGCAGGCGAGATCAGCTCGGACAGGCAGGCGGCGATGAAGGCAGCCGCGGTCAGCAGCAGCGCGAGCGCAGCGAGCCCGCGCCCGCGCTTCGACCGCCGCAACGTGGCCCACGGAAAGGCGAGCTCAAACACGCCGGAAGACGAGCGTGCCGTTGGTGCCGCCGAAACCGAACGAGTTCTTGAGCGCGACGCCGATCTTCATTTCGCGCGCCGTATTGGCCGCGTAATCGAGATCGCACTCGGGATCCTGGTTGAAGACGTTGATCGTCGGCGGCGAGACCTGGTGGTGGATCGCGAGCGCCGTCACGACGGACTCCAGGCCGCCCGCGCCGCCGAGCAGGTGGCCGGTCATCGACTTGGTCGAGTTGACCACCACCTTGCGCGCGGCGTCGCCCAGCGCGAGCTTGATCGCATTGGTCTCGTTGATGTCCCCCAGCGGCGTCGACGTGCCGTGCGCATTCAGGTAGTCGACCTCGTCGGCGTTGACGCGCGCGCGCTGCAGCGCGCCCACCATCGCGCGACGCGGCCCGTCGACATCGGGGGCGGTCATGTGGTAGGCGTCGGCGCTCATCCCCATGCCGATCAGCTCGCAGTAGACGCGTGCGCCGCGCCGGCGCGCGTGTTCGTATTCCTCCAGCACCATCACGCCCGAGCCTTCGCCGAGCACGAAGCCGTCGCGGTCCTTGTCGAACGGCCGGCTTGCGGTGGCCGGGTCGTCGTTACGTACCGACAGCGCCTGCATCGAAGCGAAGCCGCCGATGCCGAGCGGACACACGGTCGCCTCCGCCCCGCCCGCGACCATGATGTCGGCATCTCCGTACTCGATCAGACGGCCGGCCTCGCCGATGCAATGCAGGCCGGTCGTGCACGCGGTGACGATCGCCAGGTTGGGGCCCTTCAGTCCGTACAGGATCGACACGTTGCCGGAGATCATGTTGATGATCGCGCCGGGGATCAGGAACGGCGAGATGCGCCGCGCGCCGCGCGCGGTGAATTCCTGGTAGTTGTCCTCGATCAGCGGCAGCCCGCCGATGCCCGAGCCGAGCATGCAGCCGATGCGCTCGCGGTTGGCGTCGGTGATCTCGAGGCCCGAATCCCTGACCGCCTGGACCGACGCCGCCAGCCCGAAGTGGATGAACGTGTCCATCCGCCGCGCTTCCTTGGCCGGGATGTAGGTGCCGATGTCGAAGTCGCGGACCTCGCCTGCGATCTGCGTACGGAAGGTCGACGCGTCGAACCTGGAGATGCGCGTTACGCCCGACTTGCCTGCGAGGAGGTTGCGCCACGCGGTCTCGACGTCGTTGCCCACGGGCGACACGACGCCCAGGCCGGTCACGACAACGCGGCGACGATCCATCGGGCGCTCAGCATCGGCGGCGGATCGCGATCGCTCAGGCCTTCTTCGAATGCGCCTTCACGTAGTCGATCGCCTGCTGGACGGTGCGGATCTTCTCCGCCTCCTCGTCCGGGATCTCGGTCTCGAACTCGTCCTCGAGCGCCATCACCAGTTCGACCGTGTCCAGCGAGTCCGCGCCGAGGTCCTCGACGAAGGCAGACTCGTTCTTGATGTCGGCCTCGTTCACGCCCAACTGCTCGGCAACGATCTTCTTCACTCGCTGTTCGATGTTTTCCATGGACCCCTCCTCAGGTGTCTGTGTGCCGCTCGATCCTGCAACCGTGATTGCGAGGTCGGCCAAAAAAGCGGGCGCGATTCTATCAGCCCACCGCTCAAACTCTCCACGCTAGCTCATGTACATGCCGCCGTTGACGTGCAGCGTCGCGCCGCTTACGTAGCCGCCCGCGCGCGAGGCGAGGAAGACGACGGCGGCCGCGATTTCCTCGGGGTGCCCAAGCCTCCCGAGCGGGATCTGTGCCAGCAGCGCCTGCGTCTGCTGCTCGCTGAGAACGCGCGTCATGTCGGTGTCGATGAAGCCCGGCGCGATGCAATTGACCGTGATGCCGCGGCTGCCGACCTCACGCGCCAGAGCGCGCGTCATGCCGGCGACTCCCGCCTTCGCGGCGGCGTAGTTCGCCTGCCCCGCATTGCCGGAGGCGCCGACGACCGACGTGATGTTGACGATGCGGCCGTGCTTGGCCTTCATCATGCCGCGCAGCACCGCGCGCGACAGCCGGAACACCGCCGACAGATTGGTGTCGAGCACTGCGGCCCAGTCGTCGTCCTTCATTCGCAGCGCGAGCGTGTCGCGCGTGATGCCGGCGTTGTTGACCAGCACCGACAGCGGGCCGAAGTCCTGCGCGATGCGCTCGACCAGGGCGTCGCTCGCGGCGGCATCGCGCACATCGAGCACCGCGCCGCGACCGCGCGCGCCGAGTTGCGCCAGATGCTGCTCGATCGCCGCCGCGCCCGATTCGCCGGTCGCGGTGCCGATCACCGTCGCGCCAGCGCGCGCCAGCGCGTCGAGAATCGCGCGCCCGATGCCGCGCGAAGCGCCGGTGACGAGCGCCACCTCGCCGGCGATCGCGTCGGCCGCGAAGAGGTGAACATCTGCCATTTCAGCCCCGCACGCGGTCCAGCACTTCCTGCAGGCTCGCCGCGTCGCTGATCGCGAGACTCTCGACGCTCGGCGCGGCGCGCTTCGACAGTCCGGCGAGCACCCTGCCGGGCCCGCACTCGATCACGTGCGTGACGCCGTCGGCGGCCATCTTCGCGATCGTCTGCGACCAGCGCACGGGAGACGCGGCCTGCCGCGCCATCGCGTCGCGAATGCGCTCGACGTCGCGTTCGATCGCGACGTCGACGTTGTTGATCACATCGACCTGCGGCGGCGACAGCGCCACCGATGCGAGCCGCTCGCGCAGCCTGTCACGCGCCGGCGCCAGCAACGACGAGTGAAACGGCGCCGACACCGCCAGCGGCGCCGCGCGCTTGGCCCCGAGCCGCTTCGCGACTTCGCACGCGCGTTCGACCGCGGCTTTGTGGCCAGCGATCACGACCTGCAGCGGCGCGTTGAAGTTCACCGCCTCGACCACCTCGCCCCGCGCTCCCTCCTGGCAAGCCTGGATCACGAACTCGTCGGCCAGCCCCAGGATCGCCGCCATGCCGCCGGCGCCGACCGGCACCGCGTCCTGCATCGCCTGCGCGCGAAAGCGCACCAGCCTCACTGCGTCGCCGAACTCCAGGACCCCGGCAGCCGCCAGCGCGGTGTATTCGCCGAGGCTGTGGCCGGCCATCATCGCCGGCGCAGGCCCGCCGGCCGCGCGCCACGCGGCGTACATCGCATAGCCCGCAGTCAGCATGCACGGCTGCGTGTTGACCGTCAGCGCAAGGGCCTCGGCCGGCCCTTCGGCGATCAAGCGCGCGATATCCTCGCCGAGCGCCGCCGAGGCGCGCTGCACCACGCCGCCGACGGCGGCGTCGCCGGCAAACGACGACAGCATGCCGACCGACTGCGATCCCTGGCCGGGAAACACGAACGCGAGTTTCATCATTCTGGTCAGTAACGAAGCAGGACCGAGCCCCAGGTGAATCCGCCGCCGACGCCCTGCAGCAGCACGACCTGCCCGCGCTTGACGCGGCCGTCGCGCACCGCTTCGTCTAGAGCCAGCGGAACCGACGCCGCCGACGTGTTGCCGTGGCGATCGACGGTGACGATCACGCGCGCCTCCGGCAGCCCGAGCTTGCGCGCGGTGGCCGACATGATGCGCACGTTGGCCTGGTGCGGAACCAGCCAGTCGACCTGCGCGGTCGTCATGCCGGCATCGTCCAGCACTTCCCGCGCCGACGCGTCGAGCACGTTGACAGCGAGCTTGAAGACCGCCTGCCCGTCCATGCGCAGGAACGGATCGCCGACCACCGCGCCCGCGTCGATCCGGCCCGGCGTGCACAGGATCGACGCCTGCGCGCCATCGGCGTGCAGCCGGCTGGCGAGGATGCCCGGTTCGCCGGCCGCTTCGAGCACGACCGCGCCGGCACCGTCGCCGAACAGCACGCAGGTCGTGCGGTCGTTCCAGTCGAGGATCCGGGAAAATGTTTCGGCGCCGATCACCAGCGCGCGGCGGTGATTGCCGGTGCGGATCAGCGCATCGGCCACCGCCACGCCGTACACGAAGCCGCTGCACACCGCCTGCACGTCGAAGGCGGCCGCACCGCCGGCCCTGAGCCGCGCCTGGATCAGGCACGCGGTGCTGGGAAAGATCTGGTCGGGCGTGGAGGTAGCCACAACGATGAGATCGATCCCGGCCGCATCGCAGCCCGCGGCGTCGAGCGCGCGGCGCGCCGCGCGCGTGCCGAGCTCAACGGTCGAAAGCTCCGGCTCGGCGAGATAGCGCTGGCGGATGCCGGTGCGCGCGACGATCCACTCGTCCGAGGTTTGGACTCCGCGCGCCGCCAGCCGCTGCGCCAGCTCCGCGTTGCTGACCGCGCGGCTCGGCAGCGCCGAGCCGGTCCCCGCGATGCGCGTGCAGGCCGGCCGCGCGCTCACCGGACTACCCTCGCGCTGCGCGCTCGGGATTCGCCCTCGGAGCGGCCCGGCGGGCTCACGAAGAGGCCTCGATGGTGGGCGACGGCGCGGCGGAAAGCTGGGCTAGGAACGGTTGCATCGCAGCCTGGGTGCGGTCGAGCAGGCGATGGCGCGCTTCGTCGAAGCCGCGCTTCAGCGCGCACTCGAACGCGAAGGCATCGGCCGAGCCGTGGCTCTTGACCACGATGCCGCGCAGGCCGAGCAGGCTCGCGCCGTTGTAGTTGCGCGGATCAACGCGCCGGCGGAAGTGCCGCAGCACCGGATAGGCAATCAGCGCCTGCAGCTTCGTCAGCGTGTTGCGCGTGAACTCTTCCCTGACCATGCCGCTCAAGAGCTGCGCCAGCCCTTCCGAGGCCTTCAGCGCGACGTTGCCGACGAAGCCGTCGCACACGACCACGTCGGTCGTGCCCTTGTAGATGTCGTCGCCTTCGACGTTGCCGTGGAAGTTGAGCGAACTCGCGCGCAGCAGCTCCGCGGCGCGCTTGACGACATCGTTGCCCTTGATCACTTCCTCGCCGACGTTCAACAACCCGACGCTCGGCCGTTCCTTCTCGTCGAGCGCGGCCACCAGCGCCGAGCCGAGCAGCGCGAATTGCAGCAGGTGCTCCGGCGTGCAGTCGACGTTGGCGCCCAGATCGAGAACCGTGGTGACGCCGCCCTTCTGATTCGGCAGCACCGAGGCGATCGCAGGGCGGTCGATGCCGTCGAGCGTCTTGAGCACGAAGCGGGCGATTGCCATCAGCGCACCCGTGTTGCCCGCGCTGACGCAGGCATCGGCACGCCGTTCCTTGACGAGATTGATCGCGATCCGCATCGACGAGTTGCGCTTGCCGCGCAGCGCTTGAGCCGGAGGCTCGTCCATCGCGATGGTTTCCTCGGCGTGGACGACCTCGAGCCGCGCGCGCGCCTCGCCCGCATCACCGAGCCGCGGCTCGATTTCGTCCTGACGCCCCACCAGAAGCAGTTGCGCCTCAGGCTGGGCGCGCGCGAAGGACACTGCCGCCGGGACCGTGACGGCCGGGCCGTGATCGCCGCCCATGCAGTCGATGGAAACCCGGACCTTCATCGCCCCGACGATCGCTGGCGCCCGTTGCAGGAGTCGCGGCCGCAGCCGCGCCGACGAGTGGTATTACTCGTCGCTCTTGGTCTGGATGACCTTCTTGCCGCGGTAATAGCCGCTGGGACTGACATGATGGCGCCGGTGAACCTCGCCGGTGCTCGGCTCGAGGGCGATCGGCGGATTCGTCAGGAAATCGTGCGCGCGATGCATGCCGCGCTTCGACGCCGACTTCTTGTTCTGCTGGACTGCCATGGCATTCCTCGTGAGCAAGCTAGCCGCGCAGTTTACCGCAGCGTGCGGGCTCCAAGCAAAAAGTGCATTAGTGGCGAGACTTTAGCGCCGCGAGCGCCGCCAGAGGG
This sequence comes from Pseudomonadota bacterium, assembly GCA_029777935.1. The sequence goes on from JAKORH010000366.1 coordinate 11,335, forward strand.
CGATGCCGGTCCGCAGCCGTTTCGGGATTCTCCACAGCCAAGCAGTGCGGATGCCGCGGCGAGATCGGCAGCGCCAGGATCAGTTCGTCCTCGATCAACTGTGCAAGCGGGAAGTGCCTGCTGCCAAGCAGCGGTTCGGGCGCGTCGACCTCGATCGGCTGCGCATTCAGTTCTTCCTCGGTCCGTACGAACCAGAAGGTCGATGCGAACTCGATCGGCAGGTCGACATCCAGGCTGCAGCGGTGGCACCTGACCGCCAGCTTGCCGCGCAGAACGATTGTGGCCGCCGGGCGCCCGCGCGCGTCGATTTCGCCCGACAACCGCCAGCCGATCGCGCCGCCAGTCGACGCGAGCATCGGCGCCAGCCGCGTCAGGCGCGCCAGTTCGATCCGTCCTTCGACATGGCCGTGGTCGCGCGCGAGCGCGAAGACATCGATCGCCGGTGCGGGTTCCTGCAGCGGCTCTGCCATGTCGATCTCCGAATTCAGAACCTGCCTCAGCGTCGGCGACGGATCGCGCCGACGCTGAGACAGGTTCTAGACTGCATACATGCAGACGATCGTACTCGCTTCGACTTCGCCGTATCGGCGTGAACTGCTCGCGCGCCTTCGAATACCGTTCGAGGTCGCCGCGCCACGGATCGACGAAAGCGCGCTCGCGGACGAATCGCCCGAGGCGACCGCGCGCCGGCTGGCGCTCGCCAAGGCGCAGGCGATCGCCGCGCGCTTTGCGACGGCCATCGTGATCGGTTCCGACCAGGTCGCCGACGTCGACGGCGAGCCGCTGTCCAAGCCCGGCACGCACGAGGCGGCGCTGGCGCAACTGGAACGAATGCAGGGGCGCGCGATCGTGTTCCACACGGCGCTGGCGGTCGTGCAAGGCGCGCGCGCGCAGGTCGATTCCGTGCCGACCTCGGTGCGCTTCCGCCGCCTGCCGCGCGCTGCGCTCGAGGCATACCTGCATGCCGAACGGCCGTACGACTGCGCCGGCGCGGCGAAGATCGAGGCGCTCGGCATCGCGCTGGTCGAGTCCGTGCGTTCGGACGATCCGACCGCGCTGATCGGCCTGCCGCTGATCCGGCTGACCTCGATGCTGGCCGAGTGCGGCGTCGACCTGCCGCCGCGATGAGCGGTACCTTGTTTCTGCTGCCGGCGCTGCTCGGTGAAGCGAATGCCGAGGATCTTCTGCCGCACATGACGCTTGCCGCCGGGCGCGGCCTCGGCTACGTGCTGGCGGAGAACGCGCGCAGCGCGCGTGCTCTGCTGAAGGCCATCGGCCACCCGCTGCCGATTGCGCAGATCCGCATCGTCGAGATCGGGCACGAGCCGGACGACGCGCGCATCGATGACTGGCTGGCGCCGGTCTTCCGCGACGGCGTCGACGCGGCGGTGATCTCCGAGGCCGGCTGCCCCGGCGTGGCCGATCCGGGCGCGACGATCGTCGCCCGCGCACACGCGCTGGGGATCGCCGTGCATCCGCTGGTCGGCCCGTCGTCGATCCTGCTGGCGCTGATGGCGAGCGGACTGAACGGGCAGCAGTTCCGCTTCGTCGGCTACCTGCCGCGCGAGGCCGGGCGGCTGGCGCAGCGACTGCGTGAGCTCGAGCGCGATTCGCTGCGTGGCGAAACCCAGCTGTTCATCGAGACGCCATACCGCAACGACAGGTTGTACGCCGCCATCGTCGCCGCGTGCCAGCCTGCCACCCGGCTGTCGATCGCGATCGATCTGACGCTGCCTTCGCAGCACATCGCGACGCGTACCGTCGGCGAATGGGCCGCGCTGACGCCGCAGCGACGGCCGTCGCACGACCGTCACCCGGCGGTCTTCTCGCTGCTCGCGGCCCGCGCGAAGACGTCCGGGCGCCAGTAGATCCGCCCGTCGCGCTCGAAGACATCCAGCGGCGCCAGCCCGCCGCGCCCCGCACACGGCCCACCCGCGCAGGCGCCGGTCGCCGGCTCGTACAGCGCGCCGTGCGTGGCGCAGATGAGGAACTCGCGGTCGAAGTCGAAGAACTCGCCCGGCTGCCAGTCCAGTTCCATCGCCACGTGCGCGCAGCGGTTCACATAGGCGTGCACCCGGCCCCGAAAGCGAATCACGAGACCTGTGGCGCGCTGGTCGCCGGCCAGCAGATCGAAGCGGATACCGCTGCCGCCATCGCGCAGCGCGGCGGCGTCGCCCAGATCGATCAGATCGTCGGCAGCAGCCATGCGTGCAATTCGCGCAGCGATGCGAACAGCGCCAGCGGGGCCAGTTCGCGCAGGGACTGCGCCGGGTGCGCGCCGTGCGTCAGCCCGACCGCCTGCGTGCGCGCGGCTGCAGCCATCTGCAGATCGTGCGTCGTGTCGCCGATCATCAGCGTTCGCTCGGGCGCGACCCCCAGCTCCTCGGTGAGCTCGAGCAGCATCGCCGGGTGCGGCTTCGGATGCGTCTGGTCGGCGCAGCGCGTGGCCGCGAACACCCCGCTGAAATCGGCCGCCGCCAGCGCGCGCGCCAGCCCGGCACGGCTCTTGCCCGTGGCAACCGCCAGCGGCACGTCGCGCGCGCGCAGCGCGGCGATCAGTTCGCGCGCACCGTCGAAGAGATCGAGATCGTCTTCGGCTGCCAGGTAGTGAACGCGATAGCGCGCGGAGAACTCGGCGATCCGGGCGACGTCGAGGTCAGGCACCGCGCCCGCCAGCGCGTCGTGCAGCCCGAGCCCGATCACGTGGCTCGCACGGTCGAAGTCCGGAACCTGCAACCCGAGGTCGGCGGCAGCGGCCTGGATGCTTCGCGCGATCGCCGCGGTCGAGTCGATCAGGGTGCCGTCCCAGTCGAACACGACCAGGTCAAATCGTTCAAGCATGGCGCAATTGTCGCAGCAGGTCTTCGCAATCGGCCGGCAGAGGCGCTTCGAGCACGAGCGGCGTGCCGGCGACCGGATGCGCGAGCGAGATGCGCGACGCGTGCAGGAACATGCGTGCGAACTTCACGCCGAACTCACCCCGCGCGAGCCTTCGGTTCAGCTCGAAATCGCCGTACTTGTCGTCGCCGGCGATCGGAAAGCCGACGTGCGCCAGGTGCACGCGGATCTGATGCGTGCGTCCGCTCTTCAGTTCCGCCTCCAGCAGCGAAAACCGCCCCAGCCGCTCGCGCAGCGTGAAGATCGTGTGCGATGGCGCGCCCTCGGCATCGACCGACACGCGCCGCTCGCCGCTCTTCGTCACGTACTTCGTCAGCGGTGCCCGCACATGCTGCCGTGCGTTGACCCAGTCTCCGGCCGCCAGCGCCAGGTAGCGCTTGTCGACCTGCCCTTCCCTGAGCTGGGCGTGCAGGCGCACCAGCGCCCGGCGCGACTTGGCCAGCAGCAGCACCCCCGAAGTATCGCGGTCGAGCCGGTGCGCCAGTTCGAGCAACGGCAGCTCGGGTCGCGCCGCACGCAGCCGCTCGATCAATCCGAACGCGACGCCGCTGCCGCCGTGCGCAGCGAGCCCGGCCGGCTTGTCGACCACCAGCAGGTGCTCGTCCTCGAACAGCACCGGCGGCAGTTCGGCCAGCGGTGCCGGTCGCGCGGGCGGCGGCGTGGCGGTGCGCAACGGCGGAATCCGCAGCACGTCGCCGACCTCGAGGCGCTGGTCGGGGGTGGCGCGCGACTTGTTCACGCGCACCTCGCCACTGCGGACGATACGGTACACATGGCTCTTCGGCACGCCGCGCGCGAGCTTCAGCAGGTAGTTGTCGAGGCGCTGCCCGGCGCCCTCGGGACCGACCGTGATCAGCGCGGCGCGATCGGCCGCTACGGCCTGCGCCGCGGCGGCTTCAGCGCGCGTTTTGCCCGGGTCGTCCATGTTGCATATACTTGCGCGCGCGTTGACGTTAGGCAGCGCACTTCAAGTGATGGCTCGGCAGGCCAACCCCGCCCGGCGGGGTGTTGCATCGAGCCCGTTGCCGACAGTTCAATGCGGACCGATTCTAGCGACCGAACGCGTCAGACCGGATGCGAGGTTGCCGGATCGTGGCCCGGCCGCCAGAAGCCGGCGGTGCAAGAGCAGCGCGGCAGCTACGTGGTTGCCGCAGTGAGTAACCCGAGGGCGTAGCGTGACGGTAATGCACCCGTCGCCGCCCGGTTGAATCGAATCGAGCTTGGCCCGCCGTTGTGGGCGGGCGTGACGCACACCGACTGCATGATCAGCCAACGAGCCAGCGCAGGCGCGGCGGAGATCGCCGCGGGCGCCAACAGACCGGGACGGTCCGCGGCTTCTCCGCCGCGCCGTTCCCCGGGGCAGCGTCGCGACTGATCCGCCGTCATCCCGCGCGTTCCTGCCCGAATCGATTCAGCGCTGAAGCGCCCTGCAAAGAGGCGCAGGAGAGCTGAATGAAACGGATGCTATTCAATGCAACGCACGCCGAAGAGTTGCGCGTGGCGATCGTCGACGGCCAGAAGCTGATCGACATAGACATCGAAACGGCCGGGCGCGAGCAACGCAAGTCGAACATCTACAAGGGGGTCGTCACCCGGGTCGAGCCGAGCTTGGAAGCCTGCTTCGTCGACTACGGCGAAGAGCGCCACGGCTTCCTGCCCTTCAAGGAGATCTCGCGCAGCTATTTCAAGCCCGGCGTCGACGTTGGTCGCGCGCGCATCAACGAGGCGATCGCCGAGGGCCAGGAAATGATCGTCCAGGTCGAGAAGGAGGAGCGCGGCAACAAGGGCGCGGCGCTGACCACCTTCATCTCGCTTGCCGGCCGTTACCTCGTGTTGATGCCGAACAATCCGCGCGGCGGCGGCGTGTCGCGGCGGGTCGAGGGCGAAGACCGGCAGGAACTGCGCGAGGCGATCGACCACCTCGAGCTGCCGTCCGGCATGAGCGTGATCGCGCGTACCGCCGGCATCGGCCGCGCGGTCGAGGAACTGCAGTGGGATCTCAACTACCTGTTGCAGCTATGGCATGCGATCGAGGATGCCGCCACTTCGCTGTTCCGCGATGCGGCCGGCAACACGGTCAGGGAGCCGACCACCGACGGCCAGAAGAACAAGCGGCTGAATCCGGCGCCGTTCCTGATCTTCGAGGAATCGAGCCTCGTGATCCGCGCGATCCGCGACTACTTCCAGCCGCAGATCGGCGAGATCCTGGTCGACACCGACGACATCGCGGAGCAGGCGCGCCAGTTCATGGCGCACGTGATGCCGGACATGGTCAGCCGCGTCAAGCGCTACAAGGACGACATCCCGCTGTTCTCGCGCTTCCAGATCGAGCACCAGATCGAGACCGCGCACTCGCGCACCGTGCCGCTGCCCCTGGGGGGCGCGATCGTGATCGACCACACCGAGGCGCTGGTGTCGATCGACGTGAACTCGGCGCGTGCGACCAAGGGCGCCGACATCGAGGAAACCGCGCTGAAGACGAACCTCGAGGCCGCCGATGAAGCCGCGCGCCAGCTCAGGCTGCGCGATCTCGGCGGGCTGATCGTGATCGACTTCATCGACATGGAGGACGCGAAGAACCAGCGCGCGGTCGAAAGCCGCCTGAAGGACGCGCTGTACTACGACCGTGCGCGCGTGCAGATGGGCAAGATCTCGCGCTTCGGCCTGATGGA
>JAKORH010000367.1 GCA_029777935.1 Pseudomonadota bacterium
CAGGTTGAGGGACAGTGGGGCATGCGCGCGCCACGCGCGCTTAGGCGAGAGGCTCTCGGATCAGGCACGACAGGCTCGACGCGTCGACCTTGTACGCATCGGCCTGCCTCAGGCGGGAATCCACAGCGCGGGTCGTTGCGGCAGAGCGCGCAGCGCGGCGGCGATCGTGCCGTCAGTGATCATCGCGGCCGCGGTCTCGATATCCGGCGCGAGGTAGCGGTCCCGCATCATTGCCGGGCAACGCGCGCGCAGCGTCGCGTGCACCTGCTCCAGCGCGGCGCTGCTCGTCAGCGGCCGCAGGAAATCGATGCCCATCGCGGCGGCCAGCAGTTCGATGCCCAGGATGCGCGCGACGTTGGCGATCATCGGCTGCAAACGCCGCGCCGCGAACGTCGCCATGCTCACGTGGTCCTCCTGGTTGGCGCTCGTCGGCAGGCTGTCCACGCTCGCCGGGTGTGCGAGGCTCTTGTTCTCGCTGGCGAGCGACGCCGCGGTGACGTGGGCGATCATGAAGCCGCTGTTCAGGCCGGCATCGGCCGTCAGGAACGGCGGCAGGCGCGATACGCCGGTGTCGATCAGCATCGCGATGCGCCGTTCGGCGATCGCCCCCACTTCCGCGATCGCAGTGGCCATCGCATCGCAGGCCAGCGCCACCGGTTCGGCGTGGAAGTTGCCGCCGGAGATCATCGCGCCGTCGGCGGCGAACACCAGAGGGTTGTCGGTCACCGCATTGGCCTCGCGCAGCAGCACCAGCGCCGCGTGGCGCAACTGGTCCAGGCACGCACCAACCACCTGCGGCTGGCAGCGCAGGCAATACGGGTCCTGCACGCGATCGTCGCCTTCGACGTGGCTTTGGCGGATCCGGCTGCCGGCGAGCAGTTGCCGGTAGTACTGCGCCACGTCGATCTGTCCCGGGTGGCCCCGCAAAGCGTGAATGCGTGGATCGAAGGGGCCGTCGCTGCCCTTGGCAGCGTCGACCGTGAGCGCGCCCACGACGAGCGCGGCTTCGAGCACCGGCTCGAAGCTGAACAGCGCATGCAGAGCCAGTGCGGTACTGGCTTGCGTGCCGTTGATGAGGCCGAGTCCTTCCTTGGCCGCGACCTCCAGCGGCGCAATGCCGGCCTCGCTCAATACCTGCGCGGCAGGCTTGCGCCGTCCTTCGACCAGGAATTCGCCCTCGCCCATCAGCGCCAGCGTCATGTGCGACAGCGGCGCCAGATCGCCCGAGGCGCCAACGCTGCCCTGGCCAGGGATCAGCGGCACGAGCCCCGCGTTGTAGACCGCGAGGAGCTGGTCCACCACCTCTTGCCGCACGCCGCTGGCACCGCGTGCGAGGCTGGCCGCCTTCAATGCCAGGATCAGCCGCACGACCGCCGGTGCCAGCGGTTCGCCGACCCCGACGCTGTGGCTGCGGATCAGATTGCGCTGCAGGGTCGCGAGATCTTCGCGGCTGATACGCGTGGAGGCGAGTTTGCCGAAGCCGGTATTGACCCCGTACACGGGCACTTCTCCCTCGGCGGCCCGTTGCACCACCGCGGAACCGGCGGCGATGACGGCTCGCGCTGCCGGGTCGAGATCGAGATGCACGCTGCCGGCGTGGATGGCCTGCCATTCCTCGAGCGCGAGCTGGCCGGGGCGGATCACGAGCGCCATCGATCAGCGCCCCAGCATCGGCATGTTCAGACCCTGCTCGCGCGCACACTGCATCGCGATCTCGTAGCCCGCATCGGCGTGACGCATCACGCCGGTTCCGGGGTCATTCCACAGCACGCGCTCGATGCGTTTGGCCGCGGCATCGGTGCCGTCGCAGACGATCACCACGCCGGCGTGTTGTGAATAGCCCATGCCGACGCCGCCGCCGTGGTGCAAGCTCACCCACGTGGCGCCGGAAGCGGTATTGAGCAGCGCGTTGAGCAGCGGCCAGTCGCTGACCGCGTCGCTGCCGTCCTTCATCGCCTCGGTCTCGCGGTTGGGGCTGGCCACCGAGCCGCTGTCCAGATGGTCGCGGCCGATCACGATCGGCGCCTTCAGTTCACCCGACTTCACCATCTCGTTGAAAGCGAGGCCGGCGCGGTGGCGCTCGCCGAGGCCGATCCAGCAGATGCGCGCCGGCAGCCCCTGAAACGCGATGCGCTCGCCGGCCATGTCGAGCCAGCGATGCAGATGACGGTCGTCGGGGAACAGCTCCTTCATCTTGCGGTCGGTCTTGCGGATGTCCTCCGGATCGCCCGACAACGCGACCCAGCGGAAAGGTCCCTTGCCGCGGCAGAACAACGGCCGCACGTAGGCCGGAACGAAACCGGGGAAATTGAATGCGTCCTTGACGCCCTGGTCGAACGCGACCTGGCGGATGTTGTTGCCGTAGTCCACCGTGGGAATGCCCATGGCCTGGAAGTCGAGCATCGCCTGCACGTGCACCGCACAGCTCCTGGCGGCGGCGGACTTCAATGCGGCATGTTGCCCGGCGTCGGCCTGCGCGGCGCGCCAGCCTTCGACGGTCCAGCCCGCCGGCAGGTAGCCATGGACCAGGTCATGCGCGCTGGTCTGGTCAGTCACGATGTCGGGCTTGATGCCGCCGGCCTTGGCGCGCTTGACCAGCTCGGGCAGGACCTCGGCGGCGTTGCCCAGCAGACCCACCGAGATCGCTCGGCCCGCGGCTGTGTACTTCCGGATCCGCGCCAGCGCGTCGTCCAGGTCCTGCGCCTGCTCGTCGAGGTAGCGGCTGCGCAGCCGGAAGTCGATGCGCGACTGCTGGCATTCGATGTTCAGCGAACACGCCCCGGCGAAGCTTGCCGCCAGCGGCTGCGCACCGCCCATGCCGCCCAGGCCCGCCGTCAGGATCCACCGGCCCTTGAGGTTGCCACCAAAGTGCTGGCGCCCGGCCTCGACGAAGGTCTCGTAGGTGCCCTGCACGATGCCCTGCGAGCCGATGTAGATCCATGAGCCCGCAGTCATCTGGCCGAACATCATCAGCCCCTTGCGGTCCAGTTCGTGGAAGTGTTCCCAGGTGGCCCACTTCGGCACCAGGTTCGAGTTGGCGATCAGCACGCGCGGCGCATCGGCATGCGTGCGGAACACGCCCACCGGCTTGCCGGACTGGATCAGCAGCGACTCGTCTTCGCGCAGATCGCGCAGCGCCCGCAGGATCGCGTCGAAGCACTCCCAGTTGCGCGCCGCCTTGCCGATGCCGCCGTACACGACCAGCGCATCGGGGTTCTCGGCCACCTCGGGGTCGAGATTGTTCTGGATCATCCGGTACGCGGCTTCGATCAGCCAGTTGCGGCACGCGATCGAGCTGCCGCGCGGGGCCCGGACCGGGCGGGCGGCGGCCAGGCCGGGCAGGGGCGAAAGATCGTTCATGGTCGGTCCTCGGAAGCAGGTGTCGGCGTGCCCGGCAATCTACTTGTCTATACAACCATAGTCAAGACAGGGCATCGCGCAGCGCCTCCCCTGCCTGCGCGATCGGGCCCGGGCGGCGAATGTCTTGTCTAGACATGTCTGCGCCCGTAGTATCCGGGCATGGATCTTCCCGCGACCCGCCGCGCCGCCGCGCCGTACCTGCGCGTCAAGCAGTTCCTCCGGTCGCAGCTTGCGCAGGGGCGCTGGCGCCCGGGCGCGCTGATGCCGTCGGAGTCCGAACTGGTCGCGCGCTTCGGCGTCAGCCGCATGACGGTGAACCGCGCGTTGCGCGAACTGCAGAGCGCGGGGCTGATCGAGCGCGTGCAGGGGGTCGGCACCTTCGCGGCCCACTCGTACCGGATCTCGTCGACGCTGACGATCCGCGACCTGCACGAGGAGATCGTGGCGCGCGGGCACCAGCATCAGGCGCGCGTCAGCCTGAAACGGCGGGAGCGGGCAGCACCGGCGCTGGCGCAGCAGCTCGGCCTGGCCCCCGGCGCGGCCGTGTTTCACACGTTGATCGTGCATCACGACAACGGCGTGCCGCTGCAATGCGAGGACCGCTACGTGAACCCCGCCGCGGCGCCCGATTACCTCGAGGTCGATTTCACGCACATCACCCCGACCCACTACCTGCTCGAAGTGGCGCCGCTATGGGAGGGAAGCTACACGATCGAGGCCAGCGTGCCGACCGCGCAGGAGGCGCGGCTGCTCGGCATCGAGCGCGGCGAGCCCTGCCTGGTGATCGTGCGGCGGACCGTGAGCCGCGCCGTGCCGGTCACGATCGCACGTCTCGTGCATCCCGGCTCGCGCTACCAGCTCGAAGGGCGTTTCAGTCCATGAGCGCGCCGGGCCGCCCCAAGCGCGAATCCCTGAGCGCGCAGCGCGAGGGTAGTCCCATGAGCGCGCCGGGCCGCCCCAAGCGCGAATCCCCGAGCGCGCAGCGCGAGGGTAGTCCAGTGAGCCCGCGTGTCGTGCAGCTCGGCGATGCGCCGCCGCAGTCATGGCGCAACGGCGGCGGCGTCACGCGCGAGCTGCTGGCATGGCCGGCGCCGCACGACTGGCAGGTGCGCGTGAGCGTCGCCGATGTCGATCGCGAGGGTCCGTTCTCGGCGTATCCGGGAGTCGATCGCTGGCTCGGCGTCATCGATGGCGCGGGCATCGAGCTCGTGATCGACGGCGTGCCGTCGCGCGTCGAGCGGCGCGGCGCACCGCTGCGCTTCAGGGGCGAGGCCGCGGTGCATTGCCGCCTGATCGAGGGCGCCACGCGCGACCTGAACCTCATGCTCAAGGGCATGGGCGGAGGCATGTTAGCCGTGATTGCCGGCGCGGTGTGGCGTCCGCAGGCGAGCCGCTGCGGGCTGTTCGCGGCCGTCGACGGATGCTGCAGGTTCGATGCGTCGCGCATCGACGTCGCCGCAGGCTCGCTGGTCTGGTTCGACCCGGCGCCCTCCGTTCTGGTGTTCGAGGCGGCTGCCGACGACGGCAGCGGTTGGTGGCTGACCGCAATGCCGCTGGAGGGCAGTGCATGAGGTCGCTGTGGCGCAACGCGCGCGTGGCCACGCTGACGAACGCGTCGTGGGGATTGATCGAGCGCGGCGCACTGATGGTCGAGGCCGAGAGCATTCGCTGGGTTGGCGCGGAGGCCGCGCTGTCCAGGGAACTCGAGGTCGACGCCGAGCGCGATCTGCAAGGTGCGCTGGTGACCCCGGGACTGATCGACTGCCACACGCATCTCGTCTACGGCGGCGATCGCGCCGGCGAATTCGAGCAGCGGCTGCAGGGCGCGAGCTATGAGGAAATCGCACGCGCCGGCGGCGGCATCCGCTCGACGGTGGCCGCCACGCGCGCCGCCGACGATCGCACGCTGTTCGAGCGCGCGCGCCGCCGCGCGCTTGCGCTGATGGCTGAAGGCGTGACGACGCTGGAGATCAAGTCGGGCTACGGATTGAGCGCGGCGCACGAGGCTCGCTGCCTGCGCATCGCACGCCGGCTCGGCGTCGAACTGCCCTTGACCGTGCGCGCCACCTGCCTCGCCGCACATGCACTGCCGCCCGAGTTCGACGGCCGGGCGGACGACTACATCGATGCCGTGTGCGAATGGCTGCCGGCGCTGCAGAGCGAGGGCTTGGTCGACGCGGTCGATGCATTCTGCGACCGCATTGGATTCACGCCGGCGCAGACGCGGCGTGTATTCGAAGCCGCGCGACGCCTCGGGCTACCGGTCAAGCTGCATGCCGAGCAGTTGAGCGACCAGGGTGGCGCGCAACTCGCTGCCGAATTCGGCGCGCTGTCCTGCGATCACCTCGAATACCTGAGCGATGCGGGCATCGCGGCGCTGGCGCGCGCAGGCACGGTCGCCGTGCTGCTGCCGGCCGCGTTCTATTTCCTGCGTGAAACGCAACTGCCGCCGGTGCAGAAGCTGCGCGACGCGAGCGTGCCGATCGCGGTGGCGACCGACCACAATCCCGGCAGCGCGCCGACGCTGTCGCCGCTGCTGATGCTGAACATGGCATGCACGCTGTTCGGACTGACGCCCGCCGAGGCGCTGCGCGGCATGACCGTCAATGCGGCGCGGGCGCTCGGCCTCACGGATCGGGGTGTGCTCACGGGCGGCCGGCGCGCCGACTTCGCCGTCTGGAACGTGGAACATCCGAACGAGCTCGCCTACTGGTTCGGACGCAACCCCTGCCTGCGCGTCGTGCAGGGCGGCGTGGAGCATGCACGATGACGAGTGCCGAGGTCTTCACATTGCACCGCGGCCGCGCGCCGTTGGTCGTCAGCCTGCCGCATGTCGGCACACGGATACCCGATGCGCTGAAGGCGCGCTTCGTGCCGCGCGCGCTCGCGGTCGAGGACACCGACTGGCACCTCGACGCGCTCTATGCATTCGCGCGCGACGAACTCGGCGCGAGCCTGATTGTGCCGGTGCATTCGCGCTTCGTGATCGACCTGAACCGCCCGCCCGAAAACGCGCCGCTGTACCCCGGCGTCAACAACACCGAACTGGTGCCGACGCGCTCTTTCAGCGGCGACGCGCTCTACCGCGACGGCGCTGCGCCCGACGACGCCGAGATCGCCGCGCGGCGCACCGCCTACTGGCTGCCCTACCACGACGCGCTCGCGGCCGAGCTGGCGCGCGTGCGCGCGGCGCACGGCCATGCCGTGCTGTGGGATGGCCACAGCATCCGCAGCGAACTGCCGTGGCTCTTCCCCGGCCGGCTGCCGGACCTGAACCTCGGCACTGCGTCGGGCACGAGCTGCGGGCCGGCGCTGCGCGAGGCGCTGATGCGCGTGCTTGACGCGCAGGCCGGCTACTCGCATGTCACCGACGGCCGTTTCAAGGGCGGCCACATCACGCGCCACTACGGCCGCCCGGCCGAGCGCGTGCACGCGATCCAGCTCGAGATGTGCTGGTCCACCTACATGGAGGAGTCCGCGCCGTACCGCGTCGACTCCGTGCGCGCGGCCGCGCTGGCGCCGCTGCTGCGTGCGCTGCTCGCTGCCTGCCTCGCCTGGAATCCCGATGCCTGACACCGAGCGTTGTCCCGAGCTGCTGTGGGCGCCGCGCGCCTGGCTGAACAGGCCCGGCGCACGCGGCGGCGCCTGGCATGAGCATGTCACGCTGCGCATCGGAGCCGACAGCCGCTGGGCCGACGTGACACCGGGCATCGCCGAGCCGCCGCGCGGCGCATTGGTGCTCGAAGGCGCGGTGCTGCCGGGGCTGGTCGACGCCCACAGCCATGCGTTCCAGCGTGCGTTCGCCGGTCTGGCGGAGCGGCGCGAGTCGCACGCGGACGATTTCTGGTCGTGGCGCGACCGCATGTACCGCATCGCGCTGCGCATCACGCCGTCGCAGTTGCGCGCGGTCGCGGCGCAGCTTTACGTCGAACTGCTCGCCGGCGGCTACACGCAGGTCTGCGAGTTCCACTACCTGCAGCACCGCGAGGACGGCACGCCCTACGACGACCCGCTTGCGCTCGCCTGGGCGCTCGCCGACGCCGCGGCCGACGCCGGCATCGGCACGACGCTGCTGCCGGTGCTCTACGAGCGCGCCGGCTTCGCGCAGCCCGCGCTGCGCGACGACCAGCGGCGCTTCCGTGCCGATGCACGTTTCGTGTGGAGCGCGGCGCAGCGCATCGCCGCCGCCGGCCGGCCGCAGGTCCGCGCCGGTGTCGCGGTGCATTCGCTGCGCGCGGCGGCGCCGGAATCGATCGCCGAGTTGCGCCGTCTCGCCACCGGGTGGGCCGGGCCGATCCACATCCACGTCGCCGAACAGACCGCCGAGGTCGACGACTGCCTCGCTGCCACGCGCGCGCGGCCGATCGAATGGCTGGCGCGCGAACACCTGCTCGACGCGCGTTGGCAGCTCGTCCACGCGACGCACGCCACGCGCGACGAGATCGCCGCGGTGGCGGCGAGCGGCGCCGCTGTCGTGCTCTGCCCG
>JAKORH010000042.1 GCA_029777935.1 Pseudomonadota bacterium
AGCGGCACGAGTTCATCACCGTCGAGCACCTGCTGCTCGCGCTGCTGGACAATCCGTCGGCGGCCGAGGTCCTGCGCGCCTGCGCCTGCAACATCGACGACCTGCGCAAGAACCTGCAGAACTTCATCGCCGACAACACGCCGATCCTGCCGCCCAACTCCGAGGCAGACACGCAGCCCACGCTGGGCTTCCAGCGCGTGATCCAGCGCGCGATCATGCACGTGCAGTCCACCAGCAACGGCAAGAAGGAAGTCACCGGCGCCAACGTGCTGGTGGCGATCTTCGGCGAGAAGGATTCGCACGCCGTGTACTACCTGCACCAGCAGGGCGTCACGCGCCTGGACGTCGTCAACTACATCTCGCACGGCATCACCAAGTCGCCGCAGGGCGACGAGAAAGCCAAGCAGCCGGGCGGCGAGGAGACGCCGGAGCAGGAGCAGGGCCGCGAACAGGCGTCGCCGCTCGAGCAGTACACGATGAACCTGAACCAGCTCGCGCGCGACGGCAAGATCGACCCGCTGATCGGCCGCGAACTCGAAGTCGAGCGCGTGATCCAGGTGCTGTGCCGCCGCCGCAAGAACAACCCGCTGCTGGTCGGCGAAGCGGGTGTGGGCAAGACCGCGATCGCCGAGGGTCTCGCGTGGCGCGTGATCAAGGGCGAAGTGCCGGAGATCCTGGAGAAGGCGACCGTCTACTCGCTCGACATGGGCGCACTGCTGGCGGGCACCAAGTACCGCGGCGACTTCGAGCAGCGTCTGAAGGGCGTGCTGAAGCAGCTTAAGTCCAACGTCAACGCGATCCTGTTCATCGATGAGATCCACACGCTTATCGGCGCGGGCTCGGCCTCCGGCGGCACGCTCGACGCGTCGAACCTTCTGAAGCCGGCGCTCGCGACCGGACAACTGAAGTGCATCGGCGCCACGACGTACAACGAGTACCGCGGCATCTTCGAGAAGGACCATGCGCTGTCGCGCCGCTTCCAGAAGATCGACGTGGTCGAGCCGACGGTGCCGCAGACTATCGAGATCCTGAAGGGCCTGAAGTCTCGCTTTGAGGAACACCACGGCGTCAAGTATTCGGCGGGCGCGATCACGGCCGCGGCGGAACTGTCGGCCAAGTACATCAACGACCGCCATCTGCCCGACAAGGCGATCGACGTGATCGACGAGGCCGGCGCCGCGCAGCGCATCCTGCCGGTCAGCAAGCGCAAGAAGACCATCGGCAAGATCGAGGTCGAGGAGATCATCGCCAAGATCGCACGCATCCCGCCGGCGACGGTGTCCAGCGACGACCGCACGCAACTGAAGAACCTCGAGCGCAACCTCAAGAACGTCGTGTTCGGCCAGGATCCGGCGATCGATGCGCTGGCCGCCGCGATCAAGATGGCGCGTTCAGGGCTTGGCAAGCCGGACAAACCGATCGGCGCGTTCCTGTTCTCCGGCCCCACCGGTGTGGGCAAGACCGAAGTGGCGCGGCAACTGGCGTTCACGCTCGGCATCGAACTGATCCGCTTCGACATGTCCGAGTACATGGAGCGCCACGCGGTGAGCCGCCTGATCGGCGCGCCCCCGGGCTACGTCGGCTTCGACCAGGGGGGGCTGCTGACCGAGGCGATCGCCAAGAAGCCGCACGCGGTGCTGCTGCTCGACGAGATCGAGAAGGCGCACCCGGACATCTTCAACATTCTGCTGCAGGTGATGGACCACGGCACGCTGACGGACAACAACGGCCGCAAGGCCGACTTCCGCAACGTGATCATCGTCATGACGACCAACGCGGGGGCGGAGACACTGCAGCGGCGGGCGATCGGCTTTTCGAACTCGCGCGAGCCGGGCGACGAGATGGCCGAGATCCGGCGCCTGTTCACGCCGGAGTTTCGCAATCGCCTGGACGCGACGATCAGCTTCCGCGCGCTCGACGAGCAGATCATCCTGCGCGTGGTCGACAAGTTCCTGATGCAGCTCGAGGACCAGTTGCACGAGAAGAAGGTCGACATCACGTTCTCGGACGCGCTGCGCGAGCATCTGGCGAAGAAGGGCTTCGACCCGGTGATGGGTGCGCGGCCGATGGCGCGCCTGATCCAGGACACGATCCGCCGGGCGCTCGCCGACGAACTGCTGTTCGGCAAGCTGGTCAACGGCGGGCGCGTCAGCGTCGATGTGGACGCCACGGGCGAGATCAAGCTCGAGTTTCCGCCGACCGACGGCGGCGACGCGCCGCGCGCGGAGCGGCCGGAGCCGGTGACCTCGGAATAACGAGCATGCCCATCTGGGCAGATTGACAGCCGGCCGCGAAGCATCAACATTACGGCCCGTACGGGAATCCCCGTACGGGCCGTTTTCATTGGCGGTCGCCACGACAAAAGGAGGAGATGGACATGATTCGCATGTCGGCCACGCACTGCGTGTCGACCGCGGTGCTCGCGCTCGTTGCAGCGGCCGCGTCGGCGCAGCAACCCGATCCGCGTTCGGCGCCGTATCTGGCGGCGAACTGCGCCAACTGCCACGGTACGTTCGGCCGCAGCGTCGGCACGATGCCGAGCCTGACCGGCCAGAAGAAGGAGGTGCTGGTCGAGCGGCTGCGCGAATTCCGCGACGGCAAGCGGGCGGCGACGATCATGCATCAGATCGCCAAGGGCTACACGGACGCGCAATTCGATCTGATCGCCGATTACTTCGCGCGCCAGCCGGCCAAATGAGGAGACGCCATGAACACGTTCAACTGCAAGCGGCGTGACCTGCTGAAGGCCGGCGCTGCCGCTGTCGCGGTGAGCTCGCTCGCCGCCTGCGAAACGATGGGCGGCCGCAGGTCGCTCGGCCAAGTCGTCGTGATCGGCGCCGGCTATGGCGGCGCGACCGCAGCCAAGTACCTTCGCCTGTGGTCCGAAGGTGCAATCGACGTCACGCTGGTGGAGCCGAACGAGGCGTTCATCTCGTGCCCGATGTCGAACCTCGTGCTCGGCGGCAGCCGCACGCTCGCCGAGGTCACGGTCGCCTACGCGGGACTCGACAAGTACGGCGTCAAGCGCGTGCGCGACACCGTGGTCGCCGTCGACGCCGACAAGCGCCAGGTGCGGCTCGCCTCCGGCACCACGCTGGCGTACGACCGCCTCGTCGTGTCCCCGGGCATCGAGTTTCTGTGGGACAACGTGCGCGGCATGTCGCCGGCGGCGGCGGAGACGATTCCGCACGCGTGGAAGGCCGGCCCGCAGACGCTGCTGCTGCGCCGGCAGCTCGAGGCGATGGCCGATGGGGGCACGGTCGTCGTCAGCGTGCCGCTGGCGCCATACCGCTGTCCGCCGGGGCCGTATGAGCGCGCGTGCCAGATTGCCTCGTACCTGAAGGCCAGCAAGCCCAGGAGCAAGCTGGTTGTGCTGGACGCCAACCCGGACTACGTGTCGAAGAAGCCGCTGTTCTCGCGCGTGTTCGGCGAGGACTACAAGGGCATCGTCGAATACCGGCCCAACGCGCCGGTCGGCGAGGTCGACGTGGCCGGCAGGACCTTCGTGCTCGACATGGGCGACCGCGTCAAGGGCGACGTGCTGAATCTGATCCCGCCGCAGCGCGCGGCCAACATCGCGCGCGACGCGGGCCTTATCACGGCCAACAATCGCTGGTGCGAAGTCGACTGGACCTCGATGGAATCGGTCAAGGTCAAGGCCGTGCACGTGCTCGGCGACGCTACGCTGTCGGCGCCGCTGATGCCCAAGAGCGGCCACATGGCCAACCAGCACGGCAAGGCGGCCGCCGCGGCGATCGTCGAGTTGCTGAACGGCCGCAGCCCGATCCCGCCGATGATGGCCAACACCTGCTACAGCTACATCGACGACAGGAATGCGGTGCACGTGGCGAGCGTGCACCGCTACGTGCCCGAGAAGAAGACGCTCGAGGTCGTCGCCGGCGCCAGCGGGATCTCGACCCAGGACCGCGCCTCGTGGGCGATCGAGGGCACGCTCGCGTGGAGCTGGGCGCGGACGATCTGGGCCGACACCCTGGCCTGATCGAAGTCAGGCATCGCGGGCGCGATCGCGGAACACGATCGCGCTCGCCTTTTCCGGATAGCGGGCGGCCTTGTCGGCGTAGTACCCGCGGATCAGCGCCAGGTCGCGCGCCTCGTCGCCGGTCATCTTCACGAACTCAGTGACGCCGACTCGCTTGTGCGCGTAGTCGATGTAGGCGAGGCCCACGGGCAGGTCGAGCTTCAGTGCCAGATGGTAGAAGCCGGTGCGCAGGAAGGGTTGGTGTTTGCGCGTGCCCTCGGGCGACAGTGCCAGCCAGAAGAAGTCGTTCGTCTGCATCAGCGCGGCGAGCTGCTCGACCGCACCGCTGGCGCGATGGCGATCGACAGGGCGTCCGCCCCACAGGTACATCAGCCGGCCGAGCGTGGCGCCGGTGAAGCCGCGGAACAGGCTCTCCTTGCCGACGAAGTGCAACGGCACCGCCAGCACCCATTTGGCGAGCAGCCCGATCACGAAGTCCCAGTTCGACGTGTGCGGGTAGACGATCGCGATGCCCTTCGGCCCCGGCATGCCTTTGAAATCGACGCGCCAGCCGAACACCGCGAGCAGCCAGCGCGAGAAGGCGGCGAGCATCAGTGCTTGCCGGTGGAGCCGAAGCCGCCGGCGCCGCGGCTGCTGGCGACGAATTCGTCGACCACCGCGAGTTCGACCTGCACCACCGGCACGATGACCATCTGCGCGATGCGCTCCAGCGGCTGGACCGTGAACGGCTCCTTGCCGCGGTTCCAGCACGACACCATGATCTGTCCCTGGTAGTCGGAATCGATCAGGCCGACGAGATTGCCGAGCACGATGCCGTGCTTGTGCCCCAGCCCCGAGCGCGGCAGGATCATCGCGGCGAAGCCCGGATCGGCCAGATGGATCGCGATGCCGGTCGGTACGAGTTGGGCGTCGCCCGCCCGCAGCACGACCGGCTCGTCGATGCAGGCGCGCAGGTCCAGCCCCGCGGAACCCGCGGTCGCGTAGTGCGGCAACTGGTCGCGCAACCGCGCGTCGAGCAACTTGACCTCGAGCTTCATTCGCGCTTGCCGCCGGGCGGAAACTTCGCTGCCATCAGGGTGCGGGCGTCGGACAGCGGCCGGCGCACTTCGTCGGCGACGAATTTCGCCGCCCGCCACAGCAGGAACGCGCCGAGCGCGAGCGAGATCCAGCCGCCGTTGCCGGCCAGGCCCAGCATCAGGAAGAACAGTCCGATCACGCCCAGCACGATGCCGCCCGCCACGTTCGTCCGCGGCTTCGGCTTGGCTGCCGCCGCAGGCTGCTGTGCCGCAGCGGCCCCCTTCGGCGCATGATCGGCCGCGGCCGGCGCGGCGGCCGGCACCTGCGCCAGTTGCTGGCGCTCGATCTGCGCCAGGTACGCGACGAAGTCGCCGTCCTTCGGCTCGCCGGAAGGAAGTGTCATTGCGACTGCAGGCGCGCCGCGATCTCGGCGACCAGACCGCGCGCGTGGGCGAGCTTGTCGGCGCGCGGCAGCGTGACCACCCCGACCGCGTCGACCAGGTGCAGCTCGTTGTCGTCGGCACCGAAGGCGTCCTGCGCGCGGTTGGCCACGATCAGCGGCACGCCCTTGGCCTCCAGTTTCGCCTGTGCATACGCGATCACGTTGTCGCTCTCGGCGGCGAAGCCAACGCAGTAGGGAGGCGGCTTCAGCGCCGCGACGTCGGCCAGAATGTCGGGGTTGGGCTCGAACGCGAGCGCAGGTGGCGCACCCTTCGTTCGCTTCAGTTTGGTGCTGCTCGCGTTGGCCACTCGCCAGTCGGCCACCGCCGCCACCGCGATGAACACGTCCGCGTGATGCGCGTAACCCATCACCGCATCGTGCATCTCGCGGGCGGTCTGCACATCGACGCGCTGCACGCCGCGAGGCGCGGGCAGCGTGGTCGGACCCGCGACCAGCGTGACGGAAGCGCCGGCTTCGTGCGCCGCGCGCGCGATCGCGAATCCCATCTTGCCCGACGACAGGTTCGTGATCCCGCGCACCGGATCGATCGGTTCGAACGTCGGTCCGGCCGTGATCAGTACCCGCCTGCCGGCCAGCAGCTTGGGCTGGAAGAAACCGACGAGTTCCTCGCGCAGTTCGCCCGGCTCGAGCATGCGGCCGAGCCCGACCTCGCCGCACGCCTGCTCGCCGCTCGCGGGTCCGAGAATCAGCGCGCCGTCCGCCTTGACCTGCGCGACGTTGCGTTGCGTGGCCGGGTTCCGCCACATCTCGACGTTCATCGCCGGCGCGAGCAGCAGCGGCACACTCGGCGCGCGCGCGAGCACCAGCGTGGACAGCAGATCGTCGGCCAGGCCGTGCGCCACCTTGGCGATGAAGTCGGCGGAGGCCGGCGCCACAACGACCGCGTCGACGCCGCGCGTCAGCGCGATGTGGGGCATCGCGTCGTCGACGCGCCCGTTCGCATCCGCCTGCCATTGGTCGATGAACACCGGCTGTCCGGTCAGCGCCTGCAGCGTGGTCGCTGTGACGAACTGCAGCGCGCCGCGCGTCATCACCGCCTGCACCTCGGCGCCGTCGTCCTGCAGCCGGCGCGCCAGCTCGCACACCTTGTAGCAGGCGATGCCGCCGCTCATGCCGAGCACGATGCGCTTGCCGTCGAGGTCCATGAAAGGAAGATTACTTGGATTTCCTGACGCGCAGTAGCTCGTCGAGGATCAGAAGCGCGGCGCCGCCGACGATCGCCGAATCGGCCAGGTTGAACGCCGGCCAGTGCCAGCCGCGCCAGTGCAAATCGAGAAAATCGATCACGTGGCCGTGAACCAGCCGATCGATCACGTTGCCGACCGCGCCGCCGAGGATCATGGCCAGCGCGAGCGCAAACAGCCGCTGCGCACCGTGCCGCGCCAGCAGGAAGACGATGAACAGCGACGCCGCGATTCCCACCACGGTGAAGAACCGGCTCTGCCAGCCTGACGCAGTGGCGAGGAACGAGAACGCCGCGCCGTTGTTGTAGGTGAGCACGAGGTTGAAGAAGCCCGTGACCGGGTGCACGTCACCGAAGTCGAACTTGCGCTCGATGACGATCTTCGTCAGCTGGTCGATGATCACGACGATCGTCGCCAGCCCCAGCCACGGCGCGAGTCGCTGCCACCACGTCGTTGCGCCCGCCGCCATCACGCGGCCCTGCGCGTCTCGCCGGCGCCGAAAAGGTTGGTCACGCAGCGGCCGCACAGCGTCGGGTGCTCGGGTTGGGCGCCGACGTCGGCGCGCCAGTGCCAGCAGCGGTCGCACTTGCGTTGCGTGGTCGGCGTGACGACGATCTTCTCGTCGGCCGGTGTCGCCGCCGGATGCAGCGTCGCGCGGCTCGTGATCAGCACGAACTTCAGGTCGTCGCCGAGCGTCGCGAGCAGCGCGTGGCGCTCGCCCGACGCGTACAGGTCGACCTCGGCCTGCAGGGACGAGCCGAGCTTGCCCGCCTCGCGCAGCGTCTCGATCTGCTTGAGCGCCTCGGCGCGCGCCGAGCGGATCTGCGCCCACTTGGCGAGCAGCGCCTCGTGTGCCGGCACCGGCGGCAGCTCGTGATAGACCTCGGTGAAGATCGTCGCGCCGGCGTCGCGCACGAAGACGCGGTACGCCTCCTCGGCGGTGAACGACAGGTACGGCGCCAGCAGCCGCAGCAGGGCCGAGGTGATGCGCGCCAGCGCCGTTTGCGCCGAGCGCCGCGCGCGCGAATCCGGCGCGGTCGTATACAGCCGGTCTTTCAGGATGTCGAGATAGAACGCGCCCAGATCCTCGGAACAGAAGGTCTGCAACCGCGCGATCACCGGGTGGAACTCGAAGCGGTCGCAGCACGCCTGGATCTCGGCCTGCATCTGCGCCGTGAGCGCGATCGCGTAACGGTCCATCTCGACCATCTCGCCGACAGCCACCGCATCGCGCTCGAGGTCGAAGTCGCTGGTGTTGGCGAGCAGGAAGCGCAGCGTGTTGCGGATGCGGCGGTAGCTCTCGACCACCCGCTTCAGGATCTCGTCGCCGATCGACATCTCACCCGAATAGTCGGTCGCTGCCACCCACAGCCGCATGATCTCCGCGCCCATCTGGTCGGCGAGCTCGCGCGGATCGATGCCGTTGCCGAGCGACTTGCTCATCTTGCGCCCGAGCGCATCGACCACGAAGCCGTGCGTGAGCAGCGCCCTGTACGGCGCGCGGCCGTCGATCGCCGCACCCGTCAGCAGCGACGAATGAAACCAGCCGCGATGCTGGTCCGATCCCTCCAGATACATGTCCGCGGGGTAGGCGAGTTCCGCCGCATGCGAGCCGCGCATCACCGTGCGGTGGGTCGATCCGGAATCGAACCACACGTCGAGGATGTCGTTGATCTTTGTGTACTGCGCGGCTTGCGCCGGCGGCAGGAAGTCCTCGACCGTCGCGCGGCTCCACGCTTCCACGCCGCCCGCCTCGACCTTCCGCGCCGCCTCTTCCAGCAGTTCGAGCGTGCGCGGGTGCAGCTCGCCGGTTTCCTTGTGCAGGAAGAACGGCAGCGGCACGCCCCAGTTGCGCTGGCGCGAGATGCACCAGTCGGGGCGATTGGCGATCATGCCGTGCAGCCGCGCCTTGCCCCAGGCGGGGTAGAACGCCGTCTGCTCGATCGCGCGCAGCGCCGTCTGGCGCAGCGTCTCGCCGACCGTCTCCCGCTGCAGCACGCCGGCCGTCTCGCGCGTGGCGCCGTCCATGCGCACGAACCACTGCGACGCCGCCCGGTACACGAGCGGCGTCTTGTGGCGCCAGCAGTGCATGTAGCTGTGCGTGTCGGTCGACGCGTGCAGCAGCGCGCCGGCCACGCGCAGCGCGTCGATCACCTTCGGATTCGCGTCCCAGATCTTCATGCCGCCGAACAGCGGGAAGTCCGCGGCAAAGTGGCCGTCGCCCTGCACCGGGTTCAGGATCTCGTCGTTGGTCATCCCGTACGACTTGCACGAGTCGAAGTCCTCCACGCCGTACGCGGGCGAGGAGTGCACGATGCCGGTGCCGGCGTCCGCGGTCACGTAGGTGCCCAGATACACCGGCGCTTCGCGGTCGAAGCCGCGGTCGAGCGCGGCGAGCGGATGGCGAAAGCGCACCCGCTCCAGCGTCTTGCCCGCGCAGGTGGCGAGCACGCGCCCCTTCAGCCCGTAGCGTTGCAGGCACGAATCGGCGAGTGGTTCGGCGAGGATCAGCAGCCGGTCGCCGCAGTCGACCAGCGCATAGGTGAAGTCGGGATGGAAGTTCAGCGCCTGGTTGGCGGGAATCGTCCACGGCGTGGTGGTCCAGATCGCGGTCGCGGTCGGCTTGCCGAGCAAAGCGACGCCGAAGGCCGCGGCGACCTTGGCCTCGTCGGCCCGGGACAGTGGAAACGCGACGTCGATCACCGGCGTCTTCTTGTCGATGTACTCCACCTCGGCCTCGGCCAGCGCCGAGTTGCAGTCGAAGCACCAGTTCACGGGCTTCAGCCCCCGGTACACGAAGCCGCGCTCGATCATCCGGCCGAGCGTGCGGATCTCGTCCGCCTCGGCCTTGAACGTCATCGTCTTGTACGGGTTGTCCCAATCGCCGAGCACGCCGAGCCGCTTGAAGCCCTTCATCTGCAGCGCGATCTGCTCGGTCGCGTGCGCGCGCGCCCTGGCCTGCACTTCCGCGCGCGGCAGGTTCTTGCCGAACTTCTTCTCGATGAAGATCTCGATCGGCATGCCGTGGCAGTCCCAGCCCGGCACGTACACGGCGTCGAAGCCGGCCAGTGAGCGCGTCTTGACGACGATGTCCTTCAGGATCTTGTTCACCGCCGTGCCGAGATGGATCTCGCTGTTCGCATACGGCGGACCGTCGTGCAGGATGAACTTCGGCGCGCCCGCGCGCGCCTGGCGGATCGACTGGTAGACCTTGCGCTCGTCCCACTCCTTGACCCACTGCGGCTCGCGCCTGGGTAGATCACCGCGCATCGGAAACGGCGTGTCGGGGAGGTTCAGCGGGTACTTCTTGCTCGCCGGATCGGCCGGCGGTTTCGTCTTGGACGCTGGGCGTTTGGCGTCGTCAGCCATGGTGCTTAGCCCCCTCGGGCTCTTCAAGGTTGATGAGAGCTAGACCGCGCTGTTCGCAAGCAGCGCGCGTGCCTGATCGGCGTCGTTGCGGATCGCCTGGGTCAGTTGATCGAGCGTGTCGTACTTCTCTTCGTCGCGCAGTTTCTGGATGAACTCGACCCGCACCAGATGCCCGTAGATCTGGTCGGCGAAGTCGAACAGGTGCACCTCGAGCAGCCAGCGGCCGCTGTTCTCCACCGTCGGCCGCACGCCGACGCTGGCCACGCCCGGCCAGGGGCGCTCGCCGATGCCGTGCACGCGCACCGCGTAGATGCCTTGCGCGGCCGGACGCTTGTGCGCGATGCGCAGATTCAGCGTCGGGAAGCCCAGCGTGCGGCCGCGCTTGGCGCCGTGGAGCACGCGGCCGGTGATCGAATACGGGTGACCCAGCAGGTGCGCGGCGCGCGCGAGGTCGCCGCGCGCCAGCGCCGCCCGCACCGCGGAACTCGACACGCGCTCGCCGTCGTTGGTGACGGTTTCGATCTGCTCGACCTCGAAGCCGCCGCGTGCGGCGTGCTGCCGCAGCAACGCCAGATCGCCGGCGCGGCGCGCACCGAAACGGAAGTCCGCGCCGACCGCGAGCCACTGCAACGCGCAGCCTTCGACCAGCATGCGGTCGATGAAGTCCTGCGCCGGCATCGACGCGAAGCGGCGGTTGAAGTGCTGCAGGTACACGTGATCGACGCCGCAGGCCTTCAGTCCCTCGAGCTTGTCGCGCAGATTCGCCACGCGCGCCGGGGCCTGTTCCGGCGCGAACAGTTCGCGCGGATGCGGCTCGAACGTCATCACCGCCGCGATCAGCCCGCGTGCGCGCGCGGCCGCCACGACGCGCGTCAGCAGCGCGCGATGACCGCGGTGCACGCCGTCGAAGTTGCCGATCGCGAGCGCGCACGGGCGGCGCTGGTCGGTCGCGGGAAGGCCGCGGAAGATCTTCATCGGTCGCCAAGATTGATGCGCTGCGATTATAGAAGCGGCCTGCGCGCTCCCCGTAGAATGACCGCGATGCGAAACATCGTTTGCCTGATCTCGGGGCGCGGCAGCAATCTCGAAGCGATTCTGCGCTGCGCGCGCGCCGAGGATTGGGCGCGCATGCTCGAGGCGCGCGTCGCATGCGTGATCAGCAACCGCGCTAACGCCGCGGGGCTCGCCTTCGCGCGCGACGCCGGCGTGCCGGCGCGCGTCATCGCGCACGGCGACTTCGCGTCACGCGAGGCATTCGAGGCCGCGCTGGCCGACGCGATCGACGCCGATGCGCCGGCGCTCGTCGTGCTGGCGGGCTTCATGCGCGTGCTGACGCCACGTTTCGTCGATCGTTATCAGGGCCGGCTGATCAACATCCATCCGTCGCTGCTGCCGCTGTTTCCCGGCCTGCACACGCACCGGCGCGCGCTCGAAGCCGGCGTCAAGGTGCACGGCTGCACCGTGCATTTCGTCTCCGGCGAAGTCGACGGCGGGCCGATCATCGCGCAGGCCGCGGTCGGCGTGCGCGCCGATGACACGGAAGACAGCCTGGCCGCGCGCGTGCTGGCACAGGAGCACTGCTTGCTGCCGCGCTGCGTGCGCTGGATCTGCGAAGGGAGAATCCGTCTGGAGAACGGTCGCGTGATCGCGCGCGATCTGCCCGCCGACGCGCAGGCTGCGCTCGCCGCATGAACGGCAGGCGCATCACCGCGCAGGTGATCGACGGCCTCGCGCACCTGCTGGCGCGGGTGTTGCGCTTCGACGGTCCGGCCGATGCGGTGATGTCGCGCTTCTTCAAGCAGCAGCGCGCGCTGGGCGCGCGCGACCGCAGCCTGATCGCGGAGGCGACGTTCTTCGCGCTGCGCCGATACGCGACGCTGTCCGCGCAGCTGGCACCCGCGCACCCGGCGCGCGCACCCAGGCTCGCCGCACTGGTGGCACTGGCGCGGCAGCACGGCATCGACGCGCTCGGCCCGCGCGCCCTCGGGGCCGACGAGCGCGCGGTACGCCACGCGCTGGCGATGGACCTGGCGCGGCTGCCGGCGGCGATCCGGGCCGAGGCTCCGGTGTGGCTGTTCGCGCATGTGGCCGCGCAGTATCACGACGCCGAGCCGCTGTTCGCGGCGCTGGCGCAGCCGGCGCCGCTCGATCTGCGCGTGAACACGATCAAGGCGCAACGCGACGAGGTGCTGGCACGGTTGCGGCAGGCGGCGCGCGAGCACGCGCCGCTCGACGCGCAACCGACGCGCTGCTCGCCCGACGGCATCCGGCTCGCCGAGAAGCCCGCGCTGACACGCTGGCCGCTGTATCAGGACGGGCTGATCGAAGTGCAGGACGAGGGCAGCCAGCTGGTCGCGCGGCTGGTGGCACCGAAGCGCGGCGACATGGTGGTCGACTTCTGCGCCGGCGCCGGCGGCAAGACGCTCGCCCTCGGCAGCCTGATGCGGTCCAGCGGGCGCATCTACGCGTTCGACATCCACGCCAGGCGGCTGGCCGGGCTCGGGCCGCGACTGAAGAGAAGCGGGCTGTCGAACGTGCACCCGGCGGGGATCGCGAGCGAGAACGACCCGCGCGTCAAGAGGCTCTCCGGCAAGATCGACCGCGTGCTGGTCGACGCGCCCTGCTCGGGCAGCGGCACCCTGCGGCGCAATCCGGATCTGAAGTGGCGCTTCGACGAGGCCGAACTGACGCGCGTGAACGAGGTGCAGGCGCGGGTGCTGCGGGCGGCCAGCCGCCTGGTCAAGCCGGGTGGTCGCCTCGTGTATGCGACCTGCTCGCTGCTGGCTTTGGAGAACCAGCAGGTCGTCGAGCGCTTCGTCGCCGAGCGGCCCGAGTTCGCGGTCGTTCCTGCCGCCGACGTGCTCGCGGCACAGAAGATCGCGATCGATGATGCCGAGCGCTTCGCGCCGTGGTTCGTGATGCTGCCGCACCTGCACGACACGGACGGGTTCTTTGCCGCGGTGCTGGAGCGACGCCGATGAACAACTCGCCGCTGCAGGAACTGCTGCTGGCGTTGAGCGAAGGCCTGGTGCGGCCGGCGCATTTCTGGAGCGTAATCGCGATCGGCTGCGCGCTGGTCGGCGGCTGGTTCGCCGCGCGCATCGTGCGGCACCGGGTCGAGGCGCGCCTGGCGCAGCGGATCGCCGCCGGCGGCACGCAGGCCGATGCGCTGCGCTTCTCGATCGAGGGCTTTCGCCGTCTCTCGTTTCCGATTGCCGCGCAGGCGCTGCTGTGGGCCGGCGAGGGCGTGTTGCGGTTGGCGGGGCGGCTGCCGCAAGCGGGCGACGCGCGGCTGCTGCGGCTGGCGATGACGCTGCTCGGTGCGATGGCGCTGGTGCGCTTGCTCGTTTACGTGCTGCGGCGGGTGTTTCCGCGCGCGGCGATACTGAGCCTCTTCGAGCGCTCGATCGCGGCGGTCGTGTGGCTGGCGGTCGCGCTGCACCTGGTGGGCGTGCTCGACGACGTGGTGCAGTGGCTCGCCACGCACAGCCTGCCGCTCGGGCGCGTCGAGGTCAGCCTGTGGACGCTCCTCACCGGCACGCTGTCCGTGCTCATCACGCTGCTGGTCGCGCTGTGGATCGGTTCGGCGCTCGAAGCTAGGCTGCTGCGCGCGACGACGATCGACATGAACGTGCGCGTGGCGGCCGCCTGGCTCGTGCGCGCGGCATTGCTCACGCTGGGCGTGCTGCTCGCGCTGTCGCTGGCCGGCATCGATCTGACCGTGCTGTCGGTGTTCGGCGGCGCGCTCGGCGTCGGCCTCGGACTGGGGCTGCAGCGGATCGCCTCGAACTACGTCAGCGGCTTCGTCATCCTGCTCGACCGCAGCCTGCGCATCGGCGACCTGATCACGGTCGACAAGTACCACGGCGTGGTGACCCAGATCCGCACGCGTTACACGGTCGTGCGGGCGCCTGACGGCACCGAGGCCATCGTGCCCAACGAGATGCTGGTGTCCTCCGCGGTCATCAACCATTCGTACAGCGATCCGCGCGTGCGCGTGGCGGTCAAGGTATCGGTGGCCTACGCGACGGACCTGCAGCGCGCGCTCGCGCTGATGGAGGAGGCGGCCGCCGCGACGGCGCGCGTGCTGGCCGACCCTGCGCCGGCCGCGATGCTGCTCGGCTTCGGCGCTGACGGGCTCGATCTGGAAGTCGGTTTCTGGATCGCCGATCCCGAGCGGGGACGCATGAACGTCCAGTCGCTGGTCGCGCAGGCAATCCTGGCGCGGTTTCGTGCGGCCGGAATCGACATCCCGTTTCCCCAGCGCGAAGTGCGGATATTCGGGTGGAATCCGGGCTCTCCGCCATCCGGCTGAAACCCTGTTCGAACGGCGTCACGGTCCGTACAATCCGAGCTTTCATCGCCGCGGCAGCCCCGGAGTGCCGCGGCGGCCGTATCCCGACCGGAGACTGCATGCAACTTCTGGAATTCCTCGACGGCGGCCTGTTCGCCCTCTCGTGGTGGCAAGTAATCGTCGCGACGCTCGCGCTCACGCACGTCACGATCGCGGCGGTCACGATCTACCTGCACCGCTCGCAAGCGCACCGCGGACTCGATCTTCACCCCGTCGTCGCTCATTTCTTCCGCCTGTGGCTGTGGCTGACGACGGGCATGCAAACCAAGGAGTGGGTCGCGATCCACCGCAAGCACCACGCCAAGTGCGAGACGGTCGACGATCCGCACAGCCCGCAGACGCGCGGCCTGAAGACCGTGCTGTCGACCGGCGCCGAGCTGTATCGGGCCGAGGCGAAGAACAAGGAGACGCTGGCACGCTACGGGCACGGCACGCCGAACGACTGGATCGAGCGCAACCTGTACTCGCGCTTCACCTGGCAGGGCTGCGGCGTAATGCTGATCGCCGACGTGCTGCTGTTCGGCGTCGCCGGCATCGCCGTGTGGGCGGTGCAGATGATCTGGATTCCGGTCTTCGCCGCGGGCGTCATCAACGGCGTCGGCCACTTCTGGGGCTACCGCAACTTCGACAGCCCGGATGCGAGCACCAATGTCGCGCCGTGGGGCATCCTGATCGGCGGCGAGGAACTGCACAAC
>JAKORH010000368.1 GCA_029777935.1 Pseudomonadota bacterium
AACGCGCACCACCAGTGCGAGACCGTGTTCAAGGCCTTCGCGCGTGCGCTGCGCATGGCAGTGGAGCCGGACCCGCGGGCTGCGGGCGCGGTGCCTTCCACAAAGGGCACGTTGTAGCCATGTCCTGGCGTAGCCTTGGTTGTCGCGCGAGCGCGCGGCCGCCCGGAGCGAGCCGGCCGAATCCTTCGCCTCGCGTGTCGCCTTGCCTGCACGTGCGGGCCGCGGCCTCGCGTACACGCAAGACGTTGGCACCGTGATCGCGGTCATCGACTACGGCATGGGCAACCTGCGCTCGGTCGCGAAGGCGATCGAGCACGTAGCGCCGAGGGAAACCGTGGTCGTGACCAGCGATGCCGCGATCATCGAGCGGGCGTCGCGGGTCGTGTTTCCCGGCCAGGGCGCGATGCCGGACTGCATGCGCTACCTGCGCGAAGCGGGGCTGGAGGACGCGGTGCGGCGCGCGGCCGACGCGAAGCCGGTGCTCGCGGTGTGCATCGGCGAGCAGATGCTGTTCGCCTACTCGGAGGAGACGCGCGCGCCGGGAACGCCGACGCCGGGGCTGGGCCTGTTCCCCGGTGCGGTGGTGCGCTTCCGCGACGCCGACATGAGGCGTTCCGGCGCGCGACTGAAGGTGCCGCACATGGGCTGGAACCGCGTGCGCCAGGCGCGGCCACATCCGCTGTGGGACGGGATCGCCGACGGCGCCTACTTCTACTTCGTGCACAGCTACTTTGTTGCGCCAGCCGAGGTGAGCCTGACGGTCGGCGAAACGGACTATGGCGTGATCTTTACCTGCGCAGTGGCACGGGATAATATTTTTGCCACGCAGTTTCACCCCGAAAAGAGCGCCGCCGCCGGACTCAGGCTCTACGAAAACTTCACTCGCTGGAATCCCTGATTCCGGCCGTTCCGGCAACTCCCCGTTCCCTCCCGCCCGCAGCGACGCTTCGAGCCGCCGCTCCGATCCAGAACGTCCATGCTGCTGATTCCTGCCATCGACCTGAAAGACGGCAAGTGCGTGCGCCTGCGCCAGGGCGACATGAAGAGCGCCACCGTGTTCTCCGACGATCCGGTCGCGATGGCGCGTCACTGGGTCGAGCAGGGTGCGCGCCGGCTGCACGTGGTCGACCTGAACGGAGCGCGCTCCGGCCGCCCGATCAACGAAGCGGTGATCAAGAGGATCGTGCAGGCCGTGGGTGACGAGGTGCCGGTGCAACTGGGCGGAGGCATCCGCGACATGGACACGATCGAACGCTACATCGACGACGGCGTGCGCTTCGTCGTGATCGGCACCGCCGCGGTCAAGAATCCCGGTTACCTGCATGATGCCTGCAGCGCCTTCGGCGGCCACGTGATCGTCGCGCTCGATGCCAAGGCCGGCAAGGTGATGACCGACGGCTGGAGCAAGCTCACCGGCCACGACGTGGTCGATCTGGCGCGCAAATTCGAGGACTACGGCGTCGACGCGATCCTCTACACCGACATCGGCCGCGATGGCATGCTGGCGGGAGTGAACATCGAGGACACGGTCGAACTGGCGCGCGCGGTCAAGATCCCCGTGATCGCTAGCGGCGGCGTGGCGTCGATCAAGGACATCGAGGCGCTGTGCGCGGTCGAGAACGAGGGCATCGAAGCGGCGATCCTCGGCCGCTCGCTGTACGAAGGCACGCTCGACTTCAAGGCCGCGCAGGCGCGCGCGGACGACCTGACCGACGAAGACTGACCATCGGAGCCGGCGCCGGACGCGGCGCGGACCGCGGCTCGCTACGGAGAGCGGTCACCGGCGCGCAGCAGGCAAAGCGCGAAGTCGTCGAAAGCCCCGTAGGCAGGCAGGACGGGGCGCGCAGCGTCGCAGAGGTCGGGCGGTGCGGGATCGCCGCTCTGCTGGCGTCGCGGGGGCGCATCCGACCAGCGCAGATCGAGTTCATCCGGATGCCGGAA
Source organism: Pseudomonadota bacterium (assembly GCA_029777935.1). The sequence continues at coordinate 1,942 of JAKORH010000368.1, forward strand.
CAGCCGTCGCACCGGGTGCAGCCCGACGAAGCCCAGAGCCGGCGCACTGGTCCGGTTGTCCTGTGCAAGCAGGGTAGCACCGTCGCGTGTACGCAGCGCCCCGTCGATCAGGTTGCCGTCGGCCCGTGCCGAACTCTGCGAATAGCGCACGACTACGCCGGCGGTGTCGAGGACGGTGTTGTGCGACCCCAGGGCCCCGGCGGCGCGGTTCAGGTAGATCCCTTCGTCGGAGCAGGATGCGATCAGGTTGCCCGCGATTTCGCCGCCCGACTGCTCGACCGCGCAGCGCCCGTCGCGGCAGCCCTGCGGGCTGCTGCCGCCGCCGCCGAGCGACAGCCCGACGCGCCGGCCCGGCGCGCCGCGCAGGCGATGCTCGCACAGCACGACGTTGTGGACGAAACGGTTGTCGGCGCCGGCACCCTTGGCGAACGCACCGTAGCTCGTGTGATCTCCGCCCGCCTTCACGAAGTCGGCGATCAGGTTGCCCTCGATGGTCCAGCCGCTGGCGGCGACGAGGTCGATCGGCGTCACCGGCGCGTCGGTCCGGCGCGGCGCCGTGTTCAGAAGCGTGTTGGCATCGATTCTTCCCGCGTCGGGAAACTGCCGGCCGTCGCCGTTGATCTTGATGTGCGCGTTGAAGTCGCGCAGCGCGTTGTTGCGGATCACGACGTCGTGGGCCGGTCCGACGACGTGAAATGCATGCTCGCACTGGTCGTGCGTGGCGCACACCCCGCGCACGACGAGATTCTCGAACACCCAGTACGGCGCGCGCACATGGAACCCTTCCAGCAGCGCGAACTCCAGGACCGCGTCGCCGAGCCGCTCGGCGCGGACGGTGATCGGTGCGTCGGCGCTGCCCGCGCGGGAAACTTCGATCGATGTGCCGCTGAAGCGGTAGGTTCCGGGCAGGAATTCGATCACGTCGCCGGGCTCCGCGTTCCCGATCGCCGTCGCAGCCGCGGCCGGGCTGCCAACCAGGACCACGCGCCCGGTGTCCTTCGCCTGCGAGGCCGCGCGCGGGCGAACCCGCGCGCCGGTCCAGACGGGATAGTCGACGCGCGGAAGCAGTTCGCCGCGATCGGCCGCGACCAGGACGCGGCTCGCCGCGCGCGCTGCGGTCTCGATCAGCGCGTTATGCCCGCTGGCGCGCCGCTCCAGGTAGGGCGCGAGCAGCCGCGGCGAGATGCCCAGCGAATCGATCACGAATGCCGCGGCAGCGAGCGCGGCCGTGACTGCGACGGCGAGCGCGAACACGATCAGGTGGCCGCGCCGCGGACGGCGAGGGCCCGGCGCAGGCACCGGTTGCACTATGCTTGGCTTCAGCGTGGCCTCCAATGCTCGCGAAACGCATTATTCCCTGCCTCGACGTGACCGCGGGCCGCGTGGTCAAGGGCGTCAATTTCGTCGCGCTGCGCGACGCCGGCGATCCGGTCGAAATCGCGCGCCGCTACGACGAGCAGGGCGCGGACGAACTGACCTTCCTCGACATCACCGCCAGCTCCGATCAGCGCGACATCATCCTGCACGTGATCGAAGCCGTCGCTGAGCAGGTGTTCATTCCGCTGACGGTCGGCGGGGGCGTGCGCAAGGTCGATGACGTGCGCCGGCTGCTGAACGCAGGCGCCGACAAGATCTCGATCAACACGGCGGCGGTGCAGGACCCGCAACTCGTCGCCGCGGCGACCGCGCGGTTCGGCTCGCAGTGCATCGTGGTAGCCATCGACGCGCGACGCCGCGTCGATCCACAACCTGACGCGCGACGCCGCGTCGACCCGCAACCTGACGCGCGAAGCCGCGTCGCGCACGATCCGTCACGCGGCTGGGAGGTCTACACGCACGGCGGCCGCACGCCGACGGGGCTCGATGCGATCGACTGGGCGCGCCGGGTGGCGGAACTCGGCGCGGGCGAGATCCTTCTCACGAGCATGGATCGCGACGGCACGAAGATGGGCTTCGACCTCGACTTGACGCGCACCGTCGCCGACGCGGTGCCGATTCCGGTGATCGCCTCCGGCGGTGTCGGCACGCTTCAGCACCTGGCCGACGGCATCGCGCAGGGCGGTGCCGACGCGGTGCTCGCGGCCTCGATCTTCCACTACGGCGAATTCACCGTGCGGCAGGCAAAGGAATATCTCGCCGCGCAGGGGATTCCGATGAGGCTGGAATGAGCGCGCCGGGCGGCCCCAAGAAGCGCGAATCCTTGGCGCGCAGCGACAGGGTATTCCGATGAGCTGGCTCGACGACATCGCCTTCGACGAGCGCGGACTCGTGCCGGTGATCGCGCAGGATGCCTCGACGCGCCGCGTGCTGATGGTTGCGTGGGCCGATCGCGAGGCGCTGGCCGAAACCGCCGCGTCCGGGCAGGCGGTCTACTTCTCGCGCTCGCGCGGCAAGCTGTGGCGCAAGGGCGAGGAGTCCGGCCATCGGCAGAGTGTCGGAGAGCTCCGGCTCGACTGCGACGGCGACGTGGTGCTGTATCTGGTCGAGCAGGCCGGCGGCATCGCCTGCCATACCGGACGCGAAAGCTGCTTTTTCCGCCGCCTCGACGGCGGCGCATGGCACACGGTCGATCCGGTGCTGAAGGACCCTGAACTCATCTACCGCAAATGAACGACGAGACGCTGCGCAAGCTCGCCGACGTGATCGAGTCGCGCAAGGGCGGTGACCCTGACCGGTCCTACGTCGCGCGGTTGCTCGCCCGGGCACCCGATTCGATCCTGAAGAAGATCGGCGAAGAGGCCACCGAAACCGTGATGGCGGCCAAGGACGGCGCGCGCGACCGCATCGTCGCCGAGACCGCCGACCTGTGGTTCCATTGTCTGGTGCTCCTCGCGCACTACGACCTGCGCCCCGAGGAAGTGCTGGTCGAACTCGAGCGCCGTGCCGGCACGTCGGGGCTGGAAGAGAAGGCCGCCCGCAAAGCCATCAGCCGCGGACAATGACTCCCAACGCCCGACGCCCGACGCCAACGCCCGACGCCAAATGACCCACGACCCGAACTGCATCTTCTGCCGCATCGTCAAGGGAGAGCTTCCCGCCCGGCTCGTCCACGAGGACGACGAATTCATCGTGTTCCCGGACATCCACCCGGCCGCGCCGGTGCACCTGCTGATGGTGCCGAAGGAACACTTCGCGTCGCTGGCCGACGCGCAGCAGCGGCACGCGGCGTTGTTGGGTAAAATGTTGCTTGTCGCACCGCGGCTTGCACGAGAACAAGGCGCCACGAACGGATGTCGTGTCGTCATCAATAACGGCCCGGACGGCGGGCAAGAGGTCTACCACTTGCACGTGCACGTGCTGGGCGGCGCCCGGCCGTGGAAACGTCTATAGGAGCTGAATATGGGTTCGTTGTCGATTTGGCATTGGCTGATCGTCCTGCTGGTGATCATCCTGGTGTTCGGTACCGGCAAGCTGCGGAACATCGGCAAGGATCTCGGCGGCGCGATCAAGGGCTTCAAGGAAGGTGTGGCCGAAGGCAACGCGGAAGCCGCCAAGCCGCCGGCGAAAGTCGAGGAAGCCAAGCAGGTCGGCCAGACGATCGACGTGCAGGCCAAAGAGAAGTCCTGATTCTCTCGTCGGGTGTTGACGCCGGGCGTCGGGCGCGCATCGCCTTGACGCCGGACGCTCGACGCCCGACGCCCGACCCGCATGTTCGATTTCAGTTTCGGTGAACTGGCGGTCATTGGCGCCGTCGCGCTCGTCGTGCTCGGCCCGGAGCGCCTGCCCAAGGTCGCGCGCACGGTCGGCGACTGGGTCGGCAAGGCGCAGCGCTACGTCAGCCAGGTCAAGGCCGACATCAATCGCGAGATGGAACTGGCGGAGCTGAAGAAGCTGCAGGAGGAAGCGCGCAGCGCCGTGCAGTCGGTCAAGTCCGCGATGCAGGGGGCGGAGGCCGAATTCAACAAGGCCGCCTCCAGCCTCGAAACCCCCGCCGCGAGCACACCCGCGCCCGACAACTCGTGGGAAGGCGCCGGCGAGAACTGGCAGCGGATGACGTTTCCCAAGCGCTACAAGCCCGGCCCGTCGGTCGACGAACTGGCCGAGGAGATCGCGCGCCTGAAGCGCGAGTTGGCGCGTCCCGACGCCTACGCCGGCACGCGGTCCAGGTACGCGCCGCGCGCGCGGGTCAACCGACCTCGCATCCGCAGATGAGCCATCGCCGGGCCGCCCCAAGATGGCTCGAAGAGCCCGTCGCGGGACGCGACGGGCGTTCGAGCCGTCCAAGCTCGCGCAGGCGAGCTTGGAGCCGCGGCTCTCACCCCCCTCGGGGGGACAGCGCCGCAGGCGCG
>JAKORH010000369.1 GCA_029777935.1 Pseudomonadota bacterium
CGAGCTGATGCAGAAGGCGCACATCGCGGTCACGCCGGGGCGCGACTTCGGCCAGGCGGAAACCGCCCGCTTCGTGCGCTTTTCCACCGCGAGCGCGATGGCGCAACTCGAGGAGGCTGCCGAGCGGCTGCGCGCGCTGCTCGGAGCACGCGGATGACGGAAAAGCGCGGCCTGTTCACGTTGCCGGTGCGCGTCTACTGGGAAGACACCGACGCCGGCGGCATCGTCTTCTACGCCAATTACCTGAAGGTCTTCGAGCGCGCGCGCACCGAGTGGCTGCGCTCGTTCGGCATCGAGCAGCGCCGCCTCGCCGAGCGTGGCGGCGGCATGTTCGTCGTGGTTGAAAGCCATGCGCGCTACCGCCGCCCGGCGCGGCTCGACGATTTGCTGCACGTGACCGCGCGGCTCGAGGCCGCGGGCCAGGCGTCGATCACCGTGGCGCAGCAGGCGCTATTAAAATCGGAGCATACGGGGCAGGATGCCGCGCCGCTGCTGTGCAGCGCGCGCATCCGGATCGGCTGGGTCGACGCCGCCACCCTGAAGCCCGCGAGAATCCCGCAATCTATTCTGGAAGTGCTGCAAGAATGAATCAGGACATGTCGTTCGCAAACATGGTGCTCAACGCGAGCTGGGTGGTGCAGCTCGTGATGCTGCTGCTGGTGCTGGTGTCGGTCGGCAGTTGGACCGCGATCTTCCGCAAGGTGTTCGCGCTCAAGCGCGTGAACGCGCTGAACGACGACTTCGAGCGCGACTTCTGGTCCGGCACCAGCCTGAACGACCTGTACGCGGCGGCCGCGCAGAACGCCCGGCAGGCGGGGCCGATGGAGCGCATCTTCGCCAGCGGCATGCGCGAGTACCAGAAGCTGCGCGAGCGGCGCATCACCGACCCGAACGCGCTGATGGACGGGGCCAGCCGCGCGATGCGCGCGAGCTTCCAGCGCGAGGTCGACGCGGTCGAGGTCCACCTGTCGTTCCTCGCTTCGGTCGGCTCGGTGTCGCCGTACGTGGGCTTGTTCGGCACCGTCTGGGGCATCATGCACGCGTTCATCGGCCTGGCCGGGCTGCAGCAGGTGACGCTGGCGACCGTCGCCCCCGGCATCGCCGAGGCGCTGGTGACGACCGCGATCGGCCTGTTCGCCGCGATCCCCGCGGTGGTCGCGTACAACCGGTTCGCGCACGACATCGACCGCGTCGCGATCAAGCTCGAGACCTTCATCGAGGAGTTCACGAACATCCTGCACCGCAACCTGGGCGGCCATTCGGCCTCCGGCCA
>JAKORH010000370.1 GCA_029777935.1 Pseudomonadota bacterium
GTGAAGGTGCTGCGCTACGAGATCAAGGACCTGACGCCGCCGGCTGAGATCCTGCGCGCGATGCAGGCGCAGATCACCGCCGAGCGCGAGAAGCGCGCGCTGATCGCATCGAGCGAGGGCCGCAAGCAGGAGCAGATCAACATCGCCACCGGCCAGAAGGAGGCGGCGATCGCCAAGTCCGAAGGCGACAAGCAGGCGCAGATCAACAACGCGCAGGGGCAGGCCGCGGCTGTGCTGGCGATCGCCGAAGCCACCGCCGAGGCGATCCGCAAGGTCGCGCAGTCGATCCAGACGCCAGGCGGGATGGAGGCGGTGAATCTGAAAGTCGCCGAGCGCTACGTCGATGCGTTCGGCGGACTGGCGAAGACCAGCAACACGCTGATCGTGCCGGCCAATCTCGCCGACGTCAGCAGCCTGATCGCCACCGCGCTGACCGTCGTCCGCGGCCAGCCGAATCCCGCATAGCGGTTCGCGCGCGCCGACGCACCGCTCAGCGCGTACGGTGCTTGAGCAGCCGCTGCTGCTGGCGCTTCCAGTCCTTCTCCTCCTCGGCCGCGCGCTTCTCGAATTGCCGCTTGCCCTTGGCGAGGCCGAACTCGAGCTTGATGCGGCCCTTCGAGTAATGCAGGTCGAGCGGCACCAGCGAATAGCCGGCGCGCTCGACCTTGCCGATCAGCTTGCGGATCTCGGCCGCGTGCAGCAGCAGCTTGCGCGTACGCGTGGGTTCCGGCTGGATGTGCGTGGACGCGGTCGCAAGCGGCGTGACGTGCGCGTTCAGCAGATACAGCTCGCCGTCGCGCACGATCACGTAGGCCTCGCGCAGGTGCACCTGCCCGGCGCGGATCGACTTGACCTCCCAGCCCTGCAGCGCCACGCCAGCCTCGAAGCGCTCCTCGATCGAGTAGTCGTGAAAGGCCTTCTTGTTCTGGATAATCGACATTGTTCGCCCTGCCATCCGCCCGAATAATCGCACGCTCATGCATCGCGTCGAACGCAGTGTCCTGGTGCCTTTCAGCACGCAACAGATGTTCGATCTGGTGGCGTGCGTCGAGGATTACCCCGAGTTCCTGCCGTGGTGCGCGGCCAGCCACGTGCGGCCGCAGGCCGACGGCACGCGCGATGCAACGATCGAGATCCGCTATCACGGCGCGCGCGGCCGCTTCACGACCCGCAACCAGCACACGCCGTACGAGCGGATCGACATGGAGCTGATCGACGGCCCGTTCCGCCGCCTGCACGGGCAGTGGACCTTCCGCGCACTGCGCGCCGACGCCTGCCGCGTGCACCTGAACCTCCACTACCAGTTCGCCGCCGGCCTGCTCGGGCGCGCGATCGCGCCGGTGTTCGGGGAGATCGCCGCGACGCTGGTGGATTCGTTCACGCGCCGGGCGGAGGCGCTGCATGGCGGATGAGCGCGCGCAGGTGCTTGCGAGCGTCGTGGTGGCGCGGCCGGGACAGGCGACGGTGGTCGCTGTGCAGTTGCCGGCCGGCGCGACGCTGCGGGACGCGATCGCCGCCGCGGGCCTGCTGTCACCGGAGCAAATGGCCCTCGACGCCCCCGCGGTCGGTGTGTTCAGCCGGCGCCGTTCGCTCGATGAACCGGTCGCCGACGGCGACCGCATCGAGATCTATCGGCCGCTGACGATCGATCCGAAAGAAGCGCGCCGGATGCGCGCCGCGCTGCGGCGGCAGGGCCGGCGAATCTGAAACCCGCCTGGGTCCTATTTGCAGTCGCTCGCGAGCCGGGAGCGCGCGCGCGCAATCTCGTCGGCACGCGCCGAATCGTCGAGGACGACCTGATTGCCCTGCGCGTCGGTGCGCGCGATGCGGCGCCCGTCTTCGAGCGCGCGCAGATATCCGCGCATGCGTTCGCAATCCTGCGCGAGTTGCTGCTTGCGCGCCTGCTCCTCGGCGGCCTTCTTGTCCGCGTCGGCGCGCTCCTGCGCACGTTTCTGAAACTCCATGTCGCGTTCAGCCAGAGTCTTCGGCGCAGCGCCCGGCGGCGGCGCTTTCTTCGCTTCAGCCTTGGCCTCCGGCTTGGGCGCCGGCGCGTCGGTCACGTACACCGGCGCCGACGGCTGCACCGGGCCGGCGCCGGCAGGCTGGCGCACGATCTGGCTCGGCTTCACGCCCTGCGGAGGCGGCTGGTCGGAGACGACCAGCCGGCCGTTGCCATCGCGCCAAGCCCACTGCGCGCCGGCGCCGGCCGCGAAGCCGAGCAGCAGCAGGGCGAAGATCGGCTTGAGAACACGTAGAGGCATGGCATCTCCTTCAGTCGCGCGGATTCTGCGGCCCGGGCGGGTACCGGGCAATAGTCCGTCGGACCGATCCCGCGCGGTCCGCGCGCCGCCCGCGTCGACCGTCTGCGTATAATCCGCTTTTGCGTCACGAGGCTCCCCATGCGGCTAGTCCAGAAGGCACTGACCTTCGATGACGTTCTCCTCCTCCCGGCCCATTCGACCGTCCTTCCACGCGAGACCCAGCTCGCGACCAAGCTCTCCCGCAACATCACGCTGAACCTGCCGCTCGTTTCGGCCGCGATGGATACCGTGACCGAGGCGCAGCTGGCGATCGCGCTGGCGCAGGAAGGCGGCATCGGTATCGTCCACAAGAACCTGACGCCACAGAAGCAGGCGGCCGAAGTCGCGAAGGTCAAGCGCTTCGAGGCCGGCGTGCTGCGCGACCCGATCACGATTCCGCCCGACATGCGCGTGGCCGACGCGATCGCTCTGCAGCGCACGCACAAGTTCTCCGGCCTGCCGGTAGTGCAGGGCAAGCGCGTGGTCGGCATCGTCACCAACCGCGACCTGCGGTTCGAGACGCGGCTCGACGCGAAAGTGTCCGAGGTGATGACGCCGAAGGAGCGCCTGGTCACGGTGCGCGAGGGGGCGAGCCTCGACGAGGCCAAGGCGCTGATGCACAAGCATCGGCTGGAGCGCGTGCTGGTCGTCAACGGCGACTACGAACTGCGTGGGCTGATCACGGTCAAGGACATCACCAAGGCCACCGAGCATCCGAACGCGGCCAAGGACGAGCAGGGAAAACTGCGTGTCGGCGGCGCGATAAGCACCGGGCCGGACTCCGACGAACGTGCCGAAATGATGGTCAGGGCCGGCGTCGACGTGCTGATCGTCGACACCGCGCATGGCCATCACCAGGGCGTGCTCGACCGCGTGAAGTGGGTGAAGAAGAACTATCCCCAGGTCGATGTGATCGGCGGCAACATCGGCACCGCCGAGGCGGCGCGCGCGCTGCTGGAGGCAGGCGCCGACGGCGTCAAGGTCGGCATCGGGCCGGGCTCGATCTGCACCACGCGCATCGTCGCCGGCGTCGGCGTACCGCAGATCACGGCGATCGCGAACGTCGCCAAGGCGCTCGAAGGCACCGGAGTGCCGATCGTCGCCGACGGCGGCATCCGCTACTCGGGCGACGTGTCCAAGGCCATCGCCGCGGGCGCCTACGCGGTGATGATGGGCAGCATGTTCGCCGGCACTGAAGAGGCGCCGGGTGAAGTCATCCTCTACCAGGGCCGCTCGTACAAGAGCTATCGCGGCATGGGGTCGCTGGGCGCGATGAGCCAGGGCTCGGCCGAGCGCTACTTCCAGGACAACGATGCCAACGTCGACAAGTACGTGCCGGAGGGCATCGAGGGGATGGTGCCCTACAAGGGCAGCGTGCTGGCGATCATCTTCCAGCTCGCCGGCGGGCTGCGCTCGAGCATGGGCTACTGCGGCTGCGCGACGATCGAGCAGATGCGCACGCGCGCGCAATTCGTCGAGATCACGAGCGCCGGCATGCGCGAGTCTCACGTGCACGACGTGAAGATTACCAAGGAAGCGCCTAACTACCGGATCGAATAGCGTCGGGTGTCGGGCGTCGGCGAGAAGAAAGCACATGAGCCACGAACGAATCCTGATCCTCGACTTCGGCTCGCAGGTCACGCAACTGATCGCGCGCCGCGTGCGCGAAGCCAAGGTTTACTGCGAGATCCATCCCTGCGACGTCGGCGAAGCGTTGATCCGGGATTTCGCGCCGCGCGGCGTCATCCTGTCCGGCAGCCACATGTCGGCGTACGGCGAGTCGACCGACAAGGCGCCGGACATCGTGTTCAAACTCGGCGTGCCGGTGCTCGGCATCTGCTACGGCATGCAGACGATGGCGCAGCAACTGGGCGGCCGCGTCGAAGGCGGGCATCA
>JAKORH010000371.1 GCA_029777935.1 Pseudomonadota bacterium
CCCGAGCTGAACCCGGTCGAGCACGTCTGGGACGAGCTGCGCGAGAAGCACTTCCACAACGTCGTCTTCGACAGCATCGCGGCCCTCGAAGACCACCTCGCCACCAGCCTGCTGACGCTCGAAAACAACCACCACCGGATCCGCTCGATCGTCGCCTGGCCGTGGATTATTAGTGCTTTATTGAATTAGAAATGGAATAAGCCGGGGCCGGGGCGACATCAGCTCGCGCGCTGCAGATACCGCGCCAACCGCTCCACCCCCTGCTCGATCAGCCCGTGCGTGGCCGCGAAGCACCAGCGCACGTAGCCTTCGCCTTCGGGCCCGAACGCAATGCCTGGCGCGAGCCCGAGGCCGACTTCGGTGACCAGCGACTTGCAGAACCTGAGTGAGTCGTCGGTCAGTCCCGGCACGCGGAAGAACAGGTACATCGCCCCCGGCGGCGATGCCACTTCGATGCCCGGCAGCGCGCGCAGCCTCGCCACCAGAAGGTCGCGCGCGCTCTTCAGCCGCGCGACCGTGTGCGCGATCAGCTCGTCGCCGTCGCGGATTGCGACGATGCCCGCGCGCTGCACGAACGTCGGCGCGCACGAGGTGTTGAACTCGACCATCTTGGCAAAATTGGCGATGAACGAGCGCGGCGCCACCAGCCAGCCGACCCGCCAGCCGGTCATCGTCCACGTCTTCGAGAACGTGTTGGCGCTGATGAAGCGTTCGTCGGGATCGATCTCGCCCAACACGCCCGGCGCGTGCTCATTGGCGTAACCCTGGCCGTCGAACACGATGCGCTCGTACGCGTCGTCGGCCACCAGCCAGATGCCGTGCCGGCGGCAGTGCGCGAGCAGTTCGTTCCACTGCTTCTGCGGCATGACCCAACCGGTCGGATTGCCGGGCGAATTGACGACCACCATCTTCGTGCCCGGCGGCGCCGCGTCGAGCAGGCGCTGCAGGTCGAGCGACCACGCACCGTCACGGCACGCGAGCGGCACGCGCGCCACCTTGCCGCCTACGATCTGCGGCTGCGCGGTCACGTTCGGCCATACCGGCGTCACGATCGCGACTCGCTCGCCCGGCTCGATCAGTGCCTGCGATACCAGCGACAGCGCATTGACGCCGGCGCTGGTGATCGCGATGCGATCGACGTCGATCGTCGCGCCCGGCCGATGCAGCCGATCGACGTAGCCGGCCACCGCCTCGCGCAGCTCGACGATGCCGAGGTTGTGGTTGTAGAAAGTTTCGCCGGCGTCGATCGACGCCTTGGCCGCGTCGCGGATGAATTCGGGCGTCGGCAGATCGCCTTCGCCGAACCAGAACTTGACCAGATCGGCGCGGCCGATCGCCGTGTTGGCGACCTCGCGGATGCGCGAGGCCGGCAGGACATCCAGAGAGGGTCGCAACATGGGACGCGATTATCGCGCGTCGGCCTCACGTACATTGGCATCATCCGCGCCCTTGCTTCCTCGGCCACGCCGCGGGGCATGTACCCTTGCGGCTCGCAGCACGGAGTTGGCACATGGCAGGACAGTTCAAACCGGTCGCGTTCGAACCCTACGGAAGCCGGCGCAGGCGCACGCCCGTGCCGCGCTGGGTCGTGCTGTTGGCGGGCGGTGTCGCTCTCGGCGCCGCCGGCGTGGTCGTGATGCAGGAACGTTACCTGCCGCCGCGGCTGTCGGCGGCAGAATCGGCGCAGATGAAGAGCGCGTACGAGCAGGCCGACGCCGAACGCACGCGGCTGAAGTCCGAGCTCACGGCGACTTCGCAGCGGCTTGACAAGGCGCTCGGTGACGGCAAGGCGCTCGCCGATCAGCTCGCCGCGAACCGGGCCGCCGTCGACCGTCTGCGCGAGGACGTCGCTGCCGTGATCGCGTCGCTGCCGCCCGATCCGCGCGGCGGCACGGTCGAGGTGCGCGCCGGCCGCTTCACGGAGCAGCGCGGCACTCTTGCCTACGATGTCGTGCTGACGCGCGAGCCCTCCGCGGGCAAGCCGATGACCGGAGTGCTGCAGCTCACGCTGGCCGGCGAATCCTCGCGCGGCAGCGAATCGACGTTCACCGCCAAGCCGATCGATCTCGTCCTTGGCAGCCATGAGATCGTCCGCGGCAGCGTGCCGCTGCCCGACGGCTTCAGGCCGCGGCAGGCGACGGTGCAGGTGCTCGACCGCGCCGCCGGCCGATCGCTGGGGATGCGCGTGATGCTGGTCAAATAGGCGCGGGCCGCGCGACGTGGCCGCCTCTCAGACGTCACCCGACGCGCGTACGGCCCTGCTCGCCGGTGCGACGGGTCTCGTCGGGCGCGCGCTGCTGGCGCGGCTGCTCGAATCGACCCGCTACGCGCACGTGCACGCGCTGTTGCGCCGCGCGGCGCCCGACCTGCCGGGGCATCCGAAGCTGCACGCGCACGAAGTCGAGTTCGCGCGATTGCCGCGGCTGCCGCACATCGACGATGTATTCATCGCGCTCGGCACCACGATCAAGGCGGCCGGATCGGAAGCCGCGTTCCGGCGCGTCGATTTCGACGCGGTGCTCGCGATGGCACAGGCGGCGCGCGCGGCTGGCGCGGGACGCCTGCTCGTCGTTTCGGCGCTGGGCGCCGATCCGGGGTCGCGCGTGTTCTACAACCGCGTCAAGGGCGAGATGGAACGGGCGGTGGCCGGGCTCGGTTACGAAAGCGTGGTGATCGCGCGGCCGTCGCTGTTGCTCGGCGACCGTGCGGCGCTCGGGCAGTCGGCTCGCGCCGCGGAAGAGAGGGTCACGCGCTTGCTGCGCCCTCTGCGCGGCTGGTTGCCGCGCAGCGTGCGACCGATCGACGCCGATGCAGTCGCGCGAGCGCTGCTGCACGCGGCCGCGCACGCGGAAGCGGGGGTGACGATCCTGCGTTCGGGCGACATGCAGTCGAAGCGCAGCGCCGGCTGAGATCGCTGCGTGGCGGTCCGTGCGCGAGCAAGGCCGCGGCGCTCGTCCGCGCAGGGGCCCGTGCCTCTTCACGCGGCCTGAGCTCCATCCCCATCGGGCGCAGGTCGCGACAAACGACCCGTTGCGCTGAGCCGAGGGCGGGGGCTGTGCGCCACGAGGGCGGAAGGAGATGGCGCTTGAATTTTCCGTGCCAACGGTTCGAGCCGATCTTCCCGTCGGCCGCGTCGCGCCGACAGCGGCGCGGTGTACGGCTTCATCGCTTCGGATGAGTCACAACCGAAGAACGGCGACGTGGTGCGGACGGATTGCAGGCGACTTGCCTTCCTTCAGCAGACCTCGCTGACTACGCTGACAGCAGTTTCACAAGCACTGGTTCGCTGCGGTCGGGCCGGCGTGTGCCGCGATGAATGTCTCCGCCGGATACGTCGGGACACTCCATCACGCGGGCGCTCGCGCAGCGCGCGTTCGACCGGATGCGGCGCAATCGTCAGCCTCGCGTTCAAGGGGAGATCGACATCATGAGCGAGTTCAGCGTCGCGTTTCACGCCGTCGGCAAGTCCTCGGAAACGGCGGCGCGTTCGATGCTGCGGCTGTTGCTGCCGATGCTCGGCAACCGCTGGCGCATGGGCGAAGCCGCCACCGCCGACCTCGTCATCCTGGATCCCGCCGCGCTGGAGCAACTGAACCTTGCCGGCCGTACGCGCGCCGACGCGCTCTACAGCGTGTTCGCGAACGCTGCGGAGCCGCCCGCGAATGCGTTCTGCGTGCTGCACAAGCCACTGACCAGCGCGCGCCTGATCGAGGCGCTGAACCAGGCGCAGGCGGAACTCGAACGCAGGCGCAGCGCAGTGAGCCCCACCACGGCACTGCCCTCCGACTTCGGCGCTGAATCCGGAGCGAGCGGGCGAGCGATCCAGACGTCGATCCGCGCCGCCGTCGCGCAAGTGCTGCAGGATGACAAGAGCGCGATCACGGTGCTGAGCGCCGGCGACACCAAGATCCTTTCGGCGTTGCCGGGCCGCGGTTTCACGACCAGGCTGACCGGGACCGAGATTGCCGTGCTGATGCGGCGGAACGAGCCGGCGCAGGTCGTAATCCTGACCGAGGACGAGCAGCAGGCGCTCGCAGAGCGCAAGCGCGATTTCGAGCCGCTGGCCAAGCTCGACTGGATCTACTGGATCACGGGAAAGGGGGGCGAGCTGCGGCCGGAGCTGCACGTGAGCAAGCTGTTCCGGCTCAAACAATGGCCGGACTTTGGCCGCCTGCCACACTATCGCGCCGACGTACGCCTGGCTACGATGCTGAAGGCCGGAGCTCTGACGGTCGGACAGCTTGCCGAGCGCGCGGGCGTGCGAATGGAGACCGCCGTCAATTTCATCAACGGCTGCGCCGCGCTCGGCGTGCTTGCCGGCGCGGAACCGCGCGGAGAGGCCGGCAAGGACAAATCGGCCGACAGTTCCGACCGACCGCCGCCGCAGTCGGCGCGCTCGGCCGGACTGCTCGGTTCGCTGCGCAGCGCGCTTGGGCTGGTCCGCCAGTAGTGGCGCCGTCTGAAATGCGGAACGATCAATAATGTGCCGGACAGCCGTCGCTCCGGGCACGACACGCGCGTGCGCGCAGAGACGAACAGGGCTCGCGCCCGAAAGCCAGTGATTGATCCGCAGATCGCCATGCGGCCCGGCGCCATGTTGCAGTTGTACCTTGCGCCTTGGCAGGCACTGGCATGGACGATCGATGAAGACATCGGAAAGCGAGCGACGCAGGTATTCGCCAGGCACCGCATCCGGCGAGAGCTTCCAGCATGATGACGAAGGAGACCGCGGTAATGCTTGCCCGGTACAGCGACTGGGCCGATCAGGTTCTGTTCAAAGCCATAGCAGACTTGCCCGACGGCGCTGCGTATCGGCAGAGTTCGACGCTATTCGGCTCGATGGTTGGTACGCTCAACCACAACTACCAGGTTGACCTGATCTGGCGCGCCCATTTGTCGGGCGAGGAGCATGGGTTTTCCACGCGTCGCGATGTGCTGCATCCGGATCTCGGGGAATTGGTGAAGGCCCAGGCTGAAATCAACCACTGGTACATCAATTGGGCCCAGGCGCAGGATGCTGACAGCCTCGGCAAGCGCCTGAAATTCAATTTTGTCTCAGGCGCGCCGGGAGAGATGACACGCGGGGCCATGTTCCTGCATGTCGTCAATCTCAAGACCTACCACCGCGGCTGGGTGAGCCAGATGTTCTTTGACTTCGGCGTGAAGCCGCCGGAGACCGACCTCAGTGTCTTCCTGTGCGAAGCCTGAATCGATCCATCGAGATGGATTGACATGGACCGCACACGCGAGACCCGGCCCGGCACGGCGCTCGTTGCGCCGCCCTTCTTCCGCACGCTGTCGCGCCGGCTCCGAGCGCCTCTCAGCGCGCGAGCTGATTGATCTCGATGATCGGCAGCAGCACCGACAGCACGATCAGCATCACGACCACACCCATCGTGAGGATCAGGATCGGCTCCAGCAGCGAGGTGAAGAAGAGGGCCCGCCGCTCGGCCTCGCGCGCGTGGATGTCGGCGGCGCGCGCCAGCATCTCGGGCAGCTTGCCGGTCGCCTCGCCCGAGGCGATCAGGTGGATCAGCACCGGCGGAAACAGACGTGCGTGGCCGGACTTCTTCTCCTCGTCGCTGTCCTGCCGTAGCGCGCGCGCCAGCGAATACCCCTCGCGCACGCGCGACGTGGCCTCGACCACGCGCGCGCGCATCGCGAGGTTGTTCACCGTCTCGCCGGCGGCCTGCAGCGCGCGCAGCATCGGCACGCCGCTGCCGGCCAGGATCGACAGCGTGCTGGCGAAGCGCGCGGTGTTCAGCGTGCGCGACAGCACGCCGAGCACCGGCAGCGTCAGCATCCTGCGATGCCACCGCAGCCGGATGCGTTCGATACGCAGCGCGCGACCGAGCGCGAACACGAACGCGATCACGAGCACGGCGACGACCCAGCCATAGCCGCGCACGAAATCGGACAGCGCGATCAGGCCGCGAGTGAGCACCGGCAGCGCCTGCCTGGTCTGCGCGAACACCTGCACGATCTGCGGCACCACGTAAGTCAGCAGCCCGATCACCACCGCCAGCGCCACGAAGGTGACGATCACCGGATAGACGAACGCCAGCGTGATCTTCTGCTGCAGGCGTGCGCGCTCCTCGACGTAGTCGGCCAGGCTCGCGAGCACGGATCCCAGCTTGCCCGATTCCTCGCCGGCAGCGATCAGCGCGCGGTAGATGTCGGGGAACTGGCGCGGATGGCGCGCCAGCGCCTTCGACAGCGAAGTGCCCGACAGCACGTCGGTGCGGATTGCCGCCATCAGTTCGCGCACCTGCTGCTTCTCGCTCTGCTCGACCAGCACGGTCAGCGCTTCGGCTACCGGCAGCTGCGCTCCGAGCAGACTGGCGAGCTGGCGCGTGAGCACCGCGAGCTCCGTCTGCGACAGGCGGCGGCCGAGCGCGAGCGACACACCCGCGCGGTGCGCCTCCGACAGCACCGGCTCGACCGTCAGCGGAACCAGCCCGCGCCCGCGCAGCACCTGCCGCGCGAGCCGCGCGCTGTCCGCTTCGAGCAGTCCCGACAGTTCCTTGCCGTTACCGTCGACGGCGGCGTACTTGAAGGCAGCCATCTAGTCGTCGGGC
>JAKORH010000372.1 GCA_029777935.1 Pseudomonadota bacterium
ACCTGTCGCTGATGGCGCTGACGATCGCCACCGGCTTCGTGGTCGATGACGCTATCGTGATGATCGAGAACATCTCGCGCTACATCGAGCAGGGCGAGCAGCCGCTGGCGGCGGCACTGAAGGGCGCGGGCCAGATCGGCTTCACCATCATCTCGCTGACGGTGTCGCTGATTGCGGTGCTGATCCCGCTGCTGTTCATGGGCGACGTGGTCGGCCGCCTGTTCCGCGAGTTCGCGATCACGCTCGCGGTGGCGATCCTGATCTCGGCCGCGGTGTCGCTGACCTTCACGCCGATGCTGTGCGCGAAGCTGCTGCACCCCACGGCGGCCGAACGGCAGAGCCGCATCCTCGCCGCCAGCGAGCGCGCCTGGCAGGCGATCGTCGCCGCCTACGACCGGGCGCTGCGCTGGGTGCTCGATCATCAGCGGCCGACGCTGTGGGTCGCGGTCGGCACGCTGGTGCTGACCGTCGTGCTGTACGTGATCGTGCCGAAGGGCTTCTTCCCGCAGCAGGACACAGGCAGCATCCAGGGAATCACCGAGGCGCCGCAGTCGGTGTCGTTCGCCGCGATGCGCGAGCAGCAGCAGCAACTCGCACAGGCGATCGTCGCCGATCCCGCGGTGGCGAGCGTCTCGTCCTTCATCGGCGTCGACGGCACCAACACCACGCTGAACAGCGGCCGCATGCTGATCAGCCTGAAGCCGCGCGGCGAGCGTGATCCGCTGGCGGCGGTGCTGGCGCGGCTGAAGGAGCACGCCGCCGCGCTGCCGGACATGTCGCTGTACCTGCAGCCGGTGCAGGACCTGACGATCGAGGACCGCGTCGCACGCACGCAGTACCAGTTCTCGCTGTCGTCGCCCAACCTCGACGAACTCGCGCAATGGGTGCCGCGGCTGGTCGACCGGTTGCAGCGCGAACCGGCGCTGGCCGGCGTGGCGAGCGACCTGCAGGACCAGGGACTGCAGGCGTTCGTGGCGATCGACCGCGACAGCGCCGGCCGCCTCGGCGTGACGACCACGGCCATCGATGCGGCGCTGTACAACGCGTTCGGCCAGAGGCTGATCTCGACCATCTACACGCAGTCGAGCCAGTACCGCGTCGTGCTCGAGGTCAAGCCGCAGTTCCAGCAGGGACTGGCCGCGCTCGACAACATCTTCGTCACCGCGCAAGGCGGCGGCCAGGTACCGCTGTCTTCGATCGCGCACGTCGAGCAGCGACCAGGCGTGCTGGCTATCAACCACCTCGGCCAGTTTCCGGCGACGACTGTGTCGTTCAACCTGGCGCCGGGGGCGTCGCTCGGCGCCGCGGTCGACGCTATCGAGGCGGCGGCGCGCGACATCGGCCTGCCGGCCGGCGTGCAGACGCAGTTCGAAGGCGCGGCGCTCGCGTTCCGTGCCGGTCTCGCCAACGAGGTGTGGCTGCTGCTGGCGGCGATCGTCACGATGTACATCGTGCTCGGCGTGCTGTACGAGAGCTACATCCACCCGGTGACGATCCTGTCGACGCTGCCGTCGGCGGGCATCGGCGCGCTGCTGGCGCTGATCCTCACCGGCAACGACCTGTCGGTGATCGCGGTGATCGGCATCGTGCTGCTGATCGGCATCGTGAAGAAGAACGCGATCATGATGGTCGACTTCGCGCTCGACGCCGAGCGCAACGAGGGCAAATCGCCGCGCGAAGCCATCCACCAGGCCTGCCTGCTGCGGCTGCGGCCGATCCTGATGACGACGTTCGCCGCGCTGTTCGGCGCCCTGCCCTTGATGCTCGGCACCGGCGTCGGCTCCGAACTGCGGCATCCGCTGGGACTGACGATGGTCGGCGGCCTGCTGGTGAGCCAGGCGCTGACGCTCTTCACCACGCCGGTCATCTATCTCGCGTTCGACCGGCTGGCGCGGCGACGCAAGTCGGCGGGCGAAGCCGAGCCGACGGCGGCGGAATGAGTTCTAGGATTGAAGATTGAGGATCGAGGATTGAGGATTGAGCAGACGTCGTCCCGGCGAAGGCCGGGACCCAATTTGCAGCGCTTGAACTTGGGCCCCGGCCTTCGCCGGGGCGACGAAGCCTGCTCGAGGAAGCGAGCATGAAGCACATCTCGGGAATCTTGTTGGGACTCTGCCTGTCGTTGCTGCTGGCGAGCGCAGCCTCTGCCCAGCGCGGCGAGCACGAGCGGCAACGCGACGAGCGCTTTCGCAATCCGCACTGGGTCTACGACACGCGCCATCATTTGAACCACTACTACCCGGCGCACGGCGAGGTCGTGCTCGGATTGCCCGCGGGCGCAATCGCGGTCCGCTTCGGCGACGACCGGTTCTTCTTTCACGGCGGCGTGTGGTTCCGGCCGAGCGGGCCACGCTTCGTCGTGGTCGCGCCGCCGATCGGCATCGTCGTGCCCGTGCTGCCGCCCGCCTACGCGACGCTGTGGCTCGGAGGCGCGCCGTACTACTACGCCGACGGCACCTACTACGCGCCTGCACCGGGCGGCTACGCCGTAACCGCGCCGCCGCCCGGCATCGAGAGTGCGCCACCGCCACCGCCACCATCGGCGCAGATGCCACCACCACCGCCGTCGCCGACCACGGCGCCCGAGCCGGTGATCTACCCGCGCAACCATCAGAGTCCGGCGCAGATGAATGCCGATCACGGCGCATGCGCGCAATGGGCCACACAGCAGTCCGTCGGCAAGGACGCGTCCATGTATCAGCGCGCGTTCGAAGCGTGCATGGACGGGCGCGGCTACACGGTGCGCTGAACAGCAGGCGGCGATGAGCCTGTCGACGCCGTTCATCGAACGCCCGGTGGCGACCACGCTGTTGGCGCTCGGCGTGCTTCTCGCAGGAGCGGTCGCCTTCCGGTTGCTGCCGGTGTCGCCGCTGCCGCAGGTCGACTTCCCGACGATCTCGGTCTCGGCCAACCTGCCCGGCGCGAGTCCGGAGACCATGGCCGCGACGGTGGCCACGCCGCTGGAGCGCGCGCTCGGCAAGATCGCCGGCGTGACCGAGATGACCTCGAGCAGCGCGCTCGGCTCCACCCGGGTCGTGCTGCAGTTCGACCTGTCGCGAAACATCGACGGCGCCGCGCGCGACGTGCAGGCGGCGATCAATGCGGCGCGCACGCTGCTGCCCACCGGGTTGCCCAGCAATCCGAACTATCGCAAGGTCAACCCGGCCGACGCGCCGATCATGATCCTGTCGCTGACCAGCGACACGCTGACGCGCGGGCAGATGTACGACGCCGGTTCGACGATCCTGGCGCAGAAGATCTCGCAGCTTCCCGGCGTCGGCAACGTCAACGTTGGCGGCTCGGCGCTGCCGGCAGTGCGCGTCGAGCTGAACCCACCGGCGCTGAACCGCATGGGCATCTCGCTCGAGCAGGTACGTGCCGCCATTGCCGCCAGCAATGCCAACCGGCCGAAAGGCACGGTCGAAGACGCGACCCGGCACTGGCAGATCTACGCCAACGACCAGGCGCTGAAGGCCGCCGACTACGTGCCGCTGGTGATCGCGTATCGCAAGGGCGCCGCGGTGCGCCTGTCCGACGTCGGCGACGTCGTCGACTCGGTGCAGGACCTGCGCAACGACGGCCTGACCAACGGCAAGCCGTCGGTGCAGTTGATCGTCTATCGGCAGCCGGGCGCCAACATCATCGAGACCGTCGAGGGGGTGAAGGCGCTGCTGCCGGTCCTGCACGCGTCGATCCCGCCGGCGGTCAACCTCGACGTCGTGATGGAGCGCACGACCAGCATCCGCGCTTCGCTGCGCGAGGTCGAGCGCACGCTGCTGATCGCGTTGCTGCTCGTGATCGGGGTCGTGTATCTGTTCCTGCGCAACGGGCGCGCGACGCTGATTCCCGCGGTGGCAGTGCCGGTGTCACTGGTCGGCACGTTCGCGGTGATGTACCTGCTGAACTACAGCCTGAACAACCTGTCACTGATGGCGCTGACGATCGCCACCGGCTTCGTGGTCGACGACGCCATCGTGGTGCTGGAGAACACCTCACGCCACATCGAGGCCGGCATGCGGCCGATGCAGGCCGCGCTGCTGGGCTCACGCGAGGTCGGCTTCACCGTGCTGTCGATGAGCCTGTCGCTGATCGCGGTATTCATCCCGATCCTGGCGATGGGCGGCATCATCGGCCGGCTGTTCCGCGAGTTCGCGGTCTCGCTGTCGGTCGCGATCGCGCTGTCGCTCGTGGTGTCGCTGACGCTGTCGCCGATGATGTGCTCGCGGCTGTTGCGTGGCCACGACCCGCGGCGCCGTCCGGCGCGCTGGAAGCAGCGGGCCGAGCACGGCTTCGAGCGGCTCGCGCGCGGCTACGAGCGCTCGCTGCGCTGGGCGCTGCGCCATTCGCTCTTCATGCTGCTGCTGTTCTTCGCGACGGTCGCGCTGAACGTGTATCTGTACGTGATCGTGCCCAAGGGCTTCTTCCCGCAGCAGGACGTGGGCCTGATGGTGGGCGGCATCGATGCCGACCAGAGCACCTCGTTCCAGGCGATGCGCGAGAAGGTGCGCACGCTGGCGCAGATCGTGAAGAGCGACCCGGCCGTGGCCAACGTGGTCGCGTTCACCGGCGGCGGCCGGCGCAACGGCGGCTTCATGTTCGTCACGCTGGAACCGCGCTCGGAACGCGACGCCAGCGCCGACCAGATCAACGCGCGGCTGCGGCCGAAGACCGCGCACGTTCCCGGCGCGAGCCTGTACCTCGTGCCGGCGCAGGATATTCGCGTCGGCGGAAGATCGGCCAACGCGCAGTACCAGTACACGATCCAGGGCGACGATCTGGCGGAGCTGCGATCATGGGAGCCGCGCGTGCGGCAGGCGATGTCGGAACTGCCGGAACTGGTCGACGTCAATACGGATATGCAGGACAAGGGCCTGCAAACGACGCTCGTGATCGACCGCGACACGGCCTCGCGCCTCGGAGTCACGCCGCAGATGATCGACGCGATTCTCAACGACGCCTTCGGCCAGCGCCAGGTGTCGACGATCTACATGCCGCTGAACCAGTACCACGTGGTGATGGAAGCGGCGCCGCAGTACTGGCAGAGCCCCGATTCGCTGCGCGACATCTACGTGATCACCGCCGCCGGCGCCCAGGTGCCGCTGTCGTCGTTCGCGCACTGGGAGCCGACCGCCACGCCGCTCGCGGTCAATCACCAGGGGCAGTTCGCCGCCAGCACGATCTCGTTCAACCTGCCGCTGAATGTCTCGCTGTCGCAGGCGCAGCGCGCCATCGACGACGCGATGGCGAAGATCGGATTGCCGACGTCGATCCGCGGCAGCTTCCAGGGCACGGCGCGCGTGTTCCAGCAGTCGCTCGCCACGCAGCCGCTGCTGATCGCCACCGCGATCGTCGCGATCTACATCGTGCTGGGCATGCTGTACGAGAGCTACATCCACCCGCTGACGATCCTGTC
>JAKORH010000373.1 GCA_029777935.1 Pseudomonadota bacterium
ACAGGCGGCGATGAACTGCCCGCGCAGGTTGTGGTCGTTCTCGCCGATCATGTAGAGCACGCGCCCCGGCGTGGCTTCCAGCCCCGGCAGTCGCGCGTAGCCCGCCGCGACAAGCGTCGTCTGGAGCGCAAGGGTTGACTTCCCGCCGTTCGGGTGCGCGGTGCAGGCGACCAGGTGCCCGCGCGCCAGGATCGGCTCGACGACGTAATGCGGCGGCTCGAAGGCGCGAACGAACTCGGCCGCATCCTGCAGCGGCACGTCGGCGGGTTTGCGCTTCTTGCGCGCGGCATCGTCTGCGGCCTTGCGCTTGATCGCCTCGAAGTCGATCGTCGTCATTGCCGCACCTCCTGCGCGATCGCGTCGAGGAACCGGAACAGGTGCCCGACGTGCCGGCCCTCGCAATGCCCGTGATGGCACTTGAACGCGCCGACCATGTTGTTCTCCGGTGCCGGCTCGCGGTACGCGGTGCCGGTGGCGACGCCGCCCGAGTGCTCATGCACCCAGGGGCAGGTGATCGCGTGCCAGCCGCCGCCGAGTGTCGACTGGTACATGCCGAGCGCGTGCAGCCACCCGAGCACGTCGGGCAGCGGCCCGTCGGGGGGCGGTCGCACCGGGCGCGGCGGTTCCGGCGTCATGTCGAGCTCGTAGGCGTCGGCAATCTCGTCGGCCGTATAGGCCAGCGTCTCGCGGACCTCGAGCACCCGGTGCCGCCACGGCCCGGACTCGCGCGGCTTTGTGTTCACGCCCTCGGGCAGCCGACCGTAGCGGGTCACGCCCTTCATGCCCGAGTCGCGCCCGTCGGTCGTCAGTCCGGCTGCGATCATCCTGTCCACCAGTCGCTCGGCGATCGCCCGATCGGTGATCGGCGGGTCGAGACGCATCCATCCTTGGCAGTTGCCGGGGCTCGTCTCGACCAGCACCGTGAACGGCAGCGCGATCGACCGCTCGGCGATCTTCGTGCCGATGTCGTCGACCATCACGGCGTGCATCGCCGCGAACTGCCCCTTCCGGCGCCGATAGCGGCCCTCAGAGGCGACGAACGACGAGACGACGACGTAGGTGTTGTTGCCCGCGCTCGGAACGTCGCGCTGACGCCGCACAGGCCAGCCCGCCCACTCCGCGCGCGACGCGTCGCCCGGTGCGCTGGCAAACGCCGTCACCCAAGGCAGCGCACCGTCGGGTCGGTTGGCGAACATCAGGCGGATGAACTCGGTGTTCGTCATGATTTGCCCCTGCGAGCGCGTCGCGCTGCGGCCCGGCGCTGGCGACGGTTCATGTCGCCCGCGACGCGCGAGACAAAGGCGGCCTCGCTCACGATCCGCGTGGTCGCATTGCAGATGCAGGTGGTTCCGCGACCGTCGGCACCAGGGCACCAGGGGTCGTGCTCGACCAGCATGAAGTGCAGGCCCGGCTTGAGATCGGCGGTCATTCCTCGCCCCCCTCGGCCAGTCGTGCCCGCTGCGCCCACCCGCGTAGCCGCTTCACCTCATCGACGAACGCGCTCTCGCGATTCGAGACCCGCGCCTCGAGCACCTGGCGCAGTTCGTTCACGACGCCGAGCGCGCGGGCGATGCGGAAGATGTCCTCGGCATCGCGCGTTTCGCCCTCGTACCACCGCAGGTGGTCGCGGTACTCGATGACGTAGAGCGCCAGCGCGTCGCCGATGGCGAGTCGATCCGCGCTCGATAGCTGGTCGAGCATCATCGCGTCGCCTCCCGCAGATACCTGCTTGCGATCCGGTGCGCGATGTACCAGCGCCGCCAGGCCGCGCACGTCGGGCACGTCGTGACGCCGCCCACCAGACGGATGCGCTGCCCGCAGTTGGCGCAGTTGCCGAGTCTCAGGAACGGCGTCACGGCTTGTTTGCCGGCGTCGCCACGATCGGCGATCATGGGTGCGCGTTGACCTTCCCCTGCGGTCCCCCGGTCGCCCCCCAGCGGCCGGCCCGCGCTCCCCTCAGTCGGTCGCATGGCCGGCCTCCACAAGCACGTCCTGAATCGCCGCGGCGAAGCCACGCATCCGCGTGAGGCTGCCGTGACGCGCGAGCTCGATCGCCTGCGCGAGCGCGTCGGCCTCGACGGGTCCACTGGCGATCCGTTCGAGGAACTGCACGGCCTGTGCACGGCCGGCGGCGAGCTCGTCGGCCAGGTAGGGGTGCGGGTTCATGCCGGCACTCGCTCGCGTTTCGACAGCGCATAGCGGAGCAGCTCGCTCCGCAGATGCCGCTTGCCGCGCGGCCCGAGCCAGATCGGCGCCGGGAAGTCGGGCTCTTTCTGCAGCTCCAGAAAGCGCGTCATGCCGACGTTGAGCAGGTTCCTGCCCTGCTCGTCGGTCAACAGCGGATCATTGGTGGCCCCTTCGCTCGGGGCGGTGCTCTTGCGAGACATTCGCCAGGCTCCTCTAAGGGTGCGGAGCCGGCGCGGCCTTGCACTTCGGCCGTGAGACAGTCGCTAGGCCCCGCTAAGTCTCGGAGCCCATTGCAGCAAGCTTGGGGGTCGGTACGCTAACCCGCGAGTTACCGCACCTTGCGCGGTCGCAGCGCGGCGGCGATCGTGTCGATCGTCCCGGCTTCCCCTGCCCGCTTCGTCTGGATCGTCTTGACGTGCCGCCCCCACGCGGATTTGACGGCGCCGGCGGTCGTTTTCATCTCCTTCGCCACCTGCGCGAAGATGCGTGCCTGGCTCCAGCGATGGGCAGCGGGCAGCGTCTTGTCGTGCTCCATGCGGATGTAGACGGCCGTGACCAGGTGAAGATGGGGAATCGCCTTCGCCAGTGCCGCCGCGCTCTGCGCGCCGCCCTTCTCGCCTGTTAGCCCGAGCGCCTGCGCGATCTCCTTCGCCCCGCTCGCCGTCTGCAGCGCGTCGCCGAAGCGATCGAGCATCCGCAGCACGTCCTCCGGGATCGGCAAGCCGGCCCGGCGATACAGCGCGTAAAGCTGCCAGACGATCAGGTTGTTGCGGGTCGCACGATAGAGCCGGCGCAGGTAGTTGGCTTGCTCCTGGGTGTTGAGCTCGAGCACTTCACGCGCAAGCTTCGCGCGATCGTCGTCTGTGCCGAATAGAACGTCCCGCGCGATCTCGTCGGCCGTTCGCTTGCTCATGACGCCACCTTGCGAGCGCGTGGCTTCTTGGCGATCGGCACGACGTTATCGGCCGGCTTCGTTTCGAGCCACGCGGCCCATGCATCGAGCGCCGCGCGCTTCTCCTTCAGGTACTCGTATCGGTCGTAATGCCGATCCTGCACGCCGCCGAGTCCGTGCGACTGGATTTGCGCGCGCAGGTCTTTCGAGACGCCCCGCTCGGCAAGGCGCGTTTCGCAGGTGCGGCGCAGGTCGGATAGCTGGAAGTCGGTCGCCTCGTTGGCGGAGAGCATTGCCCGGCGCACGCCCTGCAGGAACTTGGATACGGTGCGCGGATCGAGCGACCGATCGGCGTCGGCCGGGAACAGGTGCGAAACCGTCGCCGCCTTCGCCGCGGCCGCGCGTGCCGCGACCAGCTCGGCCGCCCGTTTGCCCAGCGGAAGGACGTGCGCGCGTGGCTCGGTGCGCCGGCCCTTCGGATCGTAGAGGGTGAGCGTCGCGGCCTCGGCGTCGAAGTCCGCCACGCGCGCGCGCAGCAATTGCTCGAACCGCTGCCCGCCGAGCAGCAGGGATAGCCGGATCGCGAGCGCCGACGGCGTTTCGGTCGCCTTCAATCGCGCCCACAGTGCCCGCAGCTCGGACTCGGCCAGCGCACGCGAGCGCGTGCGGTTGAACTGCGGCATGGCGGCAGTGTCCGCGATCGGATTCGTCTCGATCCCGAAGCCGAGCATCTTCGCCGGTGCCGATGGATCGGACTCGGCCTTGAGCGCAAGCGCGAACGCCGCGCGCAGGTAGGACCGCAGCTTGCCGGCGGTGCGGCCATTGCCGCGCTCGACCAGGCGGCGAACCACCTCCACGGCCTGGCGCCGGGTGAACTCGCGCGCCGGCGCGTCGGCGTAGTGCGGGAAGGCTTCGGCGACGTGCAGGCGCGTCATGCCGCGAACGTCGCGCGCGGCCGGCTTGCCCTTCGCCTCGAGCGCGTCGGCATAGGCGAGCATCAGCGCGTGCAGGGACCGCTCGGGCGCTTCCTTGACCTCGCGCAACTGGCGGCGGTGCTCGGCCTCGCGTGCGGCTTCCTGCAGCGCCAGGTGCCCGCGCAGGTCGCCGGCCGGCACGTCGGCGCGCTTCGCTGCGAGCCGGTCGCACTCGACGCGCGCGGCCTGTAGGGTGAACTCGTCTGCGCCGGTGCCGTAGGGACCGATCGGAACGTAGCGGTTCTTGCGGTCCTCGGAATAGCGGTAGTACCAGTGCGCCCGCCCGCTGGTGCCCGCCTTGAGCGACAGCGCGCCGGAGCCCCGCCCGCGGCTTTCGTGCTTCCACACTGGCGAGCCCTGCGCCCTCGCCTTCTTGATCGCCGCCGCAACCGCCGTGTCCGTCAGTCTCGCGCCCATGTCACACCCACCGGATTGTTTATCCGCCGGGTGTCGCTGGCGACCGCTGGTCTACACTCGGTCTACACTTCTCGCCCGGCTGCAATCGGAGTCTAGCGCGGCCTGCCGGTGCAACGCAATGCTAAGTCGTTGATTCGTTTGGCTAGATTTCTGGCCCATCGGCGCCTGTCAAAGCTTGCCGGTGCCATTTCAAGGGACTTAAAATCCGCGGCCGCAAGGCGTGCGGGTTCGAG
>JAKORH010000043.1 GCA_029777935.1 Pseudomonadota bacterium
CCCTGCCGTGTGAAGGCAGTGCTCTACCGCTGAGCTAACCACCCGGAAAAGGCGCGCATTCTACCCGACTAGACTCGCCGCGATGAACCTCGCGCATGCCCTGCTCCGCTGCGCCGCCCGCCTGCCCGCGCAGCCGGCCGTGATCGAGCGCGACCGCTGCAGCTCGACCTACGGCGAGCTGGCCCTACGCGTGCTGCGGCTCGCGTCCGCGCTGCGCGCGCGCCTCGGGGTCGCGCCGGGCGACCGCGTCGCGCTGGTGATGCGCAACTGCGCGCAGTACGTCGAGCTGCTCTACGCGTGCTGGGCCGCCGGCGCTTGCGCCATCCCGGTCAACGTCAAGCTGCATCCGACCGAGGTCGCGTACATCCTCGGCGATGCCGAAGCGCGCGTGTGCTTCGTGACCGACGATGTCGACACGACCGCGATCGCCCCTGCTGTTGCCTTCATCGACGTCGACGGCACCGACTACCGCCGGCTGCTCGATGCAGATCCCGGCACGCTGCACGGCGTCGATGCCGACGTGCCGGCGTGGCTCTTCTACACCAGCGGCACCACCGGCCGGCCCAAGGGCGTGATGCTCACGCACCGCAATCTGCTGGCGATGACGCTGAACTATCTCGCCGACGTCGATCACGCGGCACCCGGCGACCATCTGCTGCACGCCGCACCCATGTCGCACGGCTCGGGGCTGTACATCCTGCCCAACGTCGCGGTCGGCGCGACCCAGCTCGTGCCGGCGTCGCGCGGCTTCGACGTGGCCGAGATCGACGCCGTGCTGGAGCAGGTTCCGAACGTGAAGTTCTTCGCCGCGCCGACGATGGTGATGCGGCTCCTCGACGGGCTGCGCGGCGACGCTTCCGGACTGAAGCTGATCGTCTACGGCGGCGGGCCGATGTACGTCGCCGACTGCCTGCGAGCGCTCGACCGCTTCGGCCCGCGACTGGCGCAGATCTACGGCCAGGGCGAGAGCCCGATGACGATCACCGTACTGCCCGTCGCCGATCACTTCGACGACCGCGACGGGCGCCGCCTGGAGCGCCTGGGTTCCGTCGGCCGCGCGCAGACGGGCGTGGAGCTCGCGGTGTTCGGCGAGGACGACCGTCCGCAGGCGGCGGGAGCGATCGGCGAAGTCGTCGTGCGCGGCGACACCGTGATGCGCGGCAACCTGAACAACCCCGAGGCGACCGCGCAGGCGCTCGCCAACGGCAGGCTGCACACCGGCGACCTCGGCCGCCTCGACGCGCACGGGTACCTGACGCTGGTCGACCGCAGCAAGGACCTGATCATCTCGGGCGGCAGCAACATCTATCCGCGCGAGGTCGAGGAAGTGCTGCTGCAGCACTCGGGCGTGGCCGAGGTCGCGGTGATCGGCGAGCGCGATGCCGACTGGGGCGAGGCGGTGGTCGCGGTGGTGGTGGCACGCGCCGGCACGTCGATCGATGCGGCCGCCCTCGACGCACACTGCCTCGCCCACATCGCGCGCTTCAAGCGGCCGAAGCGCTACGTGTTCGTCGACGAGCTGCCGAAGAACGCGGCCGGCAAGGTGCTCAAGCGCGAGCTGCGCGCATCACTGCGTTGACGCGGCCCGCCACACCGGCGGTTTCTGCGTTTCGCTTTCTATCGCGTCGAGCATTGCCTCGTGCGCTGCGGCTTCTTCCGGCGTGGCGGCGAGCACGATCAGCCTGGACACGTCGATCGCGCCGGCCTCCGCGTGCAGGTGCGCCTGCGCCAGCTCCATCACCAGGCTGTCCTGCCCGCGCGTCATCGCCAGGTACACGTCGGCCAGCAGTCCGGCGTCGAGCAGCGCGCCGTGCAGCGTGCGGTGCGCGTTGGACACGCCGTAGCGCTCGCACAGCGCGTCGAGCGAATTGCGCTTGCCGGGATGCAGTTCGCGCGCGAGTTTCAGCGAGTCGGTGACGCGACAGTAGTCCTCGAAGCGGCCCAGCTTCAGCCGCGCCAGCTCCGTGTCGAGGAACTCGAGGTCGAACGCGGCATTGTGGATGATCACCTCGGCGCCGCGCACGAATTCGATCAACTCGCTGGCGATGTCGGCGAATCTCGGCTTGTCGGCGAGGAAATCGTTCGACAGGCCGTGCACCGCGAGCGCGCCCTCGTCGCTGTCGCGCTCGGGATTGACGTAGTGGTGCAGCCGCCGCTCCGTGAGCCGCCGGCCGACCAGCTCGAGGCAGCCGACCTCGATGATGCGATGGCCCTCCTTGGCTTCGAGGCCGGTGGTTTCGGTGTCGAGGATGACCTGCCGGTTCATGCGGCTACTCCGCGGCGCGCGTGCGATCTTCCCCGGCCGCTGCCACATCATGATGATGGTGCGACCCCATCCACTTGCCGAGCAACTGCTCCATGATCGTGTACATCGTCGGGACCACGTAAAGCGTCAGCAGCGTGCCGAACGCGAGCCCGCCCACGATCACCCAGCCGATCTGGATCCGGCTCTCGGCGCCGGCGCCGTGCGACAGCGCCAGCGGCACCGCGCCCAGCACCATCGCGCCGGTCGTCATCAGGATCGGCCGCAGCCGCAGCACCGCGGCCTGGCGGACGGCATCGAACAGGCCTTCGCCGCGCTCCTGCAACTGGTTGGCGAACTCGACGATCAGAATGCCGTGCTTCGTTATCAGTCCGACCAGCGTGATCAGGCCAATCTGGCTGTAGATGTTGAGCGTCCCGCCCGCCAGCCACAGCGCGAGCAGCGCGCCCGCCAGCGACAGCGGCACCGACAGCATGATCACGAACGGATCGGCGAAGCTTTCGAACTGCGCCGACAGCACGAGGTAGATGAAGATCAGCGCCAGCACGAAGGTGAGATAGATGCTGCCGCGCGCGTCGCGGAATTCGCGCGACACGCCATTGAGGTCCGTCACCACCGTCTGCGGCAGCACGCGCCCGGCGGTGGCGTCCATCATGGCGAGCGCGTCGCTCAACGCGTAGCCGGGCGCGAGCGTGGCGGAGATCGTCACCGCGCGCAGCCGCTGGAAGTGGTTCAGCGACTGCGGCGACACCCCCTCCTGCACCCGCACCACGTTGGCGAGCTGCACCATCGCGCCGTCGCGGCCGCGCACGTAGATGTCGCTGATGTCGTTCGGCCGGCTGCGATCGCGCGGGGCGACCTGCACGATCACGTCGTACTGCTCGCCGTCCTTCTTGAAGCGCGTGACCTGGCGGCCGCCCAGCATCGTCTGCAGCGTGCGGCCGACGTTCTCGACGGCAATGCCGAGGTCGGCGAGCTTGTCGCGATTGACCTCGACCCGCAGCTCCGGCGTGTTCAACCGCAGGTCGCTCTGCGGGCTCTGCACGATGCCGGTCTTCGAGATCTCGGCGATGAACTGCGTGACGATGCGGTCCAGTTCCGCGTACGGCACCTGCGACATGAGCACGTATTCGACCGGCAGCGTCCGCGGCGACTGGCCGAGCGACGGCGGATTGACCGCGAAGCCGATCACGCCGGGAAGCTGCTGGAACTTCGCATTGAGCTCGCGCGCGATGTCCTGCTGCTTGCGCGTGCGCTCCTCCCAGGGTTTCAGGCGCAGGATCGCGTTGCCGAAGTCGACGGTCGGGAATCCGGCCACCGCGTTGTAGGCGGCCCGCTCCGGAATCGTCTCGTAGTACCTCTCGACCGCGCGCAACTGCTCCGAGGTGTAGTCGACGGTGGCGCCGGGCGGCGACTGCAGGCGGCCGAAGACCACGCCCCGGTCCTCCAGCGGCGCCAGTTCCGAGCGCAACTGCATGAACACCGCAACGGCTACGCCCGCGGTGACGAACCACACGCCGACGATCAGCCAGCGGCGCTCGAGCACCCACGCCAGCGAGCGCGCATAGCCGTGCGTGAGCGCCTCGATCCATCCCTCGACCATCCGGAACGCTCGGCCGTGCGTTTCCTCGTGCTTCAGCAGCTTGCTGCACATCATCGGCGACAGCGTCAGCGCCACGAAGCCCGACACCAGCACCGCGCCGGCCAGCGCCAGCGCGAACTCGATGAACAGGCGCCCGGTACGGCCGGTGGCGAACGCCAGCGGCGCGAACACCGCCGTCAGCGTCAGAGTCATCGCCATCACCGCGAAGCCGATTTCCTTGATGCCCTTGATCGCCGCCGGCACGCGCTGCATGCCGTGCTCGATGTTGCGGTAGATGTTCTCCAGCACGACGATCGCGTCGTCGACCACCAGCCCAATCGCCAGCACCATCGCCAGCAGCGTCAACGTGTTGATCGTGAAGCCGAAGGCGTACATCAGCGCGAACGCGCCCACCAGAGACAGCGGAATCGTCACCAGCGGGATCAGCGTGGCGCGGAAGTTGCGCAGGAAGAAGAAGATCACGAGCACGACGAGCCCGACCGCCTCGGCCACGGTGCGGAACACCGATTCGATCGAGCGGTCGATGAACACCGACGAGTCGTACGCGACCGTGATCTTCATGCCCTGGGGCAGCGTGGCGTTGATCTTCGCGATCTCGGCGCGCGTCGCTTTCGACAACTCGAGCGGGTTGCCGGTCGCCTGCTTGACCACGCCGAGGTTGATCGACGGCTCGCCGTTGAAGCGCGCGATCACGCGCTCGTCGGCCGGACCGACCGCGACGTCGGCCACGTCGCGCAGCCGCACCGGGTAGCCGGCTACGTGCGCGACGATCAGGTTCTCGAACTCGCCGCGCGTGCTGACGTCGGTGGCGGCGACGATCGAGAACTCGCGCGC
>JAKORH010000374.1 GCA_029777935.1 Pseudomonadota bacterium
CAAAAAAAACTTCATCGCCCGCCAAGTGCCTGCCCTTCCCGCTGATTACATCCCACGTGGCAGCCCGGCGCGCCCAGCGACACGTGCCCGACTCCATCGCGACGATTCGCCATCTGCTCAGCGTTCGACTCATCGTTCGCCTCGGACGCTGTCCGCACTGCGGCCAGCGAAGCGGAAAACTATTCTTGTGACACAGTAAGATTAGCGCAGGCCAAAAAAAGACCCCGCCGGAGCGGGGTCCAGAATCCGCCTCTTCGGAGGAGAGGGGGAGGAGGAGAGGCGGATCTGTCGAGGCAACCAACCGTCAGAAGCTCAAGCCGCTCAGGCGTACTGGCCGAGAGCGCCGCGCATCTTCTGCAGTGCTTTGGCCTCGATCTGGCGAATTCGTTCCGCAGACACTCCGAATTCATCCGCCAGGTCATGCAGCGTCGCGGAACCGACGTTGCCATCCTTGTCCTCGTTCAACCAGCGCGCCTCGATGATGCGCCGGCTGCGCGCGTCGAGCGCTTCGAGCGCGGTGCGAATGCCCTCGGTCTGCAGGCGGTCGTACTCGCGTCGCTCCAGCACTTCGACCGGCTCGGCACCGGAGTCGGCCAGGTAGGCGATCGGAGCGTATTCCTCTTCGCCATCGTCGGACCGCGACTCCAGCGCCACGTCGCCGCCGGAAAGCCGCGTTTCCATCTCGACCACTTCTTCCGGCTTGACGTTCAGCGCCGAGGCGACGCCGGCGACCTCGCCAGGCGTCATCGTCCTGCTGCCCTGCTTCATGCTGCGCAGGTTGAAGAAGAGCTTCCGCTGCGCCTTGGTTGTCGCTACCTTGACCAGTCGCCAGTTGCGCAGGATGAATTCATGGATTTCGGCCTTGATCCAGTGCAGCGCGAACGACACGAGCCGCACGCCCCGCTCGGGATCGAAGCGCTTGACCGCCTTCATCAGGCCGATGTTGCCTTCCTGGATCAGGTCCGCATGCTGCAGGCCGTAGCCGAGGTAATTGCGCGCCACCGCCACCACCAGCCGCAGATGAGACAGCACCAGTTGCCGCGCAGATTCCAGGTCCTCGCGCTCGCGGAACGCGCGCGCCAGCCGCGTTTCCTCCTCCGCCGTCAGGAGCGGCACCCGGTTCACCGCGCTGATGTACGCGTCCAGGTTTCCCAAGCTGCCGGGATGTAGCGCCAGTGCGTTGCTCCCGACGGGGACCAGAGCATTCAACGAAGTCGACATTCCGTTTTGGCCTCTCATGCACTGCAATGTAGCACTCTGGACTGGGGAGTGCTAGCGAATAGAGTCGACGACGGGGAAATGGTTCAATCCAGAAGAAGATCAAATCTGTCGCCATCTATAGCGATAGAGAGCGCACACTAACTTCGAAGATTCCCCATGGACTAGTCGACCCGGGCGACCCGTCGCAGCGCGCTTCGGAGACCGATCGCGCCGCCCATCATGCCGAGCAGCAGGGCGGCACCGGCCAACCCGGCCTGGGCCGGCCAAGGCAGCACGTCCAGCCCGATCGGGACAGCGAGCACCTGGCTGAGCCAGCCCAGGTCCGGCGCGAGCGACCCGAGCAGCGCCGTCACCGCCGTCATCGCGAGCAGGGTCGCGAGCAACAACGCAAATCCACCCGCGTACGCATAGGGGCGCACGATCTGGCGCGTGTCCGCTCCGAGCAGGCGCAACAGCCGCAGTTCGTCCCGATCGGTCATCGCGACCAGGCGGACCGCTCCGACCACGACCAGCGCGAGCAGGGCGAGCGTGGCAAAACCGGCGAAGCCAGCGACTTTGAACACGATCTGGCCCAGCCCGACCGCCTTCCGATACCAACCGCTGTCCACGTAGACGCCGTCAACGCGCGCGAACTTGCGAATCTCGGCGGCGGTGCGGTCGAGATCGTCGGGCTGAACGCGGCGTGCGAGCGTCAACACCAACGTGTCCGGCAACGGATTGGGCTTGAGCTCCGACAAGGGCGCGATGCTGCCGGTGCGGCGCGCGAGTTCGGCCAGCGACTGATCGCGGGTGATCCACTGCACACGTTCGACGTTCGGCAGAGACTCGAGCTTCGCCTTCAGCGAGCGGATGTCCTGATTCGTCGCCGACAGCGACGCGAATACGCTGATCTCGGGCGTGAGCGGCACGCGGCTGGCAAGCGGCGCCAGTCCGTAGCCGATAGTGACCGCCAGCAGCGGAACCACCAGTGCGCAAGCAGCGAGCAACACCGCGAGTGAAAATGTCGCGCTGCGCCGGCGCAGTAGCCGGCCGGTTTCTCGCAGCGCGTGCGCAAGGCGGATTCCGACGCTCATTCCGCGATCCTCCCGCCGCCCAGCCGCAGCACGCGCCTGCGCTCCGGCAACGCCAGGCGCTCGCCGTGCGACGCCAGCACGACCGCAATCCCGGACGCAGAGAACTCGTCGAGCAGCCGAACGATGCCTGCCGCGGCGGCGTCATCAAGGTGAGCCGTCGGCTCGTCGGCGAGGATCGCGGCCGGTCGGTTGACGATCGCGCGGGCCAGCGCCACGCGCTGCTGGGCTCCGCCCGACAACGCGCGCGGATAGAGGTCGGACGCAAAGACTCCGACGCGCGCCAGCGCCGCGTGCGCGCGTTGCGTAGCCTCGTCACGGGCCAGACCCGCCACCAGCGCCGGCAGCATCACGTTTTCCAGTGCCGTGCGGTCGGGCAGCAGCAGCAGGTCCTGTGGGACGATGCCGAGCGAGCGGCGCAGGGCCGCGCGCGCGCGCGGTGCGAGGCGCGCCAGTTCGGCTTCGGCTACCACGATTCTGCCGCTCGACGGCGCCTCCAGCGCGGCCAGAAGCCGCAGCAGCGTCGACTTGCCGGCGCCGCTCGGTCCCGTGACCAGCACGAACTCGCCGCGCGCGACGGAGAAGCTCACGTCGTCGATCGCCGCCGGTGCATCGCCGTATTGCTTGCGAACGCGTTCGACGACGATCAGCGCAGCGGTTTCGGGTGAAGGCTCGTTCATGCGGGAAACTGCACGGCCCGGCGCACAGACGCGCGCCTAGAATCGGTCGGCGCGGATTGTATGCGCGGCCGTCAGCACGCCGTCGTCGGCACCCGTTATCGTGGGCTGGAAGCACAGGATCAGGCAGCGGCTCGGAAGGGGCCGCAAGGACGAGAAGATCGGGTCCGCCGCAGCGCCGTCGCAGCGCTTCTTCAATCGCGAGTTGTCGCAACTCGCCTTCAACGAACGGGTGCTCGCGCTGGCAGCGCGCACGGACATTCCGCTCGCCGAACGGCTGCGGTTCGTCTGCATCGTGTCATCGAACCTCGACGAGTTCTTCGAGGTCCGGATGTCGGAGCTGATCGACGAGATGCGCGACGAGCTCGGCGGCGGCTGGGGGTCGCAGGCGCCGCAGTGGGGACTGTACTTCGAGCTTTCGGTGCGCGCGCAGCGCCTGGTCGAGAAGCAGTACGCACTCTTCAATCATGTGCTGATGCCGGCGCTCGCCCGGCGCGGCATCGTCGTGGTGAGCCACGCCGAGCGCACGCCGTCGCAGCGTGCCTGGGTGCGCGACTACTTCGAGAGCGAAGTGCGGCCGCTGCTGGCGCCGATCGGCCTCGATCCGTCGCACCCGTTTCCGCAGGTCATGAACAAGGCGATGAGTCTGGTGATCGCGCTCGAAGGCCGCGATGCCTACGGCCGCTCCGCCGCCACCGCGATCCTGAAGGTGCCGCGAGCGTTGCCGCGCGTGATCGCGCTGCCTGCGCGGCTGGCGCCGCGCCAGCAGGCGTTCGTGACGCTGACCTCGGTGATCCGCGCGCATCTGGCCGACGTGTTTCCAGGGCGCAAGATCGCCGGCTTCTCCCAGTTTCGCGTGACGCGCGATTCGGACCTGTGGGTCGACGAACGGGAGGTCAAGAACCTGCGGCAGGCCATGCGGGTCGAACTGACGCAGCGGCATTTCGGCAACCCGCTGCGGCTGGAAGTGCTGCGCACATGCCCATCGCATCTCGAACTGATGCTGCGCGACCAGTTCCAGTTGCCGAACGAGGCCGTGTTTCGCGTCGAGGGTCCGGTGGACCTGGTGCGGATGAATCAGCTGGTCGACCAGGCGGCACAGCCCGCGCTGCGCTGGACGCCGTTCGTGCCCGCCTGGCCCGCGAAGCTTGCGCCGGCGGCCGACGGCGCGGATCTGTTCGAGGCGATGCGGCGCACCGACATCCTGCTGCACCATCCATACGAAAGCTTCGAGCCGGTCATCGAGTTCCTGCGGCAGGCCGCGCTCGACCCCAAGGTAGTCGCGATCCGCATGACGCTGTACCGAACTGGCACCGCTTCGGTGATCGTCGACCTGCTGGTCGACGCCGCGCGGCGCGGCAAGGATGTCACCGTCATAGTGGAGCTGAAGGCGCGCTTCGACGAGGAGGCGAACATCAACCTCGCCGAACGGCTGGAAGAGGTCGGCGCGCAGGTCGTCTACGGCGTCGTGGGTCTGAAGACCCATGCCAAGATGCTGCTCGTCCTGCGGCGCGAGGAAGTATCGGCGCGGCGCGGCGCGGCGAAGACGCGACTCGCCCGTTACGCGCACCTGGGCACGGGCAACTATCACCCCACGACTTCGAAGCTGTACACCGACTTCGGCATGCTGACCGCCGACCCGGCGCTGTGTGCCGACATCGAGCGCGTGTTTGCGCACCTGACCAGTCAGAACAAGCTGCCGAAGCTGGCGCATCTGTGGGTCGCTCCGTTCACGCTGCACAAGCGCGTGCACGCCGCGATCGCGCGCGAGGCCGCACTCGCGCGTGACGGCAGGTCCGGGCGCATCGTCGCCAAGATGAACGCGCTGGTCGACGAGGCGACCATCGAAGCGCTGTACGCGGCGTCACAGGCCGGCGTGAGGATCGACCTGATCGTGCGCGGGGCGTGCAGCCTGCGGCCGGGCGTGAAGGGCCTGTCGGAAAACATCAGCGTGCGGTCGATCGTCGGCCGCTTTCTGGAGCATCACCGCATCTACTACTTCCGTAACGGTGGGGACGACGATGTCTATCTGTCGAGCGCGGACTGGATGGGGCGGAATCTCTTCCGCCGTATCGAGATCGCGTGGCCGGTGCTGAATCGGAAGCTCAAGCAGCGTGTGATCGATGAAGGGCTGCAGCCGTACCTGATCGACACCACGCACGCGTGGACGCTTCGGCCCGACGGCGCTTATCAGCCGCCGCGCCCGCGCAGGAAGGTCTACTGCGCGCAATCCACGTTGCTGCAGCGGCTGGCTGCCGTTTCCTGAAGGGCAATGGAACTGATCCTGTGGCGTCACGCGGAAGCCGAGGCAGGCGAGCCCGATCTCGCGCGCAAGCTGACCGCGAAAGGTGAGAAGCAGGCGCGCCGGATCGCCGAATGGTTGCACGCGCAACTGCCCGATTCGGCGCGCGCGCTGGTCAGTCCTGCCGTCCGCGCTCAACAGACCGCAAAGGCGCTGGCGGAGCTGTCGCAGCGCAAGTTCCGCACCGTCGACCAGCTCGGCCCGGGCGCGAGCGCCGAAGACGTACTCGCGGCTTGCGGCTGGCCGGACGGCAAGACCACCGTCGTGATCGTGGGCCACCAGCCGGCGCTCGGCCGCGTCGCGAGCCGGCTGCTCGCGGGGCGCGAACTGGACTGGGCGATCAGGAAGGGCGCGGTGTGGTGGATCAGTCTGCGCGAGCGTGTCGGTGAAGACCAGATCGTGCTGCGCGCGGTGATCAGCCCCGACCTGCTCTAGCCGCGCGGCGCTACAGCGATTTCAGCGTGAAGCGGATCCCGACCTTCGCCCACTGCGCCGCTTCATCCTCGAGGAGATGCTGCGTCAGCGGGTGCTGCGCGAGCCAGTCGGCCGCCAGCGCGAGTTCGATCCACGTCTTGCCGGTTGTCAGCCGCCACTGCGGCAGCTCAACCTCACCTCGCGCGTGGGTCAGGATCACCGCCAGGCGCAGCGCGACGATCTTCGCCACCCGCGATTCCTCGACCAGCGCGTCGATCACCTTCTTGAGATTCCCGCGCTGCGCCAGGACCAGCGTGGCGATGCGCTCCTGGTCGGAGGTCGAGAAGCCCGGCAGGTCGCCGAACCGGACCAGATACGCGCCGTGCTTGTGGTGATCGTTGCGGGAAATCGCGAAGCCGATCTCGTGCAGCGCCGCCCCCCATTGCAGGCGCTTGGCCATTTCCTCGGCGGCGTCCGGCTCGAGCGCGGCGTGGAACTGCGCCGCGATACGCGCGACGCGCTGCGCCTGCCCGCGATCGACGCCGAAGCGCGTCTGCAGCCGCTCGACGGTGGCATCGCGCAGGTCGCGCTGCTCGCGCCGCCCGAGCAGGTCGTACAGCACGCCGGTGCGCAGCCCGCCGCGGCCGAGCTGCATTTCGCCGATGCCGAGCGTGTCGAACACCGCCAGCAGCACGGCCACGCCGCCGGCGAGCACCTCCTGTCGTTCCGGCTTGATGGCGGCCAGCCGGATGCGCTTGACCGCACCGAAGTCGATCAACGCCTGTCGCAGACGCTGCAGGCCGTCGAGCGTGATCGTCCCTTGGCCCCAGCCTTCGGCGCGCAGGATCGCGGTCACGGCGCCGATCGTGCCGCTGGTGCCGTAGGCCTCGTCCCACTGGCCGTGCGAAAAGCGGGAAATCGCTTCCTCGAGTTCGGCCGCGCACGCGATCACCGCGCGCTTGAATCTTCCGCGGTCGATGTCGCCGTCGCGGAAGAAGCGCTGCGTGATGTTCAGGCATCCGATCTTGAACGATTCGGCCACGTCGGCGGCGAACCCGCGGCCGACGATCACCTCGGTCGACGCGCCGCCGATGTCGACTACCAGCCGCGGCTTCGACGACGGCGGCAGCGCGTGCATGCAGCCTTCGAAGATCAGGCGCGCCTCCTCGCGGCCCGAGATCACCTCGATCGGATGGCCGAGCGCCGCCTGCGCCTCGAGCAGGAACTCGCCGACGTTGCGCGCCTCTCGCAGCGTCTGCGTGCCGACCGCACGCACCTGCCCGCTCTTCAGGCCGCGCAGCCGCTCGTTCATGCGAGCCAGGCATTCGCACGCGGCATCGATCGATTTCTTCGACAGCCGCATGTCGTCGCCGAGGCCGCGCGCGAGCCGCACAGTCTCCTTCCAATAGCCGAGCGGCTCGACGCGATTGCCTTCGGCGCGACCGGTTTCCAGGCGGAAGCTGTTCGATCCGAGGTCGACGGCGGCGAGCAGCATGGACGTTGCGCGTGAGCGGATGCGGATAAGGGCGATTCGATTCTACGTTTCGCGCATGCACTGCTATCGCCCAGGAGGTAGTCGGGCCGCGGGGTTGATCCAGCGCAGACGCTCCGTGCCGGCCTTCAGCAACATGTGCGAATGACCTCCACCGAAGAGCGCCGCGCGCGGCTGCTCCAGCCCAGACTCGCGCGCGAACTGAAGACGATCCGCGCGATGCTGCGCATCTACTGCCGCGACCATCATGGCGCCGATTCGCTGTGCGCTCAGTGCGAGCAACTGGCCGCATACGCGGAACGACGTCTCGCCGGCTGCCCGTACGGAGCTGACAAACCGACCTGCGCCAACTGCCAAATCCACTGCTACGGACCGGCGCAGCGCGAGCAGGTGCGGTTGATGATGCGCTACGCCGGACCGCGCATGCTGGCGCGACATCCGTATCTCGCGCTGATGCACGTCGCCGACGGCAAGCGACCGGCGCCGCCCAAGCCGCGCGGTCGCGCGGCGTCGTGAAGTCGGCGCGCGGTCGCGCGGCGTCGTGAAGTCGGCGCGCGGTCGCGCGGCGTCGTGAAGCACTGCGCGGTCGCGCGGCGTCGTGAAGCACTGCGTGGTCGCGCGGCGTCGTGAAGCACTGCGTGGTCGCGCGGCGTCGTGAAGCCGGCGCGGGGACGTTCGGAGTCGTGAAACCGGCGCGCGGCGGCTCGGCTTTGCAACGCAGTGACGGACGTTCGGCGGCCTGGGCCCAATTTGCGGCGCTCGAACTTGGGCCCCGGCCTGCGCCGGGGCGACAGACCTGCCTTACTGCGCGCCGAGCAGCGCGTCGGCGAATTCCGTTGCGACGAACGGCTGCAGGTCGCCGAGTTTCTCGCCGACGCCGATGAACAGGATCGGGATCGGCTTGTCGCGCCGCTCGCGCGCGATCGCGGCCAGCACGCCGCCCTTGGCCGTGCCGTCGAGCTTGGTGATCACCAGCCCCGTCAGCCCGATCGCGTCGTCGAACGCCTTGACCTGCGCCAGCGCGTTCTGGCCGTTGGTGCCGTCGAGCACCAGCAGCACCTCGTGCGGCGCGCCGGGCATCGCCTTGTCGAGCGCGCGCTTCACGCGCTTCAGCTCGTCCATCAGGTGCAACTGCGTCGGCAGGCGGCCCGCGGTGTCGGCGATCAGCACGTCGATGCCGCGCGCGCGCGCCGCACCCACCGCGTCGAACACGACCGCGGCCGGATCGCCGCTCGCCTGCTGGATCACCTCGACGTGATTGCGCTTGCCCCAGATCGCCAGTTGTTCGCGCGCCGCGGCGCGAAACGTGTCGCCGGCCGCGAGCAGCACGCTCTTGTGGCGGTCGGCGAGCCAGTGCGCGAGCTTGCCGATCGAGGTCGTCTTGCCCGCACCGTTCACGCCCGCGACCATCACCACGAGCGGCTTCGCGGCGTCGAGCCGCAGTTGCCCCTCGCACGGCGCCAGCCGCTGAACCAGTTCGTCGCGCAGCGCGACGCGCACGTCGGCCGGCGTCTTCAGTCCCGCCAGCTTCACGCGCCGGCGCAGGGCGTCGAGCAGCTCGGTCGTGGTGGCTACGCCCACGTCGGCGCCGATCAGCGCGATCTCCAGGTCCTCGAACAGCGCGTCGTCGATCACGCCGCCGGAGAACAGGCCGACGATGTTCACCCGGGTGCGCTCCAGCCCCTTCTTCAGGCGCGCAAGCCAGCCGGACTTTTCGGACGCGGGACTTATCATCGGTCGATGGCGAAGAGGCCAGAGAAAAGACGCGCCGCCCATCGATCCGCACGGGCGGCGCCGGCGCGAAGTCTAGCAACGCACTCGTGCTTCGCCGGCGCGCCGCACGCGGTGCGCATCATCGGCGGCCTCTACAAGCGCACGAAGATTGCGGTTGCCGACGTGCCCGGCTTGCGGCCCACGCCCGACCGCGTGCGCGAGACGCTGTTCAACTGGATCGCGCACCTGATGCCGGACCTTGCGCGCGCGCGCGGGCTGGATCTGTTCGCCGGCGCGGGCACGCTCGGCTTCGAGCTGGCGTCGCGCGGCGCGCTCCGCGTCACGCTGGTCGAGCGCGCCCCGCGCCTGCTCGCCGGCCTGCGCGCACTGCGCGAGCGGCTGGGCGCGTCGAACGTCGAAATCGTCGCCGGCGACGCATTGACGGTCGCGCGCGGCTTCGATGCTGCGAGCTTCGACCTGGTGTTGCTCGATCCGCCGTTCGACGCGGGCCTCGTGGAACCGGCGCTTGCCGCGGCGCTCCGGTTGCTCGCGCCCGGCGGGCTCGCGTATGTGGAAAGCGGCGCGGCGCTGACGGGCGCCGCGGCGGCCGGCGCCGGCTTCACGATCGTGCGCGCCGCCCGCGCCGGTCGTGTGCATTTCCATTTGCTGCAGCCGCTCGATGCCGGAATAATCGCCACCCGCGGCCCGGCGGAGGGGCTCGGAGAATGAACATGGTCATCGCCGTCTATCCCGGAACGTTCGATCCGCTGACGCGCGGGCACGAAGACCTCGTGCGGCGTGCGGCCGGCCTGTTCGCGAAGCTGGTCGTCGGCGTGGCCGACAGCCGCGCCAAGAACCCGTTCTTCACCTACGACGAGCGACTGCAGATCGCGCGCGAGGTGCTCGGCCACTATCCGAACGTCGAGGTCGCCGGCTTCCGCGGCCTGCTGAAGGATTTCGTGCGCGAGCACAACGCGCGTGTGATCGTGCGCGGACTGCGCGCGGTCAGCGATTTCGAATACGAGTTCCAGCTCGCGGGCATGAACCGCTACCTGCTGCCCGACGTGGAGACGATGTTCCTGACGCCGTCGGACCAGTATCAGTTCATCTCCGGCTCGATCGTGCGCGAGATCGCGATGCTCGGCGGCGACGTCAGCAAGTTCGTGTTTCCGTCGGTCGACAAGTGGCTGAAGGCCAAGATCACGCAGATGGGCCGGGCGCCCGGCTGAGCAGCGCCACGCGGCGGAGCGCCGGGGAGCGCGGAGCGCGACAGATCGCCGGGGAGCGCGGCGCGCGACGGATCGCCGGGGAGCGCGGCGCGCGACGGATCGAAATTGTCGACGCGCTGCGCGCGTTCGCGCTCGCCGGCATCCTGCAGGTCAACATCCAGTCGTTCGTGTGGGGCACGGGCGATCCGCTCGGCTACTTCGCGTCGCCGCCGACCGCGCTCGACGCTTTCGTGCACGTGGCGATCGGCACCCTCGTTTCCATCAAGTTCATGTCGATCTTCGCGTTCCTGTTCGGCGTCGGCTTCGCGCTGCAGTGGCGCGCGCTGAAGCGCCGCGCGGCCACGATCGCGATCGCACGCTACGCGTACCGGCGACGGCTGCTGTTTCTGCTCGCGCTCGGTCTCGCCCACGGCGTGCTGCTGTATCACGGCGATATCCTCGCCTTCTACGCGCTCGCTGGCTTCGTTCTGCTGCTGCTCGCCGCGGAGGCGCGGGCGGCGCGGCTTGCGGCCTCGGTGCGTGCCGCGTGGTGGCTGTTCGCGGGCTGGAGCGCGGCGTGGCTCGCGCTGACCGAGGCGGCACGCCTCGCGACGCCGGCGGACGACGCTGCGCAGGTCCCGGCCTCTGCGCTGGCGCGCTTCGCGCTCTACACGCACGGCAGCTACGCGGATCAGCTCGCCGCGCGCGTCGGCGACTATGCCGAGGTGCTGCTGTCGATGATCGGGTTCGCCACTCCGCAGATTGCGGCGCTGTTCCTGCTCGGCGCGCTGGCCGGACGCCTCGGATGGCTGGCGCATCCGGAGCGTCATCGGCGCGTGTGGCGCGCTGCGACGTGGATCGGGCTGGCGGCGGTGCCGTTCTCGGCGCTTGGCGCGTGGCTCAATTTCGTCGCGATGCGCGACGCCCCCGGCGATCCGGGATCGATCGGCTACGCGCTGCAGCTCGCCGGCTCGCCGATGGCGTGTCTGTACGTCGCGCTCTTCGTGCGCTGGCGGGCGCGTCTCGCGCATGCGATCGCGTGGCTCGCGCCTGCAGGCCGGATGCCGCTCACCAACTATCTGGCGCAGTCGGCCGCGATGGCGCTCGCGCTATCGGGCTGGGGTTTCGGGCTCGGCGCGATGCTGTCGCGCGCGGAACTGGCGCTCGCCGCGCTCGCGATCGTGGCGCTGCAGCTCGTCGCCAGCCGCGCGTGGGTCGCGCGCTTCGGCCAGGGGCCGCTGGAAGCCGCGTGGCGGGCGTGGACCTACCGCGGCCTGTCGGCCGCGTCCACCTTCAGCCACACGCCGCGCTGACTCGACTGCGCGGACGCATCCGCGGCGGCATGCGCGTCGGCGCCACCGACCGCGATCCATTCGCCCAGCCGGCCGCGCACTGTGGTCGCGAGCCGCGCGCGTTCGGGCCCGTCGGGCGTTGCCGCCGTCTGCTCGGGTTCGAGCTCGACCGTGACTGCGTCGCCCAGCAGCCGCGCGCGCGCATAGAAGCCGGTCACCGCGTCGTAGTACACGGTGCCTTGCACCTCGGTCGCGCCGCTCGCGTCGATCACCCAGCGGCGGAAGGCGAGCGGGATCGAAGTGCCGATCGCGATGTGTGCGCGGCCACCTTCGAGCACGCGAATCGTCTGCGCAGAGTCGGCGGTGGCGAACGTGCGCCCTTCGCGTGCTTCGACGCGCGCGCCTGCGGCCGCGTCGCGCGTCCCGATCGTCACCGAGCCGTCGGCACCGACCACGCGCGTGGCGCGCTCCTCCGCGCGCCGCTGGCGCACGCTGATCACCAGTTCGCGTGGCGCGCGGTCGAGCGCCGCGAGCATCTGTTTAAGCTGCCGCACGTTCGCGCTCGACGCGCGTACGAACAGCTGATAGCCCTGACCCGTCAGCGCACCGCCCGGCTCGAGGAACGCCCGTAGCTGCGGCAGCACTTCCTCCGCGGTCCGGTACTTCAACGGGAGCACCTCGATGTCCTGCGCGCGCAGCGCGGGGGCGAAGGCGAGCGCGGCGAGCAGCGCGCGGCGCCGCGCATCACACATCGAGCTCGACCTCGAACTCGTCGCCGACCGCGAGCGTGGCGCCCGCACCGCCTACCACGATCGCATTGACGCCGAACATCACTCCGTTGTCCCGCCCTCGATAGGTTGCCAGCAGGTCGGGCACGACGGTCGATGCTTCGCCCGTCATCGGATCCACGCCCGGCACCGTGCAGCGCGCGCACGGCTT
The DNA here is from genome assembly GCA_029777935.1 of Pseudomonadota bacterium. The sequence goes on from JAKORH010000374.1 coordinate 12,329, forward strand.
GACCGGTCGCAGTACGACGCCGTCGCGCCGCAGCGACTCCACGTAATCCTCTTCATACTCGGCGAGGCCATCGAACACGAGATTGGGCCGGAAGCGCGCCATCGTCACCGGTACCGCGCCGTTCTGCGCGAGCCGCACGTTGACGTCGGCGAGCGACGCGCGGCCGATGATCAGCAGCGGGAACGCGTCGGCGAACTTGTACGGTGCGTCGACATCGCCCGTGTACTGGCGCCTGGCAAGGCGCCGTCCCTCGGGATCGAAGCGCATCAGGCGCGCCGGCACGCCGAGAAAGGCCGTGAACCACGCGTCGGCGACTTCGCCCTGCGTGACCGCGGCGACGAGGTCGTCCCACACGCGCACTTCGACCACCTCGCCCTCGGATGCGAACGGTACTTCGAGCGCGAGCATGCCGGGCGCCTTCAGCCGCAGCGCGTCGCCCGCGAAGCGCGTCTCGACGAGCGCCATCCTCGGATGCTCGCGCTGGCTGAGGAATCGCCCGTCAGCGCCGATCACGACCCATTCGCGGTCGCCGATACCGTCGACTTCGAGTCCTGTGGTGGGCAACTGCGCGCGGCGCACTGGGACGCCGCGGCAGCCCTTGATCGGATAGATGTTCAGTTCGGTGAGGGTGGCCTTCATGGCCGAAGTTTAAGCGGCTACCGACCCAGCAGCCCCTTCAGCGCGTCGACTGCGCGCTCCTCCAGCTTCTTCTTCGATTGGTCGATCAGCGTCGACTGCACGGCGGAGCGCGCGACACCGCCCCAGTCGATGCGGTAGGTCAGCTCGTCGAACGGTCCGGCCAGCCGCACCGGCACTGCGATTCCGCGCAGGTCGGCGAGCGCCGCGGTCGGCGACACGCGCGCGGTGTAGTCCATCGTGCCGGCGGCCAGATCGATGCGCCCGGCGCCGCCGATGTGTGCCAGCGGCGACTTCAGGTCGAGATCGTCGCTGCTGGCCACTCCGTCCTTGATCGCGAAGCTGACGGCCAGCTCGGAGAAATCGGTCTTCTCGGCGGCGTTGGCGCGCTGCGAATCGGTGCCGCCGCCCGTGATCAGCGCGCGCGCCGCGCGCAGCTTGCGCACGAGATCGATGCCGCGTACCGCTCCGTCGCGGATCCGCAGCGAAGCGTTGCCGTCGAGCGCCCGCTTCATCGCGTCGACTGTCGCGCCGTCGGTGGCGAGCGCGAGCCGCACCGTGCCCCGGCCCTCGAGCGGCTCCCTCTTCAGTACATCCTTCAGCAGCGGGCCGACCGCGACGTTGGAGAGCGTCGCGTCGAGTCCGACGCGGTTGCCGTCGGCGGATGCGCGTGCGCTGCCGGCGAGCGAGCCGCCGTAGAGCTGGGCCGCGATCGGCGCCAGGTCGGCGCGTCCGTTGGCCGCCTTCAGCGCGATGTGGACGTTCGACGACTTCAGTCCGCGCGCCTGCAGCTCGCCGATGGCGACCTGGCCGGAAGCATCGAGCGCGCGCAGCGCCGACAGGTCGATCTTCTGCGCCGCGACGCCGCCGGCGGTCGGTTTGCCCGCGGGCGCGGCCGGCGGGTTGAAGCGATCCAGATCCAGCCGGTCGGCGTGCACGTCGAACCCGATGCGCGGCCGGGAGAAGCCGGCCACGTCGACCTTCGCATTGATCGCTCCACCGTCGAGACTCGTGTCGGCGCGCAGCTGCAGCGACTGCCTGGCCGCGTCGAGCGTGAGCTCGGCGGTCAGCGCCAGCTTGACCGGCTTCGCTCCCGGCGCGGCGTCGTCGAATGTCACGTCGCCGGCGAGTTGCGGCAGCGCCAGCGTACGCGCGTCGAGGTCCACCTGCGCGGGGCTCGCCAGTGCGGCGCTGATGTGGCGCGCGCCCTGCCGCAGATCGGCACCGAGTTCGATGCGGTCGATCCGCAGCGCGCGCGCCGAGCCGTCGAAGGCGGCGGTCTTCAGCGTGACCTCCGCGGGTGCGCTGCCGCCGCGCTTGAGCGTGAGCGCGATCGGATCGGCGCGAATCGCGTCGGCGGCGAGCTGCAGCTTCGTCGCCTTCAGCTCGGCTTCGAAGTCCTCGCCAGCGCGCACGCCCTTCAACGTCATCGTTGCGTTCTCCACCCCGTACGCGTGCCGCGCGGGATCGAACGTCAGCTCCGCTGCGAGTCGCGCCTCGCCCGCGATCTTCGAAGGCAACGCGAACTGCGTCGACGCCCTGATCGGCAGACCCGCGCCCGGCGCGATGTGTCCGGTCCGCAGATTCAGCTTCGTCAGCGTCGTCGTGCCGTCCGGTTCGATCAGCTGCACTTCGGCGTCTTCCAGCTCGACGCTGCCGATGTCGAAGGCGACCGGCTTCGCCTGCACGTTCTGCGGCTCCGCCGGTGTCGCCCGCTCCGGATGCAGCAGGTCGTCGATGTTGGTGCTGCCGTCGGCGGAACGCCGCAGGCGCAGGCTCAGGCCGTCGACGCGTACGCGGTCGACCTCGGCGCGTCCGCCGAGCAAGGGCAGCAGCGCCACGCCGACGCGCGCGCTCTCGAGCGACAGCAGCGGCTCCTTGCCGCCGCGGTCGTACAAGGTCGTTCGCGGCAGGCGCAGCGCCAGACGCGGGAACACCGACAGCGCGAGATCGCCGTCGATCGCGAGCCGCCGGTGCAGCCGGTCCTGCGCCGCCTGCTCGATCAGCGGCTTGAAACGGTTAGCGTCGACGAACGCGAACAGCGCGACGGCGGCGACGGCGACCAGCGCGACCACGGCGAATACGGCAATCAGCGATTTGCGCAGCATCGGCAACAAGGAATCGGAATACGGCGGCTATGCTAGCTGCCGAGCAATGCCGTGCCCGTGCGCGGCCGACGAAAGATCGATGATGAACAATGACAAGGGCCGCAGCGACGAGTTCCTGCGCGGAATTGGTGCCGCGCGCGGCGCCGAGCGCCAGCGGTTGCACGCGGCACTGATCGACGCGGCGCGCGCGATTCGCGCAGCGAGTGACTGCGGCTCGGCGGACGCGGCCCTGGGGGCACGCTGCGAGTCGCTGCTTCAGCGCGCTCGCGCTGCCGCCGATGCGCGCACGCTGCTGATCGCCTGGAGCTGCCTGCACCAGATCGAGCGCGAACTCGCTGCGGCGCTGGACGACGCGCAGCGGCGCGCCGCGCTCGCCGCCTATCGCGCCGAAGCGGCCGCGCTCGGCGGCTGGCCGCGCGCCGCGATCGACGCGCTCGCCGGCGAGCCGGGTACGGTCGCGGCTCGGCAGGCGCTGATGCGCGGCGTGCACGGCGCGCGCGAGCAGCGGCTGTACGGCTTGGCGCTGGCACGAGGGCAGGTCGGCACGCTGACCGTGCTGCTCGTGGCCGCCGTGGTCTTCTTCAGCGGCTGGGCGCTCGCCGGCGGCTTCGAGTGGATCCTGAACGACGATGTCGAGGTCACCCTGGCCATGATGATCGTCAACGGCGTGCTGTTCGGATTCCTCGGCAGCCTGCTGAGCGTCGTGTTCGGACTGCTGCGCGGCGACGCAGCGCGCGGACCGGACGGACTGCGCGGAGCCTGGGTCACGACGGTCGCGCGCGCATTCGTCGGCGCCGCGGTCGCGATTCCGATCGCATTCTTCCTGCAGTCGGGACTGGTCAACCTCAACAACGTGACGCCGGCGTTCGACCTGGCGCTGTGCTTTGCCGGCGGTTTCTCCGAGCGCTGGCTGGCCCGGCAATTCGACCTGCTCGGCGCCGATCCGGCAAGCCGCCGCGCCGACTGAACGGCGCACCGCGTCCGGCGGCGGTCAGACGTTGAAGCGGAAGTGCATCACGTCGCCGTCCTGCGCGACGTAATCCTTGCCTTCCAGCCGCATCCGGCCCGCTTCCTTGGCGCCGTGTTCGCCGTTGAACTTCACGTAGTCGTCGAACGCGATCGTCTCGGCGCGAATGAAGCCGCGCTCGAAGTCGGTGTGGATCACGCCGGCGGCCTGGGGCGCGGTCGCGCCGCGTGATACGGTCCACGCGCGCACTTCCTTCGGTCCGGCCGTGAAGAAGGTCTGCAGTCCCAGCAGCTCGTAGCCGGCGCGGATCACGCGATTCAGTCCCGGCTCGGTCATGCCCATGTCGGCGAGGAATACCTGCTTGTCGGCGTCCGACAGATCCCCGATCTCGGCTTCGACCTTCGCGCACACGGCCACCACGGGCGCGCCTTCCTTCGCCGCGTGCGCGCGCACTTTCTCGAGCAGCGGATTACCCTCGAAACCGTGCTCTTCGACGTTGGCGACGTACATCGTCGGCTTCATTGTCAGCAGGAACAGCGGCTTCAGCACCGCGCGCTCCTCCGCGTACAGATCGACGCTGCGCGCCGGCCTGGCGTCGTTCAGCGCCGGCAGGACCTTCTCCAGTGCGTCGACCAGCCGCCTGGCTTCCTTGTCGCCGCCGCTCTTTGCGACCTTGGTGTACTTCGCGAGCTGCTTTTCGACCGTGGCCAGGTCCGCCAAGGCGAGCTCGGTGTTGATGACCTCGATGTCGGAGATCGGATCGACCCTGCCGGTGACGTGGATGACGTTCGGATCCTCGAAGCAGCGCACGATGTGCGCGATCGCGTCGCACTCGCGGATGTTGGCGAGGAACTGGTTGCCCAGCCCTTCGCCCTTGCTCGCGCCGGCGACCAGGCCGGCGATATCGACGAACTCGACGGTGGCCGGGATCACTTTCTCGGGTTTGGCGATCCTCGCCAGCGCGTCCAGGCGCGGATCCGGCACTTCGACGATGCCGACGTTTGGCTCGATGGTGCAGAACGGATAATTCTCGGCGGCGATGCCGGCGCGGGTCAGCGCATTGAAGAGCGTCGATTTGCCGACGTTGGGCAGGCCGACGATGCCGCATCTGAGAGCCATGGAAGTCCTTGGAGCGATGCCGCCGAGAGCGCTTCGCGCGGCGGGCAAAGTCCGAATTATCGCGCGCCGCGGGGGTATGACGATGAGTGTGCTCGTCGACACGGTGATCGTGATGGTCAAGCCGATCGCCGGACCATTGAACGAGTATCGGGAGCAAGTGCCGCGCGACCGCGGCTAGAGCGGATGCAGCAGCCCCGGGTCCGGCCGCGCGAGCCACGCCATCACTTCGTCGGCAAAGCGCGCGCTCTCGGCGATCGCGCGCCGCCAGTCGCGCACGCGCGCACCGTGGTCGAGCCCGTAGCGGACGAAGTCGTCGCGGTCGGGCAGCTTGCGGTTGGGCAGTCTCGCCAGCAGGGCGGGCGAGGGCGCGATCGCCAGCACGTTGTCGAGCCAGGGATGCCTGCGCGGCTGCCGGCGCCAGGGCAGGAACTTGTCGAGCCACCCCGGCGTGACGTACGGCACGAAATGCGGATACAGCACGAGCCCATCGAGTTCGCGATACGGCAGCAGCAGGTGGTAGTCGATCAGCCCGCCGTCCCAGTAGTCGCCGCGCGGCGCGCCTGCGATGTCGGGCACCGGGTCGCACACGAGAGGAATCGAGCCGGACGCGAGCAGCGCATCCTCGGCATTGTGTTCGGTGAGCAGCACGCGCGTCAGCCCGAACGCATCCGGCGCGTGCACCGGGAAGCTTGCTCCTGGCGAATGGAAGACCACACGCTGCATGTGCGCCGCCAGCCGCGCTCGCGACAGCGTGTTCGCCAGCGCCGCGCGCGCGAACGCCGCCATTGATCGGCTCGCCTGCAGCACGCCGCGCGCACGCGTGGTGATGATCGACAGCCGCACGCCGGGTCGCGGCGTGATTGCCTTCGCGCCACCGAGCACCGCGCGCGCGAGCTTGCGGCATTCGTCGCTGACGTACCTGGGGGTCGGCTTGCGCGGATAGGTCTGCGCGAGATAGCCCTCGGACAGGCGCTCGAGCGCCGCGACCGGATCACTCATTGCGGCCGCTGCCATCCGCCATGCGCCGATCGAGGCACCGATCAGTTCGAGATGCCGCGCATCGCGCAGCCAGTCGCCGAAGAGCAGCCGGTCGAGCGGGATCAGCGCCAGCCCCTTCGGTCCACCGGCCGCGGCCGGGATGCACGCGATGCCGTGCGGCGCGATGCCGTTGGCGCGCACTTGCGCCGCCGCGCGTGCGCCGGCGTGCACGACGAACGAAGCCTCGCTCATGCCGCAGGAGTCTGCGGCGCCGAGTGCAGCTTCATCATCGCGCGCTCGAACTGTCCGTCGACCAGTGCCGGCACGACGTCGAGCGCGCGCGCGATCGCATCGATGATCGCGGCCTCGTGTTCGCGGCCCGGCGGGTGCAGCACGAAGTCGGCGACCTCCTGCGCGAGATTCAGCGCGCGCGGATGGCCTACCCCGATGCGCAGCCGCCAGAAGTCGGGCGTGGTGAGGCGCGCCTGGATGTCCTTCAGCCCGTTGTGGCCGGCCGTTCCTCCGCCGCGCTTGAGCTTCACCACGCCGGGCGCGAGATCGACTTCATCGTGAACGACCAGGATCTGCGTCGGCAGGATCCTGTAGTAAAGCGCAAGTGCGACTACGGCCTGGCCCGAGCGGTTCATGTAGGTGCCGGGCTTGAGCAGCCACAGTTCGCGCGCACCGTCCTTCAGTCGTGCGACCTCGCCGTGGAACTTGCGTTCGCGCGCGAGCGGCACGCCGGCCTTGCGCGCGACTGCGTCGACGAACCAGAAACCCGCGTTGTGGCGCGTGCGTTCGTATTCGGCGCCGACGTTGCCGAGGCCGACGATCAGTCGGATTGAGTTCTCGAACTCCACAATGGTCGCGATTTCCCGTCGCCCCGGCGCAGGCCGGGGTCAAATTTCGATCGCCCGTAAATCGGGTCCTGTCATCAACCCAAACAAAACGGCCCGCGGTGTCGCCACGCGCGGGCCGCATTGTGCAGTACCGGGGGCTACTTCTTCTTCTCCTTATCCTTTTCGCCGCCCTTCTTCTCCGGCGCGGCGGGCGCCGCAGCGGCCGCAGGCGGCGCCTTCTGCGCAGTGGCGGGAACCTCGGCGGCCGGAACGACGGCAGCCGCTTCGGCCTCGACCACCTCTTCCTCGCCCTTGGTCGACACCGCCACCACGACCGGGTTCTCCTTGCCCTTCAGCACCGCGGTCACGCCGGCGGGCAGCTTCAGGTCGCGCACTCGAATCGTTTCGTGCGCGCGCATGCCCGACAGGTCGACCTCGATGAATTCCGGCAGATCCTTCGGCAGGCAGGCGACATCGACCTCGGACAGCACGTGGCTCACCAGGCCACCCGCCTCCTTGACCGCGGGCGAGTTCTCCTGCCCGACGAAGTGCAGCGGCACGCGCATGTGGACCTTCTGGTTCTCCGTCACACGCTGGAAGTCGATGTGCAGCACCTGCGGCTTGTACGGGTGCATCTGGAAGTCGCGCAGCAGCACCTTCTCGCTGCGGCCGTCCAGCTCCATCTCGAGGATCGACGCATGGAACTTCTCCCTGCGCAGCGAGTGGAACAGCGGGTTGTGCTCGATCTCGATGCGCGCCGGCGCGGCGTCGCCGCCATAGATGATGCCGGGCACCTTGTTCGCGCGGCGCAGGGAGCGGCTCGCACTCGTGCCCTGCGTGCTGCGCGTGGTTGCGACTACTTTCATTTCACTCTCCAGTTGAATCCCGCGGGCCGCGACCAGCCACGGCGGAACGGGTCTATTCGATGAACAGGCTGCTCACCGAATCCTCGCGCGAGATGCGCGAAATCGTTTCGCCCAGCAGCGCCGCGCACGACAACTGCCGGATCTTCGGGCACTTCTGCGCGTCTTCGCGCAGCGGAATGGTGTCGGTCACGACCACCTCGTCGAGCACGGAATTCATGATCCGTTCGACCGCCTTGCCCGACAGCACGGGGTGCGTGCAGTACGCCATCACATGCGCGGCGCCGTGCTCGCGCAGCGCCGCAGCCGCCTGGCACAGCGTGTTGGCAGTGTCGATCATGTCGTCCATGATCACGCACGTGCGTCCGGCGACATCGCCGATGATGTGCATGACCTCGGCCACGTTGGCGCGCGGGCGGCGCTTGTCGATGATCGCCAGATCCGCGTCCATCCGCTTGGCGAGCGCGCGCGCCCGCACCACGCCGCCGACGTCGGGCGACACCACCATCAGGCTCTGGATGTTCTGCTTCCACACGTCGCCGAGCAGGATCGGGCTGGCGTAGATGTTGTCCACCGGGATGTCGAAGAATCCCTGGATCTGGTCCGCGTGCAAGTCCATCGTCAGCACCCGGTGCACGCCGGCCGTCTGCAGCATGTTGGCGACCACCTTTGCACTGATCGCCACCCGTGCCGAGCGTGGCCGGCGGTCCTGCCGCGCGTAACCGAAATAGGGAATCGCGGCGGTGATGCGACCGGCCGAGCTGCGCTTCAGCGCGTCGACCATGATCACCAGCTCCATCAGGTTGTCGTTGGTCGGCTGGCACGTTGACTGCAGCACGAAGCAGTCCTTGCCGCGCACGTTCTCGTTGATCTCGACCATCACCTCGCCATCGGAGAAGCGCGACGCCAGCGCGCGTCCCAGCGGGATGTTCAGGTGCTGGACGACTGCGTGCGCCAGCCTCGGGTTCGCGTTGCCCGTAAAGACAACCAGATTCTCGGGAACCATCGGCACCATCTTGTCGCTGCGCACGAACACTGCTTTCTAGCCTGCCGACCGATGCTGTGAAAATGGCTGGGGAGGAAGGATTCGAACCCTCGAATGGCGGAATCAAAATCCGCTGCCTTAACCAGCTTGGCGACTCCCCAGCGCGAAACCAAAGCGCGCGACCCGCAACCGGATCACCACTCCGCGAGCGGATGATGCTTCAGGCTCGCTACCGCCCAACCCATCCAGCCGTCCGGCAGCCTTGCGATCGCTGCGCGCGCTGCGCTTTCAGTCGCCACGGCGACGAACACCGCCGAACCGGAGCCCGTCATCCGCGCCGGGCCGAAGCGCGAAAGCAGCGCCAGCGCCGCGTCGACCTCGGGCACCCGGCGCCGCACGACCGCTTCGAGATCGTTGGCTCCGAATAGCTCGCGCGGAAACCGCTCGAGCCCCGCGGAAAAGGCCGAAATTATCGTGGCTTTCGTATCTCGGGTCAAACCTGGATCGGTGAAGATTTCGCGTGTGGCCACCGCCGCCGGCGGCCTGGCCACCGCGAACCATGCTGACGGAATCTCGACCGGTGTCACGCGCTCGCCGATGCCCTCGACGAACGCGGGGCCGGGGCCGAGAAAGAATGCGACGTCGGCGCCCAGCCGCGGCGCCAGCGCAGCCAGCTTCTCGCGCGGCCAGCCGAGCCGCCACAGCCGGTTAAGCGCGATCAGCGTGGTGGCGGCGTCCGAGCTGCCGCCGCCCATGCCGCTGCCGGCCGGAATGCGCTTTTCGACGTGGATCGCTACACCCAGCCGCGTGCCGGCTTCCTGCTGCAGCAGCCGCGCTGCGCGCACGGCCAGATCGTCCTGCGCGTCGCCGACCACGTCGCCGCCGCGGGTGACTACGCCGTCGTCGCGCAGCTCGAAGTCGAGCGAGTCCGCGAGCGCGATCGGCACGAACACGCTCTGCAGTTCATGGTAGCCGTCGGCGCGCCGCCCAAGCACGTGCAGGAACAGATTCAGCTTCGCCGGTGCGGGCAATCCGAGGAAGAGCCGCGTCATCGGTGCATCACTGAGACGGTTCGTCGAGCACGAGCTGCATCCGGACCGCGGGCCCGTGCGGCGCCGCGGGCCGCTCGAAGGCGAGGCGGCGCGGCGCGCCGTCCGCACCGAAGCGATCGAGCACGCGTATGGTCCAGCCGTCCTGCTCGATCGTGTTGCCATCCGGCGCGCGATACGGGTGCGCCGGCATCGGCCGGCCCACGATCCAGTCCGCGATCCCAGCCACCGGCAGCGCCCAACCGAGCACCTGCTCGGCGAGCGCGTCCGCGTTCGGCCCCTGCACGCGCTGCAGGCCGCCGTCGCTCGCGGGCGCGGTCAGCCGTGCCCCACCGCGGTCGGTGTCGATGCGCGCCAGCGTGTTGCCGAACGGCGAGGCCAGATCGAGCGTGAGGCCGTCGCCGTGGACCGCGAGCGAGAAGCGCCCGCTGCTGGTTTCGCTGTGGTCTGGCCACGTCGCAGTCACGGAAAAGCGCCCCTGTTGCAGGCGCTCGGCTTCGCGCACCGGGGCAAAGGTCGTGCAGGCGGCGACGAGCAACGCCAAGGCACAGGCGGCGAGCCGCATCGCCCGCTACAGGTTCGCCTTCAGCCGCGCCAGCGTGGCGCGGAGCAGTTCATTGTCGGGCTCGGACGACTGCGCGTCGCGCCAGACGTGTCGCGCCGCATCACGCTCGCCCATCAGCCACAGCACTTCGCCGTAATGCGCGCCAACCTCGCCTTCGGGGCGTCCCTTCCAGGCCCGTTCGAGATACTCGCGCGCCTTCGGCAGATCGCCCAGCCGGTAGAAGACCCAGCCCATCGAATCGAGGATGTATCCGTCGTTGGGTGCCAGCTTCAGCGCCTGGGCGATGAGGCCGCGCGCTTCCTCCAGCCGGATGTTGCGGTCGGCAAACGTGTAGCCGAGCGCGTTGTACGCATGGGCATCGTCCGGCTTCAGCTTCATCAACTGGCGCAGGTGCTCTTCCATCACGTCAACGCGGTCGACCTTCTCCGCTGCCATCGCGGTGTCGTAAAGCAGGTTGGCGTTGTCGGGCGCCTTGCCGAGCGCGGCCGACAGCACGTCGAACGACTCCTGATAGCGGCGCGCTTCGCGCAGCATCTGGCCCTCGGCGGTCACGATCTGCACCTTTTCCTCTTCGGTGCGCGAGGGCTCGGCGGCGAGATCGGCGAGCAGCTTGCGCGCTTCGTCGACGCGCTGCATCCGGCCCAGCAGCAGCGCCTGCCGCAGCCGCGCCGCGAAATACTGCTCGCCGTCGTCGACGCGCTGCAGCCACGCGAGCGCCTCGTCATACTTGCGCTCCTCTTCCGCGATGCGGGCGAGGTTCATGTAGGCCGGGTCGGGATCGCGGCTGCCGTGGGCGCCTTCGAGGCCCTTCAGATACCGCTCGAAATACGCGCGCGACTCGGTGCGCGGCGGCTTGCCGTCGAGCGTCAGCACGCCCAGCGCGTACAGTGCGTCGAGATTGCCCGGATCGCGCTTGAGCATGTCCTCGAACTGCCTGCGCGCCGCCGGAAGCTGGTTGTCGACGATCAAGAGCCGCGCGTACATCAGCCGCGCCTCGCTCGACTCGGGCTTGCGCTGCAGGTATCCGTGCAGGATCTGCAGCGCCTGCGCGCGGCCGTCGGCGTTGTCCTTGCCGTCGGGGCGCGCGAGCAGCTGCGCGGCGGCGAGGTGCGCGCGCTCCGAATCGGGCGCGAGTTCGATCGCGGCGCGCGCTTCCTGCGCGGCCCGCTGCGCCAGCCCCGCAGCATGCGCGCCGCTGGCGAGGATCAGGCGCACGTCGGCACCGCGCGCCGGATCGCCGCGATATGGCGCGGCCAGCGACTCGAGCAGCGCAAAGGCGGCGGCGCGATCCGGTCCGCGCGCCAGCGTGCGCTGCACGCGCGCCAGCTCGTCGATCGGACTCGCGCTGTCCTTGATCTGCTGCGCGAGCAGCGGCGCCGCATCGTGATAACGGCCGTTGGCGACCTGGATCGCGGCGAGCGTCTGTGCGGATTCGCCCGATTGTGGAGCGAGTTCACGCCATAGCTGCGCGGCCTCGAGTGCCTGCGCGGTGGCGCGCGCACCGACCGCGATCTCGGTGGCCCGCCGCGCCAGGCGCGGATCGCGTGTCTGGCGGGCCACGTTCATGTAGGTCGCGAACGCTGAACCCGGGTCGCCCCGCTGCAGCGCGACCTCGGCGGCGACGATCTGGTACAGCAGCGGGCCGGTCAGGTCGACGTCCGGCAACGCGTCGATCCTGGGCGCGGCCGCAGGTTGAGTGGGCTTGTCCGCGCCGCTCGGCACGGTTGGCTGCGCGATCGACGAGCAACCTACAATCGCACCGGCGAAAAGCGCCGGCAGTGTCAGACTGATTCGCAACGCTCGATCCTTCGCAGCAATCCAATGGGTCGATCTTAGACGCCAGACCGATGCCCGAGTTGCCAGAGGTCGAAGTCACGCGCCGCGCGCTGGCGCCCTATGTCGAGGGCGGCCGCGTGCAGGCGGTGGTCGTGCGCGACCGAAGGTTGCGGTGGCCGGTGCCGGCGAGGCTCGCCGCACGGCTGGCGGGCCAGCGCATCGAGCGGCTCGAACGGCGCGGCAAGTACTTGCTGTGGCGTTTCGCGCACGGCACCTTGATCTCGCACCTGGGCATGTCGGGCTCGTGGCGCGTGCACCTGGGCACCGCACCCGCGCCGGGTGTGCACGACCATGTCGACATCGTCGTCGCCGGAAACCGGCGCAGCGTTCTGCGCCTGACCGATCCGCGGCGCTTCGGCGCGCTGCTGTGGCATCCGGCACGGCGTGGCGCGGCCGAGCGCCATCCGCTGCTCGCGCACCTCGGGCCCGAGCCGTTCGAGCCGCGTTTCGACGCCGAGCACGTATTCCGTCACACGCGTCACCGGCGCGCGGCGATCAAGCAGGTGCTGCTCGCCGGCGACCTCGTTGTCGGCGTGGGCAACATCTACGCATCGGAGTGCCTGTTTCGCGCCGGCATCGACCCCCGGACCAGCGCGCTGCGTCTGTCGCGTGTGCAGTGCGGGCGGCTGGTCGCGGCGGTGCGGGCCGTGCTGGCCGAGGCGATCGAGGTCGGTGGCAGCACGCTGCGCGACTTCGTCGGCGCCGACGGCGCGGAGGGTTATTTCATGCTCGCGGCGTTCGTCTACGACCGCGCCGGCCAGCCATGCCGGACCTGCCGTACGCCGATTCGCCGCATCGTGCAGGGACAGCGCGCCACCTACTTCTGCCCGCGCTGTCAGGCACGGCGCGACTGACTGCGGAATCATCCGCTCGAATGGGGGGGCGGACGCAAGTGCTGTGATAGATTGAAATTTGACCTCACGCCTCGCGCGCTTTTCCCGATGGCCCATCTCGCGAGCAGCTTCCAGGAATACGGCGCTTGGCGCGACTCGCTGGCGCACGGCGTCACGCAGCTGCGCGCCTGGCTGCAGGACAACGAACTGCTCGACCATGACGCCGCGCGCCGCCTGGCGATGGGGCTCGACCGGCTGGCCGAGGACAAGCTGGTCATCGCGTTCGTCGCCGAGTTCTCGCGCGGCAAGTCGGAGCTGATCAACGCGATCTTCTTCGCCGACTACGGCCGCCGCATCCTGCCGTCGTCGGCCGGGCGCACGACGATGTGCCCGACCGAGCTGATGTACGACGAGTCGCTGCCGGCGTGCATCCGTGCGCTGCCGATCGAAACGCGCGCGCGCCAGGGCACGATGTCGGACTTCAAGAAGTCGGGCGCCGAGTGGCGCGTGTTCCCGGTCGACATCGACGCGCCCGAAGGCATGCTGCAAGCCTTCAAGCTCGTGGCCGACACGGTGCGCGTGTCGGTGCAGGAGGCCACGCTGTACGGGCTGTACGACCCGAACGACGAGGATCAGCGCACTGCGGTGGCGTCCGACGGCACGCTGGAGATCTCGCGCTGGCGCCACGCGGTGATCAACTTTCCGCATCCGCTGCTCAAGCGCGGGCTGGTGATCCTCGACACGCCGGGGCTGAACGCGATCGGCGCCGAGCCGGAGTTGACGCTGTCGCTGGTGCCGAGCGCGCACGCGGTGCTGTTCGTGCTCGCCGCCGACACCGGTGTCACCAAGAGCGATCTGGAGGTGTGGCGCCAGGTCGTGCACGATACCGGCGCGGCGACCAACCACATCGCGGTGCTGAACAAGATCGACGGCCTGTGGGACGGCCTGAAGACCGCGCACGAGATCGACGACGAGGTCGAGCGGCAGGTCAAGCTGGTCGGGCGCACGCTCGAGCTGGACACCGCGCGCGTGTTCCCGGTGTCGGCGCAGAAGGGCCTGGTCGCGAAAGTGATGCGGGACGATCGCCTGCTCGCGGCCAGCCGGCTGCCGAAACTGGAATCGGCGCTGGTCGATCTGCTGGTGCCGGCCAAGCAACGCATTGTCGGCTCGCAGACGCTGGCGGTGGTCGAGCGCATCGGCGAGGAAGTGCGGCAGGCATTGTCGGCGCGCGAGCGCGGCGTCATCGAGCAACTGTATGAGCTGCGCGCACTGCAGGGCAAGAACCAGAGCTCGATCGAGCGCATGTCGCAGCGCGCTTCCGGCGAGAGCCGCGAGTTCGAGGCCAATGTCCGCAAGCTGGTGGCCACGCGCGTCGTGCTGGGGCGGCTGGCGGATCAGGCGACGGCGCCGCTGGCCCACGAGGCGCTGCGCACCGCGCTCGAGGCCACGCGCGAGCGCATGCGCAAGGTCAAGCTGACGCCGCAGTTCTACGCGGCGTTCCGCGACTTCTTCGACGAGTTGCAGCAGGGCCTGCGCGACGCGAACTCGAAGATCGCCGAGATCGAGAAGATGGTGATCGGTGTGCAGCAGCAGTTTGCCTCCGAACTGGGGTGGAGCCTGCCGCCGCCGATGGCGTTCACCCTCGACAAGTACCGCGGCGACCTCGAACTGGTCGAGCGCGCCGGGCGCTCGCACTTCGGCGCCTTCGTCGTGATGACGCGCGACAAGTGGTCGCTGATCGAGCGCTTCTTCGACACGGTCGTGGCGCGCACGCGCGAGATCTTCACCGCCGCCGAGCGCGACACCGAGGCCTGGACGCGGTCGCTTCTGCCGCCGATCGAGTCGCAGGTGCGCGAGCAGCGCGCCCAGCTGAAGAAACGCGCCGAGTCGGTCGAGCGCATCCGCACCGCGCAGGAATCGCTGGACACCCGCATCGGTGAACTGGAAGCGGCGCTCGAGGAAACGCACGGCAAGCTCGAGACGCTGCGCTCGCTGCTGGCGCGCGTGCGCCTGATCGGCGCCGCGTGTCCGGCCCCGGCAGTCGACTTGCCGGCGACCGCGGCGCCGCCGCGCCACACGGACTTGGCCGAGCCCGCGTACCTGCGCATCGAAATCTGATGTCGAAGTTCGCGGCCCGCGTCGTCGCCTGGCAGCGGACGATGGGGCGGCACGATCTGCCGTGGCAGGGCACGCGCGACCCGTATCGCGTTTGGCTCGCCGAAGTCATGCTGCAGCAGACGCAGGTGGCGACCGTGGTGCCGTACTTCCAGCGCTTCATCGGGCGCTTCCCGGACGTTCGCGCGCTGGCGCGCGCCGATGTGCGGGAGGTCATGCGCCTGTGGGCGGGGCTCGGATACTACGCGCGCGCGCGCAACCTGCACGCGTGTGCACGCCGCGTGGACGCCGAATTCGATGGGCAGTTCCCGCACGGCGCGAAGGCGCTGGCGCAGCTGCCCGGCATCGGCCGCTCGACCGCCGCCGCCATCGCGGCGTTCTGCTTCGACGAGCGCGCACCGATCCTCGACGGCAACGTCCGCCGCGTGCTGGCGCGCCACTTCGGCGTCGAGGGCGATCCCGCTTCCGCGCCGGTCGAACGCGAGCTGTGGTCGCGCGCGCAGACTCTGCTGCCCGCGGCGGCGTCGATGCCCTCCTACACGCAGGGCCTGATGGACCTCGGGGCCACGGTTTGCACGCGAGCGCGGCCGCGCTGCCAGGACTGCCCGGTGCGCTCGACCTGCGTGGCGCGCCGAGGCGATCGCGTGCACGAGCTGCCGGCCGCGCGGCCGCGACGGGCGCCGCGCATGCGACGCGTCCACATGCTGCTGCTGCGTCACGGTGATCGCGTTCTGCTCGAAGAGCGGCCAGCGCTCGGAGTCTGGGGCGGGCTGCTCGCGCCGCCGCAGTTCGATCGCATCGAGGATCTCGGCGCGGCGCTGGGCGTGCTTTCGCCCGGCGCCGTCGCGCAGCCGCTGGCCGAGCGCCGGCACGCCTTCACGCATTTCACGCTGCATTACACGCCGCACGTGGTGCGCATCGAACGGCTGCAGGCGGCGATGGAGCCGCGGCTGCATTGGCTGACGCGCGCCGATCTCGAGCGCGCCGCTCTGCCGGCGCCGATCCGCACGCTGCTCGCCGAGGTGTTGGCCCGCGCGTGAATCAGCGCAGCACTGCGTGCTGGCGCAGGAAGCGCAGCACGATGTCGAGGCGCGTGCGCGCGTCGTCCAGCTCCATCAACTTCTGCTTGGCCCGCAGCGACACCGGCAGCACCTCGCACAGCCGGTTGCCGATCCACACGGTGGACTGCAACCGATGCGGCCGCTCGATCGCGCTGGCGGTCAGCATGCCCGCGCCGTCCGGTTGCTCGCGCAGGGCCGCCTCGCGCCGCGAATCCAGATCCGCGATGATGCGGGCGAGCAGGTCGGCGCATGGCTCGTGTTCGGGCGCAAGCGGAACGTCGACATCCGCGGCGATCTCCTCGATGTCGCCGACCAGCAGCCCGTTGGCCTGCGCGCTCGCGTGCCGGATGCGGAAACGCTGCGTGCCCAGCGCACGGACGTTCAGCACGCCGAGCTGCTGCATGTCCCAGGCGGCGATCGATGCCATGCAGCCGACCGGCTCGCACTCGGCCGGCTGACCGACCTCGCGGCCGCGCGTGATCAGGCACACGCCGAACTGCGATGCATCGCGCAGGCAGTCGCGCACCATGTCCATGTAGCGCGCCTCGAACACGCGCAGCGGCAGGCTGCCGCCGGGAAACAGCACGGCGTTCAGCGGAAAGAGCGGCAGTCTCATTCGCCGCGCGTCATTGACGCGCGATCCCGCGATGTCGCACCAGCACGCGTGCCTTGCCCGCGAAGCGCCGGGCGAGTTGTTCGACCACGTAGACCGAGCGGTGCTGCCCGCCGGTGCAGCCGATCGCCACCGTCACGTAATGGCGCGTGTCCTCGACATAGCCCGGAAGCCATTTGTCGAGAAAGCGCCCGATGTCCTCCGTCATTTCGTTGACGCGCTTCGACGCGGACAGGAACGCGATCACCGGCTCGTCCAGCCCCGTCAGCGGCTTCAGCCGCGGGTCGTAGAAGGGATTGGGCAGATTGCGCACGTCGAAGACCAGATCGGCGTCGACCGGAATGCCGTTCTTGTACGCGAACGATTCGAACGTCAGCGTCAGCGCCGCGCGCGGGCTGTCTGCGAATTGGCGCACCCAGTTGCGCAGCGTGGTCGGCTGCAGCGCGCTCGTGTCGATCAGGTGCCCGGTCGCCTGCACCGGCGCGAGCAGGTCGCGCTCGGCTTCGATCGACTCGGTCAGCGTCGGCTCCAGACCGTCGGCGCCGAGCGCCAGCCGCTCGGACAATGGATGGCGGCGCCGGGTCTCGGAGTAGCGCTGCACCAGCGCGTCGGTCGATGCGGTCAGGAACAGCACCCGAACGTCGTCGCCGCCCGCGCGCAGTTCCTCGATCACGCCCGGCAATTGCGCCAGCGACAGCTCGGTGCGTGCGTCGACGGCAACCGCGACCTCGCTGTGCCCGGCGTCGGCGAGGTAGGAGCAGATCTGGCGCAGGAAGCGCGACGGCAGATTGTCGATGCAGTAGTAGCCGATGTCCTCCAGCACGCGGATCGCGACCGACTTGCCCGAGCCCGACATTCCGGTGACCAGTACAACTCGCATGCGGACATTCTTGCACGCGCGCGGCTGCGGCCGAAAACGAAAAGGGCGCGTTGCCGCGCCCTTTCGGTTTGTCCGGCCGGGCCGGCTGATTGTGCCGGTTGTCAGCCTTTCAGGCACTCGGACATGAATTTCTTGCGCTCTGCGCCCTTCAGGCTCTTGGCGCTGGCGTCCTTGTTGCAGGACTTCATCTTCTCCTGCTGCGCGGTCTTGGCGCTGGCGGCCGGCTTCGCGGACAGGCACTCCTTCATGAACGCCTTGCGCGCGTCGCCCTCGAGCTTCTTGTCGCCCGCATCCTTGTTGCAGGTGGCCATCTTCTGCTGCTGCGGGGTCATCTTCTTCTCATCCGCGGCCATGGCGGCGAGCGGAAGCACCAGGCACGCGGCGATCAAAACCTGCTTGAGCATCGTCTTCTCCTCCGAGGGTGGGTAATCTGGCGCACGGCAGCTTACCGCGCCAGCGTTGCTAAAACGACGTGATGCCCGGCTGCGTTGACGCGCCGGGTGTCACGCCTATACGTCGTCCATCGCCTGGCGCTGCCGCTCCAGGAAATCGGCCATCGTATCGATCCCGCGCAGCTTCAGGATCGTGTTGCGGACCGCGGCTTCCAGCAGCACTGCCAGGTTGCGGCCGGCCGCGACCGGGATCACGACCTTGTGGATCGGCAGCCCCAGCACTTCCTCCGCCGTACCGGCCAGCGGCAGCCGCTCCATCATCTCGGCGGCGGCGCGACGGCGCAGTTCGACGATCAGCCGCAGCTTCATCTTCCGCCGCACGGCGGTCTCGCCGAAGATCGACTTGATGTCGAGCAGCCCGAGTCCGCGAACTTCGAGCAGATTCGACAGCAACGAAGGGCAACGACCTTCGATCGCGTCGGGGGCGACGCGGGCAAAATCGACCACGTCGTCGGCCACCAGCCCGTGCCCCCGACTGATCAGTTCCAGCCCCAGTTCGCTCTTGCCGACGCCCGATTCGCCCGAGATCAGCACGCCCATGCCCAGCACGTCCATGAACACGCCGTGCATCGTGCAGTGCGCGGCCAGCACTTTGCCGAGATAGATCCGGAGCAGGTCGATCACGTTGGCAGCCGGCAGCGGCGAGGCGAAGATCGCCAGCGCCGCGCGCTCTGCCGCGGTTTCCATGTCGGGCGGCAGCGACAGATCCTCGGCGACAATCAGTCCGAGCGCGCCGCCCGATACGAGTTCGTCGGCATAGTGCGAACGCCGCGCCGAATCCATGCGCGCCACGTACCGGACTTCCGGCCCGCCCAGCACGTGCAGGCGATTCGGATGGATCAGATTCAGGTGTCCGACCAGATCCGCGGCGGGAACGTCCAGCGCGCCGCTGCCCTGGAACTTGCGCTCGCCTCCCTTGCGGCCGGCGATCCAGTGCAGCTTCAGGCGGTCGGCGTTTTCCTCGAACAGCGCTTGAATGGTCGGCATTGAGCGAGCTTAGCCGACCGGCGGGGCAAAAGCGTCAGGCCGTGGGCCGAACCGGCTCCCAGGCGGACAGCATCGCGTGCACGGCCTTGGGGTCGCCGGCGCTCAGCAGCCCTTCGCGAAAGGTTCGGTCCGACAGCATCTGCGCCAGTTCCGACAGGATATCGAGGTGCTGCTGCGTGGCCTGCTCCGGCACCAGAAGGAAGATCAGCAGTTGCACCGGGCGGCCGTCTGGCGCGTCGAAAGGGACCGGTTCTTCCAGGCGGATGAGCGCGGCGACGGCTTCCTTCAGACCCTTGATCCTTCCGTGCGGAATTGCCACGCCTTGGCCCAGCCCGGTCGACCCGAGCCGTTCACGGGCGAACAGGCTGTCGAACACCGTTGCGCGGGCGACGCCCTGATTGTTTTCGAACAGCAGGCCGGCCTGCTCGAACACGCGCTTCTTGCTCGATGCCGCAAGGCCAAGCAGCACGTTCGAAGGCGGCATCAGCCGGGAGATCAGGTTCATGTCGAAGCTCGGATCCTTCAAAGCGTACGGCCGGCGAGGCGGATGCGGCGGAGGCTACGCGCGGGCGGCTGATCGAATCGAACGCACGGCGGCATGAATCGCGGCCATCTGCGGCGTCAGGGTCCGCAACGCCGGCGCTTGCCTCTATCCTTGTCCGCCACTTCGTTGGATGCAGTGCAGTATAGGCGCGGCCGTTTCGGATAGATGAGCGCCGATTCCGTTCCGGGCAGCAGCGTTGCCATGTTGTTGCACGGCCACATGCAGCCGGGCGCGCGCTTTCCGCCTGCGCCCGGCCTCCGTCCGGAACGGCTACTGCGGCGGCTGCGCAGCTTGGTGCTTCAGCGGGTCCCGGACGTGGTTGCGTACTCGGTCCTTGTGGCGCAGGACCTGACGATCGAGCTTGTCCATCAGGCAATCGATCGCCGCGTACATGTCCTCCTCGATCGACTCCGCGTGCAGGCTGTTGCCGCGCACACGCAGCGTGATCTCCGCCTTCTGCCTGAGCTTGTCCTCCACGGAAAGCACCACGTCGGCCTCGATCAGGTGGTCGAAATGGCGCCGAATCCGTTCCATCTTGCCTTCGACGTAGCCGCGCAGTGCCGGAGTCACTTCGACGTGATGACCGTGGATGATGAGGTTCATGCAGCACCCTTATGCATGAGCCGGCCGCGCCGCATGGCGCGCCAGCGGGTTGAACGGAGCGACGCCGGTACCCCGGTACCGCCGTCGCTACAGGACCTTGCGCAGCCCCACCGGCGGAATCCGTAGAGCTTCGCGGTACTTGGCGACCGTGCGCCGCGCCACCACGATTCCCTGTTCGCCGAGCAGTTCTGCAATGCGGCTATCGGACAATGGCTCCTTCGGGTTCTCCGCTCCTATCAGTTGCTTGATCAAGGCGCGGATCGCCGTCGACGAGGCCGCGCCACCGGCTTCGGTCGCCACGTGGCTGCCGAAGAAATACTTCAGTTCGAACACGCCGAACGGCGTGGCCATGTACTTGTTCGCGGTCACGCGCGAGATCGTCGACTCATGCAGGTTCACGGTATTGGCGATCTCGCGCAGCACGAGCGGCCGCATCGCGATGGCGCCGTGAGTGAAGAAATTGTGCTGGCGATCGACGATCGCCTGGGCCACGCGCAGAATGGTGTCGAAACGCTGCTGGATGTTGCGGATCAGCCAGCGCGCTTCCTGCAGCCGGGCCGACCAGGGCGCCTGCCCTTCCTTGCCTCTGTTGCGCTTCACGATCGATGCATACATCTGATTGACGCGCAGCCGCGGCATGACTTCCGGATTCAGTTGCGCGACCCATCGGCCCTTGATGCGCCGGACGAAGATGTCAGGCACTACGTAGTCGATCGTCTCCGTGCCAAAGCCTACGCCCGGATGCGGGTTCAGTCCACGAATGACCTGTTGCGCAGCGCGCAGATCCTCGTCACTGGCGCCGAGCAGGCGCCGGAGCCTGGGGAAGTCCCGAGCCGCCAGCAGCGGCAAGTGCTCGCTGACTATCGCCTTGGCATAGGCCAGAACCTGTGGCGGGCAGGGGGGCGTCGAATTCCGGCCGAGGATTTCGAGCTGGATCGACAGGCACTCGGACACCGAGCGCGCGCCGACTCCGGCCGGCTCGAAGCTCTGCAACAGCTTCAGCGCCGCCTTCAATTCCTCCGGCTCGATTCCCGCATCGGGCGGGCACATCTGCTGCAGTTCGTCGAGCGTCGAGGTCAGATACCCGTCCTCGTCGAGCGCATCGATCAACACCTGCACCAGCGCCCGGTCGCGCGACGAGACCTGCGTGGCCGTGAGCTGCGACTTCAAGTGCTCGGCAAGCGTCGTGCGGGTCGCTGCCCAGGCGAGCGGGCCGCTGTCGCCCTCGTCGGCCGGGCCGGCCGGCGGGGCGCCCCAGTCCTGCGTCGGCTCCGGCTCGCCGTGATCGGCGCCGTTGATCTCCGCCGCTCCTTCCGGCGCGGCCGCCGAGGGTTCGGCCGGCGCCGCACGGTCGACGATCGCGCCGTCGGGCGCGACTCGCGCCGAAGTCGCGAGCGGATCGTCGTCTCGCTCCAGCAACGGATTGTCGGCGAGCGCTTGGTCGATTTCCTGATTCAGTTCGAGCGTGGAAAGCTGCAGCAGCCGGATCGACTGCTGCAGCTGCGGCGTCAGCGCCAGGTGCTGGCTGAGCTTCAGCTGCAGACTGGGCTTCATGCGGACGCCACTACATGCGGAAGTGCTCGCCGAGGTAGACGCGGCGCACCGAATCGTTTTCGACGATCTCGTGCGGCGCTCCGGCGGCGAGTACCTGCCCCTCGTTGATGATGTATGCGTGATCGCAGATGCCAAGCGTCTCGCGCACGTTGTGATCGGTGATCAGCACGCCGATGCCGCGCTCCTTCAGGAACCGCACGATGCGCTGGATTTCGATCACCGCGATCGGATCCACGCCGGCGAACGGCTCGTCGAGCAGAATGAAACGCGGCCGCGCCGCCAGCGCACGTGCGATCTCGACGCGGCGACGCTCGCCGCCCGACAGACTCTGAGCCGTGTTGGTGCGCAGGTGCGCGATCTGCAGTTCGTCGAGCAGAGCGTCGAGTTCGGCCTGAACGCGCGCGGGCGGCAGCGGCTTGTGCTGCTCGTCGACCTGCAGCTCGAGCACGGCGCGCACGTTTTCCTCCACGGTCAGGCGGCGGAACACCGACGCCTCCTGCGGCAGGTAAGACAAGCCGAGCCGCGCCCGCCGATGGATCGGCAGGTGCGCTATCGACGTTCCATCGAGCGTAATCGTGCCGCCATCCATCGGTACCAGTCCGACCACCATGTAGAAGCAGGTGGTCTTGCCGGCGCCGTTCGGTCCCAGCAGGCCGACGACCTCGCCGGCTTCGACCGTCAGCGATACGTCCTTGACGACCACCCGCGCACCGTATTGTTTGCGCAGGTGCTCGACCACGAGCCGACCGCGCGTCAGCGAGCCGCGCACGGCCGGCTGCTCGATCCCCGGGGCGGCGTCATTCACTTCTTCGGTTCCGGCTCGAGCGTGCGCGCGGGCGCCAGCGGCGCCGGCGGCGCCGACGACGGCGGCGTGCGTGGCGCGATGATCGTGCGCGTGCGTCCGCCCGCCGTCGCGTCGCCCTGGCCGCTGTAGGTCGAGTCGCGCAAGTTGTACGTGATCACGCCGCCGCGGAATTCGTCGCGCGGCTCGCCGTTCTCGATGCGCTTGACCTGCGCGCGGCCGATCAGCTTGATCGTTTCGTTCCTGCCGTCGTACTCGAGCCGCTCGGCCTCGGCCTCGATGAATTCCTCCACGCCCGGCGTCGCCGGATCGCGCTGCTGACGGAAGCTCGCCAGATGTCCGGGTGCAGCGGTCATCACCGCGTACTGGTAGCCCTCGGGATCCTCGCGCAGCTCGAGCCGGTCGCCGGTGATGCGCAGCGTGCCCTTGGTCAGCACGACGTCGCCGGTGTAGATGGCCACCTGCTTCAATTCCGCAGCGTTGAGGCGGTGGGCAAGAATCTGGGTCGGCTGGTCGCGATCGGAGCGCAGCGCGTGCGCCGGGGCGGCGGCGAGCAGCAGCGCCAGCAGCAGCCATCGAATCGTGTGTCGGCTCATCGTCTAGCGCCTTGCCGCGGCGCGCGGTGCGATCACGCTGTGCACGGCGCCCGTGAGCACGACGGTGCGCGCGATGTTGTCGAAGTCCATCGAATTGGCGCGGATCGCCGAGTCGCCGCGCGTGAGCCGGACCGGGTGATCGGTGCGATAGCGATCCTCGTCGGGCAGCACCAGCAGGTAGTCGGTCGTCAGGCGCATCGCGGGCTCGCCGTCGAACGCCGAGCGCATCACCACGACGTCGCCCAGCAGGTGCACGCGCTCGGCCGCGTCTTGCACTCGCGCCGTATCCGCACGCGCTTCCACGCGCGGCTGGTCCGGCCGCAGGCTCACCAGCCGCGGTGCGGCGATCTCGATGTCGTCCGTGTCCGGAAAGTGGCGCAGCTTCTCGCCGAACAGCTTGTTGCGCGCACGCCCCTGATCGTCGAACTGCGTCAGCACCACGAGGTCGACGACGACGTCGGGCGTGCCGGGGCGCGGCGGCTCGGCGCTCTCGGGCGTGCGCATCGCCCGCGAGTACCAGTAGCTGGTCGCGGTCACGAGCGCCAGCAGCGCGATTGCGATGATCATCGTGATGCGGTCACGCACCGGCATCGGCTCCCGCGTGACGCGCCAGCGCAGCGTCGAACCTGCCCTGCGCGCGCAGGATGAACTCCGCCAGTTCGCGCACCGCGCCGCGCCCGCCTGCCGCGCGGGCGATCCAGTGCGACCGCGCTTTGACCTCGGGCGCGGCGTCTGACAGTGTCGCGGCGAACCCCACCCTGGTGAGCACCGGCAGATCGGGCCAGTCGTCGCCGATGAACGCGCACTGCTCGGGCCCGAGCCTCGTTTCCGCGAGCAGCCGCTGCAGGCCGACGGACTTGTCGGTTTCGCCCTGCAGCACGCGCTCGATGCCGAGTTCGCGCGCGCGCACGGCGACGATCTCGGAGCGGCGCGACGACAGGATCGCGACGTCGATTCCGGCCGCGCGCAGCAGCTTCACGCCGTGTCCGTCGCGCACGTCGAAGACCTTCAGCGCCTCGCCCTGCGGACCGAAGTACAGACGCCCGTCGGTCAGCACGCCGTCGACGTCGAGAATCAGCAGGCGGACGCGGGCAGCGCGCGCGGCGGCGTCGCTCATGTTGCCCCCTGCGCGCCTGCGGCGCTGTCCCCCCGAGGGGGGTGAGAGCCGCGGCTCCAAGCTCGCCTGCGCGAGCTTGGACGGCTCGAACGCCCGTCGCGTCCCGCGACGGGCTCTTCGAGCCATCTTGGGGCGGCCCGGCGATGGCTCATCAAAGCACCTTGGCCGCGGTCAGATCGTGCATGTGCAGCGCACCCACCAGACGGCCGTCGTCGACGACCAGCAACTGGTTCTTCAGGCTCGCGTCGAGGATGCGCGCCGCCTCGGCCGCCAGCATCGTCGAGGGGACCGTGAGCGGGGTGCGCGTCATGACCTCCGCGACCGGCAGCACGCGCACGTCGCCGACGCGCTCGATCAGCCGCCGCAGATCGCCCTCGGTGAAAATACCGGCCACCGCGCCGTCGCGTTCGAGGATCGCCGTCATACCCAGCCGCTTGCGGCCGATCTCGGCCACTGCGTCGAGCACTCCGGCATCGATCGGCACCGCAGGGACCGCCTCGCCCGTGCGCATGATGTCCGCCACGCGGGTCAGCAGTCGCCGTCCGAGCGTGCCGCCCGGATGCGAGCGCGCGAAGTCGGCCGGTCCGAAGCCGCGCGTCTCCATGCACGCGATCGCGAGAGCGTCGCCGAGCGCCAGCGTGGCGGTAGTCGACGAGGTCGGCGCAAGGTTCAGCGGGCACGCTTCCTTGTCGACCTGCACGTCCAGATGCACGTCCGCGTATCGCGCCAGCGGCGATTCGGCATTGCCGGTGATGGCGATCATCGGCGTGCCCTCGAGCTTGATCAGCGGCACGATCGTCAGCAGTTCCGCCGTTTCGCCCGAGTAGGACAGCGCGATCAGCGCGTCGGCGGGCGTGATCATCCCGAGGTCGCCGTGCGCGGCTTCCGCCGCGTGCACGAACAGGGCCGGGGTCCCGGTCGACGCCAGAGTGGCCGCAATCTTGCGGCCGATGTGGCCGCTCTTGCCGACCCCCGACACCACCACGCGGCCGCGGCAGGCGAGCAGCAGGTCCACCGCGCGCAGGAAGCGGTCGTCGAGCCGGTTGATCAGCGCCGCGATCGCTTGCGACTCGATCGCGAGCACTTCGCGCGCCAGCGTCAGTGCCGGGGCGCGGGGTCGGGTGCGCGCGTCTTCCATCGGGGGCGGGAACGGCAGAGATTGCGGCAGGGGAAATCGCGGCCGATGATACTCTCGCAACCATGACGCTGGCACAGGAATTGCTGTCAGCCGGCGGTCACCGCTGCCGCCCGCGCCTTCGTCCCGACGCGCCATGCCGACCACGCTCGAACTGACGCTGTTCCTGCTCGCCGCCTCGGTGGCGGGTGTGGTCGCGTTCCGGCTGCTCAACCTGCCGCCGATGCTCGCGTACCTCGTGATCGGCATCCTGATCGGCCCGCACGCATTCCGAGTGGTGCCCGACTCGGACGGCACTCGCCACCTGGCCGAGTTCGGCGTCGTGTTCCTGATGTTCTCGATCGGGCTGGAGTTCTCGCTGCCGAAACTCAAGAGCATGCGGCGCATCGTGTTCGGGCTCGGCCTGGCCCAGGTCGCCGCCACGATCCTCATCGTCGCCGTGACCGGCTGGCTCGCCGGCGCGGCCATCGGGCTCACGCTCGCGGCGAGCTTCGTGCTCGGCGCGACGCTGGCGATGTCGTCGACCGCGATCATCGTGAAGCTGCTGGTCGATCGCCTGGAACTGGAGACCGAGCACGGCAAGCGCATCGTCGGCGTGCTGCTGTTCCAGGATCTCGCCGTGGTGCCGCTGCTGGTCGTGATCCCGGCGCTCGCTACCGAGCCCGACCGGCTCGGCGCGGCGCTCGCCTGGGCGGCCGGCAAGGCCGTGATCCTGCTCGCGCTGCTGCTGGTCGGCGGGCAATGGCTGATCCGCAACTGGCTGTACCTGGTTGCGCGGCGCAAGTCGCACGAACTCTTCACGCTGAACCTGCTGCTGATCGTGCTCGGGCTGGCGTGGCTGACCGAGTTCGCCGGGCTGTCGCTTGCGCTCGGCGCGTTCGTCGGCGGCATGCTGATCTCGGAGACGGAGTACCGGCACCAGGTCGCGGAGGACATCAAGCCGTTCCGCGATGTCCTGCTGGGACTGTTCTTCATCACGATCGGCATGCTGCTGAACGCCCGCGTGGTGCTCGACAACGCGGGCTGGGTGCTGCTCGCGCTGGTGGTGCCGACCGCGTTCAAGTTCGGGCTGATCGTGCTGCTGGCGCGCGCCTTCGGCGCCGGCGCCGGCACGGCGATCCGTACCGGACTTGCGCTCGCCACGGCGGGCGAGTTCGGCTTCGTGCTGCTGGCCGAGTCCGGGTCGATGCTGGCCCCGGCGGTCAAGCAGATCGTGCTGGCCGCGATGCTGCTGTCGATGCTGGCGGCGCCGTTCCTGGTCCAGTACAGCGACCGCATCGCGCTGCGCTTCGTCGGGTCGGAGTGGATGCTACGCGCGCTGCAGTTGACGCAGGTGGCGACACGCTCGATGGCCACGGAGCGCCACGCGATCATCTGCGGCTACGGCCGCAGCGGCCAGCATCTGGCCAAGATGCTGGACCAGGAGAACATCGGCTACGTCGCGCTCGATCTCGATCCCGACCGCGTGCGCGAAGCGGCCGCCGCCGGCGATTCGGTCGTCTATGGCGACGCCGCGCGGCGCGAGACACTGATCGCGGCCGGCCTGATGCGCGCCGCGGCGCTGGTCGTCAGCTACAACGACGCCGGGTCGGCGCTGAAGGTGATCCACTTCGCGCACGAGGCGCGGCCGGACCTGCCGATCATCGTGCGCACGCAGGACGACGCCGATCTCGACCGCCTTCTGCGCGCCGGTGCCACCGAGGTCGTGCCGGAGATCTTCGAGGGCAGCCTGATGCTCGGCTCGCACGCGCTGGTGTTGCTCGGCGTCCCGCTGCAGCGGGTCGTCAAGCGCGTGCGCGAGGCGCGCGATTCGCGCTACCGGCTGCTGCGCGGCTACTTTCACGGCGCCGACGACACGGCGGAATTCGAGGACGAATCGCACGCGCGCCTGCACTCGGTGCTGGTCGAGGCCGGCGCCGCCGCGGTCGGCAGGACGCTCGGCGCGCTTGGCCTGACGTCGATCGACGTCGAGGTCACCGCCGTGCGCAGGCGCGGCATCCGCGGCGCCGATCCGAGCGACGCCATGGTGCTGCAGGCCGGCGACGTGGTCGTGCTGCGCGGCGCGCCCGAGGCTCTCGAACGCGCCGAGGATCGGCTGCTGCAGAAGGCGTCAGGTTGACCGCAGGTAACGCGCCAGCACCGCGGCAAGCTGGTCGGTCTTCACGGGCTTGGCAATGAAGTCGTCCATGCCTGCGTCCAGGCAGCGGCGGCGATCGTCGTCGGACGCATTGGCGGTCAGCGCGATGACCGGCAGCGCCGGCGCGCGGCTCGTCTGCTCGCGGCGTCGGATTTCGCGCGTGGCTTCGAGC
Organism: Pseudomonadota bacterium; assembly: GCA_029777935.1. The sequence goes on from JAKORH010000374.1 coordinate 39,875, forward strand.
CCGTCCATGCGCGGCATCTGGATGTCCATCAGCACGACATCCACTGTGCGGCTCGCGATGTGCTCGAGCGCCTCGACACCGTCGAACGCGGCGACCACCTCGACGCCGAGCAGTTGCAGCATCTCGCTGGCGACGAGCTGGTTGATCGGGTTGTCCTCCACCAGAAGAACAATCCCGGTGAATTGCGCCGGCGCGGACTCGGCCGACGCCTTGGTCGATGACATGGGGTCGAGCTCCCTGCGCACTCGCGCACCACCGTGTGTTCTTGTTGTTGGCGCGGCAGCTTAGCGGAACCTCGTGCCGGTGTCGCTACGCGGCGCGGCGCTGCTCGCCGCGGCCCGCGCGCAGCGCGCGCGCGAGGAAGCGCCCCGTGTGGCTCGCGAGTTGCAGCGCGATCGCCTCCGGCGTGCCGGCGGCGACGATGCGGCCGCCGCCGTCGCCGCCTTCGGGGCCAAGATCGACGATCCAGTCCGCGGTCTTGATCACGTCGAGGTTGTGCTCGATCACGACCACCGTGTTGCCGGCATCGCGCAACTGATGCAGTACGCGCAGCAGCAGTTCGATGTCGTGGAAGTGCAGTCCCGTGGTCGGCTCGTCGAGGATGTAGAGCGTCCGCCCGGTATCGCGCTTCGACAACTCGAGCGAGAGCTTCACGCGCTGCGCCTCGCCGCCCGACAACGTGGTCGCGCTCTGCCCGAGCCGGATGTAGCCGAGCCCGACGTCGGCCAGCGTGGCGAGCTTCTTCGCCAGCACCGGCACCGCGCCGAAGAACTCCGCCGCCTGCTCGACCGTCAGGTCCAGCACCTCTGCGATGTTGCGTCCCTTGTAGAGGACTTCGAGCGTCTCGCGGTTGTAGCGGCTGCCGTGGCAGGTTTCGCACGGCACGTAGACATCGGGCAGGAAGTGCATCTCGACCTTGATCAGTCCGTCGCCCTGGCATGCTTCGCAACGGCCGCCCTTGACATTGAAGGAAAAGCGCCCCGCCTCGTAGCCGCGCTCGCGCGCGGTAGGCGTGCCGGCGAAAAGTTCGCGGATCGGCGTGAAGAGCCCCGTGTACGTCGCCGGGTTGCTGCGTGGCGTGCGGCCGATCGGACTCTGGTCGACCAGCACGATCTTGTCGAAGTGCTCCAGCCCTTCGGCCGCCGCGTACGGCGCCGGCTGGAGCGCCGAGCCGTACAGGTGCCGCGCCATGATCGGCGCGAGCGTGTCGTTGATCAGCGTCGACTTGCCCGAGCCCGACACGCCGGTTACGCAGACGAATAGTCCCACCGGCAGTTCGAGATCGACCTGCTTCAGGTTGTTGCCGTGCGCGCCGGCGAGCTTCAGCCAGGCGAGCCCCGGCGCCACGCGCGCGCGCGGCACCGCGATCGCGCGCCGGTGCGACAGATACGCTCCGGTCAGCGACGAGGGCGAGGATTCGATGTCGGCCGGCGCCCCTTGCGCGACGATCTCGCCGCCGTGCTCGCCGGCGCCCGGTCCCATGTCGACCACGTGATCGGCGGCACGGATCGCGTCCTCGTCATGCTCGACCACGAGCACCGTGTTGCCGAGGTCGCGCAGGTGCTTCAGCGTGGCGATCAGCCGTTCATTGTCGCGCTGGTGCAGGCCGATCGAGGGTTCGTCCAGCACGTACATCACGCCGGTCAGTCCCGAGCCGATCTGCGATGCGAGCCGGATGCGCTGCGACTCGCCGCCGCTCAGCGTGTCGGCGGCGCGGTCGAGCGTCAGATACGTGAGCCCGACGTCGTTCAGGAACCGCAGCCGCGCGACGATCTCCCGCGCGATGCGCGCGCCGATCTCGCGCTTGGCGCCTGCCAGTTCCAGCGTGTCGAAGTACGCCAGCGTGTCCGCCAGTGGCGCGCGCTCGATCTCGAAGATCGCCCGCTTCTGCGGGCCCTGGCCGACAAACACGAAGCGCGCCTCGCGTCTCAGCCGCGTGCCTTCGCACGCAGGGCACGGTTTCACCGCGCGGTACTTGGCGAGTTCCTCGCGCACGGCGGCCGAATCGGTCTCGCGCCAGCGCCGTTCCATGTTCGGCAGCACGCCTTCGAATGCATGGTGGCGCACGATCCGGCGCCCCTTGTCGTTGACGTAGGCAAATGGCAGCACTGCGTCGCCGGTGCCATGCAGCACCTGCGCGCGGAACGATTCCGGCAGCCGCTCCCACGGCTGGTCGATGTCGACCCCCGCATGTCTGGCGAGCGACGCGAGCATCTGGAAGTAGTACTGGTTGCGCGCGTCCCAGCCCTTGATCGCGCCGCCGGCGAGCGCGAGTTCCGGATGCGCGGCCACGCGCTGCTGGTCGAAGTACTCGACCGTTCCGAGCCCGTCGCATGACGGACAGGCGCCGACCGGGTTGTTGAACGAGAACAGCCGCGGTTCCAGGTCCGCCAGCGAATAGCCGCACACCGGACAGGCGAAGCGGTTCGAGAACACGGTTTCCGAGCCGTTGTCCGTGTCGAGCAGCAGCGCGCGGCCGGATGCCAGTCGCAGCGCCGTCTCGAACGACTCCGCCAGCCGCTGCCGGGCCTCGGGGCGAGCCTTCAGGCGATCGACCACCACGTCGATCGAGTGCTTCTCGTACTTCGCCAGGTGCGGCAGGCTGTCGGCCTCGACGATCGCGCCATCGATGCGAAAGCGCACGAAGCCCTGCGTCTGCAGGTCGTCGAACAGCTCCTCGAATTCGCCCTTGCGTTCGCGCACGACCGGCGCCAGCACCAGCAGCCGCGTGTCGACCGGCACCGCGAGCGCCGTGTCGACCATCTGCGCGACCGACTGCGCGGCCAGCGCATGGTCCGGATGGTCGGGGCAGTGGGGGGTTCCCACGCGCGCGAACAGCAGCCGCAGGTAGTCGTGAATCTCGGTGACCGTGCCGACAGTCGAGCGCGGGTTGTGCGACGCCGCCTTCTGCTCGATCGCGATCGCGGGACTCAGACCCTCGATCGAGTCGACGTCGGGTTTTTCCATCAGCTGCAGGAACTGCCGCGCGTAGGCCGACAGCGATTCGACATAGCGCCGCTGGCCTTCGGCGTACAGCGTGTCGAACGCGAGCGAGCTCTTGCCCGAGCCGGACAACCCCGTCAGCACGATCAGCCGCTCGCGCGGCAGATCGAGACTGATGTTCTTCAGGTTGTGCGTGCGCGCGTTGCGGACCTTGATGTAATCCATGTACCGACGAAGACGATGCGGAACACGCCACTATAGCGGCGGCGCGGCGCCAGGCGCGAGCGCCGCACGGCCGCTCCGAAGGTGCTCGCTCCCCCTTGGGGGGACAGCGCCGCAGGCGCGAAGCAACCGTGTTGCAGGTCAAGTGGTGAAGCCGTGAAGTTGTGGGTTCCAGGATTGACCGTTGCGTGCCATGGCGTTGAGGATGCGCAGCAGGTTGTGCGCGCAGGCGGTCAGAGCGGACTTTTTGCATTTGCCTGCGGCCAGCAGACGTTGGTAGAAGGCGCGGATCACGGGGTTGAAGCGCACGGCGCTGAGCGTGGCCATGTACAGCGCCCGGCGGACCAGCTTTCGGCCGCCCCAGATGCGGCGCTTGCCGTGGCAGTTGCCCGAGTCCTGGTTCAGGGGTGCCAAGCCG
>JAKORH010000375.1 GCA_029777935.1 Pseudomonadota bacterium
CCGCGGCGGCGGGCGAGTGCGGCGCGCTGCGCGTCGGCGCGGCCGCGCGCCTGCAGGTGCTGCGCGATCGCCGGCGCCTCGAAGCCGCGCACGCTGATGTACGCGCCGAGCGGCTGCTGCGTCAGCGGGTTGATCAGCTCGAATTCGTAGCCGGCCTCGCACAGGGCGGCGACGTCGAGGCTGTCGATGTCGAACGACATGACTACGCCGCTGCCGGAGTGAAGTCGACGTAGTACTTTTCGCCGGCTTTGAACTTGCCGAAGAGCGCCGGATTGGCGACGTGGATCGAAAAATTCGCGCTGGGACTCCATCGTGCGTAGCTGTTGTCTTCGTCGCTGCCATCGGCCGGGTATTTCGAGGCCGCGACGGCGTGCATGCTCAAAGTCTCCGCGTACTTCGAGCCGTCCTGAGAGAAATGCTCCTGCACGTGCGAGACCTGCAGCTTCGCGCGCATGTTGGTAGACATGTTCTTGTCCTTTCGATGTTGTGAGTGGTTGCAGGCCGTGGAGTCGAACCACGCCGAGCCGGCTTATGAGACCGGCCGCGCCCCGGGCGCATGCCTGCGATGGATTGAAACGCAAGGACCGCCGCCGCAGCCCGGCGGCCCTCGCTTCGAGATTTTTGTCGCCATAACCTTGCTGCAGGACGACTGAACATGCTCTCGCGACACGCTGCCGACTTTTCGCGTTCGGCGCGCTAGGCGCTATTCGTCGTGGCTCCGACAGGATCCGCGCGGCCGCTTCGGCGCCTAGCGCCAAGCATCCATCCATTCCGGCTCGCGCCGGAGCGAACAGCCGTTGCAGTTTCGCGTTTCCTCTGCCTTCATCGCCTCGGGGGGTATCCTTTTCGCGTCTGACCTGTTGTCGAACCAGATGCCCTGCGTTAAGCGGCGAGCGAGTCCTGCACCAGGATCGTCGTGTCCTCGAAGCCGGTCTTGGCAGCGCCGCGGCCGGCCTCGAAATCGAAGCTGATCGTCAGCGCGTTCTCGCCGCGCGCGATCGAGCCGCCGGCGACGCTGACGTTGGGCAGGCAGAACGAGAAGAACTCGGCGGCGGCCACACTGCTGGCATCGAAGCGGCCGACCACCGCGATCTGCGTTTCCTGGTCGAAGTAGTCGTAGTAGGTCGCGCTGTCGAGGTACAACGTCATGCTGCCGCTCACC
>JAKORH010000376.1 GCA_029777935.1 Pseudomonadota bacterium
AGGATTCCTGTTTCGCGCGTCGCGGTCCTGCCGCGCAACGCGCCGCCGATCGCCCGAAAAGCGGCGCAGCAGCAGCCTTCACGCCGACCGAGGCGCTTGGCACCGGTCTTACACTGCGCGGGCACTTCGAGCGCCCAGTGGACACCACGACAGACATCCAGCATTCGACGCTGTCCGGCGTCGCGCGGGTGCTCGTGCATGCCGGCAAGCTGCAGGCGAAGACCGCCGAATCGCTGGTGCAGCAGGCGCGCGAGCGCAAGACCAGCTTCATCGCCACCGTCATCAGCGCCGGCGCGCTGACGCCTTCGGAGCTTGCGCATTCGCTGTCGAGCGCGCTCGCGGTGCCGCTGCTCGACCTCGATTCGCTCGATCCGCAGCGCCTGCCGCGCAACGTCATCGACGCCAAGCTGGCGGTGCAGTACCAGGTGGTGGTGCTCGGCCGGCGCGGCAACCGCCTGTTCATCGGCGGCGCCGACCCGACCAACCACGAGGCGGTCGAGCGCATCAAGTTCGCGACGCAGCTGGCGCCCGAGTGGGTGCTGGTCGAGTTCGACAAGCTCGAGAAGCTGCTCGACGCGCAGGGTGCGAGCGCCGGCGACACGCTCGAATCGCTGGCCGGCGGCGACTTCGAGTTCGACGTCACCGAAGATGTCAGCGGCGAGGCGGAAGGCGGCGACGTCGCTGCCGAGGTCGAGGACGCGCCGATCGTGCGCTTCCTGCAGAAGATGCTGATCGACGCGATCAACGCCAGAGCCTCCGACCTGCACTTCGAGCCCTACGAATACCAGTACCGGGTGCGTGTTCGCATCGACGGCGAACTGCGCGAGATCACGCAGCCGCCGATCGCGATCAAGGAGAAGCTGGCCTCGCGCATCAAGGTCATCAGCCGGCTCGACATTTCCGAGAAGCGCGTGCCGCAGGACGGCCGCATGAAGCTGAAGTTCGGCTCCAAGGCGATCGACTTCCGCGTCTCGACGCTGCCCACGCTGTTCGGCGAGAAGATCGTCATCCGTATCCTCGACCCTTCTTCGGCCAAGCTCGGCATCGAGGCGCTGGGCTACGAGAAGATCGAGCGCGAGCGACTGCTCAACGCCGTCAAGC
>JAKORH010000377.1 GCA_029777935.1 Pseudomonadota bacterium
CAGGTCCAGCGCGCGACGCCGTTGACGGTCATCGCGCAAGACCCGCACATGCCGACGCGGCACGAGAAGCGATAGCTCAGCGTCGGCTCGAGCCGGCGCTGGATGTAAGTGACGACGTCGAGCACCGTCTGGCTGGCCTGCCGCGGCACCTCGTAGGTGGAGAAACCGCCGTCGGCGCCGCCGCGCCAGACCTTGACGCTCAGGTTGGTGGACATGGGCGCATTGTCCGGGTTTGGTCCGTGAAGCGAAAACGAATTATTCTTCGCACATTCAAAAGGATTTCTTTCGAATGTCCTCGATCCGCACCCTCAGGACCTTCCTCGCCGTGGCCAGGCACGGCAGCTTCACCGCCGCGGGCGGCGAAGTGGGGTTGAGCGCGGCCGCGGTCGGACTGCAGATGCGCGCGCTCGAGGAGAGCCTGAAGCAGCAGCTGTTCGACCGCAGCGGCCGCTCGGTGGTGCTCAACACCGCCGGGCGGCGCGCGATCCCGCGAATCGAGGAACTCGTGCTGCGTTACGAGGAGCTGGTCGGCGGCCGCGACGGCGACTCGCTGTCCGGAACGGTGGTCATGGGCGCGCTGGTGTCGACGCTGATGGGCGCCTTCGCCGACGCGCTGTGGTCGCTCAAGCGCGAGCACCCCGGCCTCGAGGTCAAGCTGTTTGCCGGCCAGTCGAGCGATTTCGCGAACAAGGTCGAGCACGGGCTGCTCGACGCGGCGATCGTCACCCGCCCGCCGCGCGCCCTGCCGCGTAGCCTGGCCTGGTCCCAGCTCTACGTCGAGCCGATGGTGATGATCGCGCCCCGGCGGCCGCATTTCGAGCTTCCGAAAGACCCGCTGCAGGCGCTGCGCGAGGCCCCGTTCATCCGCTTCGACCGCGAAACCTGGACTGGCCTGCTGGTCAGGGACGTGCTCGACCGCTCCCGGGTGCAGGTCCGCGACGAGATGGAGCTGAACTCGGTCGAAGCGATCCTGGCGATCGTCCGACAGGGCTTCGGCGTGTCGATCGTGCCCAAGCTTGCCAACGTCCGCTGGTCCGAGGATCGCGAGCTGCGCGTCGTCGAGTTGCCCGACGTCGACGTTCGCCGGCGCGTAGGCCTGCTCGAGCGCTCGCGCCACGCGCGGATGCGCTTCACCGGGGCGATCAAACGGTATTTCGCGGATGCCGGGCGCCAG
>JAKORH010000006.1 GCA_029777935.1 Pseudomonadota bacterium
GCCACCCTGCTGGTGTGCGCCTCGCTCGTGATGGTCACCCCGGTCTGGAGCCAGTACGGTTTCCTCGGCGACGTCCTCGGCAAGGTCATCGGCGATCCCAAGATCCAGGCACGCGTCGCCACGCTGCTCGGCGACAAGGCGACCAACCTTTCGGCCACGCAGCTCGGCCAGATCTTTTTGGAACCGGGACTGTTCCTGAAGGTGCCGCTCGACCAGATCTCGCTCGGCATGGCGCTGGTGTTCGGCACCGCCGGCATGCCGCACATCCTGATGCGGTTCTTCACGGTGCCCACCGCACAGGCCGCGCGCAAGTCGGTGAACTGGGCGATGGCCATCATCGGCGGCTTCTACGTGCTGACGCTGTTCCTGGGCATGGGTGCGGCCATGAAGGTGGGGCCGTCGACCATCGCCGCCATCGATGCCGGCGGCAACATGGCCAACCCGCTGCTGGCACAGGCACTGGGAGGCGGCGAGCATGCGATGCTCGGCAATCTGTTCATGGCATTCGTCTCCGCTGTCGCTTTCGCGACGATCGTCGCCGTGGTGGCCGGACTGGTGCTGGCGGCGGCCTCGGCGATGGCGCACGATCTGTACGTCGGCGTGATCCGCGAGGAGCACGTGACGCCGCAGGAGCAGGTCAAGGCCGCGCGCATCGCCACGATCTTCGTCGGCGCGATGGCGATCGTCATCGGCATCTCGGCCAAGGGCCAGAACGTCGCGCACCTGGTGGCGCTGGCGTTCGCGGTCGCATCGTCGGCCAATTTCCCGTGCGTGCTGCTGACGCTGTTCTGGAAGCGCTGCAATACCGGCGGCATCGTGCTCGGCATGATCGTCGGCACGGTCGCCGCGATCGGACTGGTGATGGTGTCGCCGAACCTGCACTATCCCAAGGCGGTCAAGGCGGCGGCGCAGAAGGTCATCGACGGCGCGCCGGCCAAGTTGGCGCCGATCACCGAAGCGCTCGCCTCGGGCGACGCGGCCAAGGTCGCCAAGGCCGAGAAGGACAAGGCCGCGCTCGACAAGGCGGTGGCGGCAGCCAAGGGGACGATCGACCGGCTGAAGGACGACAACACCAGCATCGTCGGCCTGGAAGAGCCGCTGTTTTCGCTGCGCAACCCGGGAATCATCTCGATCCCGCTCGGTTTCCTGGCGGTGATCCTCGGGTCGCTGCTGTACCGCGACAAGCGCGCCGAAGACCTGTGGGACGAGGTGTACGTGCGCCAGACCACCGGCATTCTCGCCGCCAAGGCGCAGGTGCATTGATGCAACGTTCTTGATCCTGATCTTGCGACGGCCGCTGCCGCGGCTGTAAAAGAAGGGGCCTCCTTGCGAGGCCCTTTTTTTCGAACGATGACCGAACCGACCCCACGGCCGCAGATCGACGAATCGGTGCGCGCGTTCCTGGTCAGGCACCCGCCGTTTTCGCTTATGGGCGAAGAAGCAATCCGCTTCCTGATCCCGCGGCTGAAACTGGCGCACTTTCCCAAGGCTGCCCTGATCGTCGATCGGCAGGCAGGGCCGTTCCCGCCGTTGCACGTCGTGCTGAGCGGACTCGTGTCCAGCGTCACGGCCGGTCTCGACACGCTGCCGGACCGCTTGCTCGGCCCCGGGGAGTGCTTTCCGGTCGGCGCGCTGGCCGCCGGCGGCCAGCCGACGCGCAGCTATCGCGCGGTCGACGACGTGTTCGCCTATCAGCTTGATGTCGACGGCTTCAATGAACTGCGCCGGCTGTCGCCCGAGTTCGAGGCGTTCTGCGCGGCGGCGGTCACCGTGCTGGCGCAGCAGTCGCTGGCGGAACTGCAGCGCCACTACGCGCAGGTCGCGGCCGACCAGCATTCGCTGACGCGGCGACTGTCCGAGATCGTTGTCCGCGAGCCGGTCACCTGCCTCGCGCAGACGACCCTGCGCGAGGCGTTGACTCGCATGCGCGACGACGCCGTGCGCTCGATCATCGTGGTCGATGCGCAGGAGGCGCCGATCGGAGTCTTCACGCTGAACGATCTGCGCGACCGCGTGGTGTTGCAGCAGCAGTCGCTGGAAACGCCTATCGAAGCGGTGATGACGCGCAGACCGCTGACGCTCGCTGCCGACGCCACCGCCGCCGAGGCGATGCAGCAGATGGCCGCGGGCGGCTTCCACCAGATGATCGTGACCGACCGCGGCCGGGTGTTCGGAACCGTGGCCGAGCATGACCTCTACGCGCTGCAGCGCGTGTCGCTGCGGCAGATACATCACGCGATCCGCTCGTCGCGCACGCTGGCCGCGCTCGCGCACGCGGCGGGAGACATCCGCAATCTCGCGCACAACCTGCTCGCGCAGGGCGTGACCGCCGAGACGCTGACGCGCACCGTCTCCGCGCTGAACGACGCGCTGACGCGCGAGGTCGCCACCCGCGTGCTGCAGGAGCACGACCTGACCAACATCGACTGGTGCCTGATGGCGCTCGGCTCCGAGGGCCGCGGCGAGCAGACGCTCGCCACCGACCAGGACAACGCGCTGATCTACGCGGTCGGCACGGACGTGGCACCCAAGGAGGCACTGCGCATCAAGCATGCGCTGCTCGCGTTCGCGCGCGAGTTCAACGACGGCCTGAACACACTCGGCTTTCCGCTGTGCAAGGGCGGCATCATGGCCGGCAATCCGGAGTGGTGCCTGTCCGAGGACGAATGGCGCACATGCTTCACCCAGTGGCTGACCGAGCCGACGCCGGAGGCCCTGCTGCGCGCCAACATCTTCTTCGATTTCCGCTCGCTGTTCGGGAACAGCATACTGATCGACCGGCTGTCGCAATGGCTGCTCGCGCGCACCCAGGGCAACCTGCTGTTCCGTCGCCTGATGGTCGCCAATGCGCTGCAGACCGAGCCGCCGCTCGGGCTGATCCGAACCTTCGTGGTCGACGACGCTCCGGATCACCCCGGCACGCTCGACCTGAAGACGCGGGGCACCCGGATCTTCGTCGATGCGGCGCGCGTGTTCGCGCTGTCGCAGGGCATCGCCGCCTCCGGCACCGCGGAACGGCTGCGCAAGGCGGGCGAGCAATTGCGCGTCGATCCGCGCCTCGTCGATGCCACGACCGACGCCTTCCACTATCTGCAGGTGCTGCGGCTGCGCACGCAGCAGCGGCGCGAGGGCGGCGGGGCAGCCAATCGCATCGACCCCTATGCGCTGAACGAGATCGATCAGCGCATGCTGAAGGAGGCATTCCGGCAGGCGAGGAAACTGCAGCAGCGGCTGAAGGAGACCTACATGCTGGGGTTGTAGGCACTGCCGGGGTCGGCGCTGTCGCGGCATGCGAACATGGATTCACGCCATCTGAACGGGAGACGCACGATGGGCTCGGATATCAGAAGTCAGAGGCTGGTGGCCCTCTTCCTCCTCGGCTGCCTGTTGTTCGGCTACCCGCTGCTGTACCTGTTCAACGTCGGCGGCGCCGTGCTCGGCGTCCCGCTGTCGTACGCATACATCTTCGTCGCCTGGGCGCTGCTGGTCCTTCTGATGGCGCTCGTGGCGGAATCAACGGGCCGATAGCGGGCCGATGAACGCGGCACCGATGCGGTCTGCGCCGACGGAACGGATGACATGTTGTCGGACTGGGTGATCGTCGTCGCGTCTTTCGCGTACGTGGGGCTGCTGTTCGCGGTGGCCTACTACGGCGATCGGCGCGCGGACGCCGGCCGCAGCATCATCGCCAATCCGTACATCTACTCGCTGTCGCTGGGCGTTTACGCGACCGCCTGGACGTTCTACGGCAGCGTCGGTCGCGCGGCGAGCAGCGGCATCGGCTTCCTGCCGATCTACCTCGGGCCGACGCTGATGGCTGCGCTGTGGTGGGTCGTCCTGCGCAAGATCATCCGCATCTGCAAGACCCACCGGATCACGTCGCTCGCCGACTTCGTCGCCTCGCGCTACGGCAAGAGCGCGCTGCTCGGCGGCCTGGTGACGATCATCGCCGTGGTCGGCATCCTGCCCTACATCTCGCTGCAGCTGAAGGCGATCTCCGCGACCATCGCCATCCTGTTTCAGTACCCCGCCATCGTGATGCCGCAGCACCTGGCCGCGGCGCCGGTCCTGCGCGATGCATCTCTCTATATCGCGCTGCTGCTCGCCGTCTTCACGCTGATCTTCGGCACCCGGCATCTGGACGCGTCGGAGCGCCACGAGGGCCTGGTCGCGGCGATCGCATTCGAGTCGCTGGTGAAGCTCGTCGCCTTCCTCGCCGTCGGCGTGTTCGTCACCTACTGGATGTACGGCGGCGCCGCCGACCTGTTCGCCCAGGCCGCCGCGAAACCGGACCTGCGAGCGCTGTTCGTCATCGGCGGCGGCTCGACCGACGTGTACCGCTCGTCGGCCTCGCTCGCATCGCTGACGTTCCTGTCCATGCTTGCGGTGATGTTCCTGCCGCGCCAATTCCAGGTGGCGGTGGTCGAAAACGTGGACGAGAGGCATGTGCTGAAGGCGCTGTGGCTCTTTCCGGCCTACATGCTGGCATTCAACCTGTTCGTGCTGCCGATCGCGTTCGGCGGATTGCTGCACTTTGCGCCGGGCACCGTGGACCCCGACACGTTCGTCCTCGCGCTGCCGATGGCGGAACACGTGCAGTGGCTCGCACTGCTCGTGTTCATCGGCGGACTGTCGGGCGCCACGGGCATGGTGATCGTGGAGACGATCGCGCTCGCCACGATGGTGTGCAACGACCTGGTGATGCCGGTGCTGCTGCGCATCCGTTCGCTGCGGCTGGCCGATCGCCGCGACCTGACCGGCCTGCTGCTCGCGATCCGGCGCAGCACGATCGTGCTGGTGCTGCTGCTCGGATACGCCTACTTCAAGCTCGCCGGAGAGGCGTACGCACTGGTCTCGATCGGCCTGATCTCGTTCGCCGCCGTCGCACAGTTCGGCCCGGTGATACTGGGCGGGATCTTCTGGAAGGGTGCGACCCGCGCCGGCGCGCTCGCGGGTCTCAGTGCCGGGTTCGCGCTCTGGCTTTACACGCTGCTGCTGCCGGCGTTCGCGAAATCAGGATGGTTGCCGATCACCTTCATCGAACAAGGGCCGTACGGAATTGCTCTCTTCAGGCCCGAGGCACTGTTCGGGCTGACGGGGCTCGACCAGATCACGCACGCGATGCTATGGAGCATGCTATTCAATCTCGGCGGCTACGTGGGCGTCTCGCTGGCCGGGCGACCGAGCGCGGCCGTGGCGAGCCAGGCGACGCTGTTCGTCGACGCGCTCGAAAGTGCGCGGGACAACGTGCGCCTCTGGCGCGGCACTGCGCGGGCGGCCGATCTGCACGTGCTGCTCGGCCGCTTCGTCGGCAAGGAGCGTGCCGACGAGATATTCCGCGCCTACGCCCGCAAGCGCGGCCTCGCGTGGCCGGGCGAGCGGCTGGAAGCCGATGCCGAGCTCGTGCAATACGCCGAGACGCAACTGGCGGGAACCATTGGCGCGGCTTCGGCCCGGATCATGGTGGCGTCGGCCGTGAAGGAGGAGGCCCTGTCGGCCGAGGAAGTGATGAGCATGCTCGACAAGGCGTCGCAGATCATCGTCTACAGCCACCGGCTCGAGCAGAAGTCGCACGAACTCGAGCGCACCACGGCCGAGCTGAGGGCGGCCAACGAACGCCTGAAGAGCCTCGACAAGCTGAAGGACGATTTCGTGTCGGGCGTTTCGCACGAATTGCGCACTCCTCTGACATCGGTCCTCGCATTCGCCGAGATCCTGCGTGACAACCCGCGGCTGAGCGACGAGGAGCGCACCGAATTCCTCGACATCGTCATCAACGAGACCAACCGCCTGATTCGTCTGATCAACGACGTGCTGGACCTGTCGAAGATCGAGGCCGGCCGCGCCGAGTGGCGCAACGTGGACGTGAACCTCATCGAGGTGGTCAAGGACTCGGCGACCGCGACCAGCCAGCTGTTCCGGGAGAAGAACGTCGATCTCGAACTGGACCTCCCTGGCGCGCTGCCGTTTGTCCGCGCCGATCGGGACCGCATCATGCAGGTCGTCATCAACCTGCTTTCCAACGCGGTCAAGTTCTGCGATCGCGACCGCGGCAGGGTGCAGATTCGCGTCAGTGAGGTGCCCGGAGCGCTGCGCGTCGACGTGAAGGACAACGGCAGGGGACTGGATGCCGAGAGCCAGCGGGTCGTGTTCGAGAAGTTCCGCCAGGCGGGCGACACCCTGACCGACAAGCCGCAGGGAACCGGACTGGGTCTGCCCATCAGCCGGCAGATCATCGAGCATTTTCATGGCCGGTTGTGGGTGGAAAGCACGCCGGGCGCAGGCGCGACGTTTTCGTTCACGCTGCCGCTCGGTACCGGCTCGCAGCCGCGCGAGCAACCGCGCGAGGTGGTCGCGACGCGCGCATGAGCGGATTCGTCATGCACAGTGGGGTCCAGCCGTCATGAGCAAGAAGATCCTGATCGCCGACGACGAGGCCAACATCGTCAGGTCCCTGCAGTTCCTGATGAAGCGGGAGGGGTTCGAGGTGCTGGTGGCAGGCGATGGCGATACCGCGCTCGCGCTGATTGCGGAGCACCGGCCGGACCTCGTGCTGCTCGACGTGATGATGCCCAGGAAGAGCGGCTACGAAGTGTGCCAGCGGGTGCGGGCCAATACCGACTGGGACGCCGTCAAGGTCGTTCTGCTGACCGCCAAGGGTCGGGATGTCGACGTCGAAAAGGGTCTCGCGATGGGCGCCGACGCCTACGTCACCAAGCCCTTTGCCACCAAGGAACTGGTCGCGAAGATCAGGAGCATGCTCGGCCCGGACGAATGAACCCGAAGCTCCGACCATGGATGGCGGTTGCCGCCGCCTGCCTGCTGTGCGTGCTCGGAGTCGCGGCGATCGGCGCCGCGATCTGGGCCGATCTCGACGCGAGCGAACGCGAGGTTCTCGCGCAGATGATGCCTCCGCGTCTGGGGCTGGTCGTGCTGATCACCGCCGCGCTGTGCGCCGCGTCCGGCTGGATGGCGCATGCGCTGTACGGGCGCCGCGTCGCGCGGCTCGCGCGCATGGCAGAAGACGGGCGCGTGATGCTCAGCACCAACCGCGAGCGCCGTCTCGCGCCGGATGCGGCCCCCGAGATCGCCGAGCTGGCGCGGGTCGTCAATGAGCTGGCCGACGAGCGCGGCGCCCTGCAGCACGACGTCGAGCAGAAGATCCGCGAAGCCAGGGCTTCGGTGGAAGAGGAGCGCAACCGCCTCGCGGCCCTGATGTCGGAACTGCAGCAGAGCGTGGTCGTGTGCAACCTGGATGGCCTCGTTCTTCTGTACAACACGCGCGCGCGGCTGCAGTTCCAGGCCTTGAGCGACGCGCCGGCCGGTGGCTCCACCGGCCCGGCGATCGGCCTGGGCCGCTCGATCTTCGCGGTCTTCGAACGCAGCATGATCGTGCACGCGCTGGAGAGCATCCAGCAGCGGCTCAAGCGCGGCGTAGCGCAGCCGAGTGCGAGCTTCGTCACGACCACCCGCGCGGGCCAGTTGCTCCGTGTGCGGATGGCGCCCGTGCTGACGGGAGCGCTGCGTGCCGCCGACGACGGCGACGCGCGCAGTATCGGCGGCTATGTGCTGATGCTCGACAACATCACCCGCGATTTCGAGCGGGACACCCGGCGCGATCAACTGCTGCAGTCGCTGACGGAGGGCAGCCGCGCCTCGCTCGCCAACATCCGGGCCGCCGTCGAGACGCTGCACGACTACCCGGACATGGACGCTGCCGAGCGCGACGGCTTCGTCGAGATCGTCGGCGACGAGGTGCGCCGCCTGAGCCAGCGCCTCGAGCAGACCATGAACGAGCACGCGGACTCGATCAAGGCGCGCTGGCCGCTGGAGGATATGCTGGGGGTGGATCTGATCGCGGCCGCGCAGCGGCGGATCGAAGCACGCGTCGGCATCCGCACCGCCACCGAGTCGCTCGACGAAGCGCTGTGGGTCAAGGTCGACAGCTTCTCGCTGCTGCAGGGACTCGCTTACCTGGCGCACCGATTGCGGGAGGAATTCGACGTGCGCGAGGTGCGCTTCCGGCTGCAGAAGGCGGGGCGGCTGGCGCACCTCGACATGCTGTGGGCCGGCACCCAGGTCGCGCTGGAGACGCTGCACGAATGGGAGCTGGACCCGATGAACGTCGGCGGCGAGACCAGTCTGCTGACGCTGCGCGACCTGACCGAGCGTCACGGCGGCGAAATCTGGTACCAGCGCGAACCGGCGCGGCAGATCGGATTCTGCCGCCTGCTGCTGCCGGCGGCGCTGCCGCAGGACACGCTGGATTCGAGCGCGCTGCTGCAGAGCGCCAGCCGTCCCGACTACTACGACTTCGACCTGTTCCAGCGGCTCGACGGCGATCATGCCCTGGACGACCGCCTGCTGTCGGAACTGACCTACACCGTGTTCGACACCGAAACCACGGGGCTGGACCCGGCCAGCGGCGACGAGATCATCCAGATCGGCGCGGTGCGTATCGTCAACGGGCGGCTTCTGAAGAGCGAGTATTTCGACCAGCTCGTCGATCCCGGGCGACCCCTGTCGCAGCAATCGACCGCGGTTCACGGCATCACGGAAGACATGCTGAAGGGACGGCCGGCCCTCGACCAGGTGCTGCCGGCGTTTCATGCGTTCTGTGCCGACACCGTGCTGGTCGGGCATAACGCGGCGTTCGACATGCGCTTCCTGCAGATGAAGGAACGATCGTCCGGCGTGGCGTTCGATCAGCCGGTGCTGGACACGTTGCTGCTCTCGCCGGTGATCCATCCCCATCAGGGATCCCACAAGCTCGAGGCGATCGCCGAGCAACTGGGCGTTCCCATCGTGGGGCGGCACAGCGCGCTCGGGGATTCGATCGTCACGGCCGAGGTGTTCCTGAAGATGATTCCGCTGCTGGCGCAGTCCGGCATACGCACGCTGCGACAAGTCAGGGAGGCTGCCGAGAAGACCTATTACGCGCGCGTCAAGTACTAGTCCGCCGGCGGCGCGCCTGGACCTCTAGAATTCGCGCTCGGCCGCATCCGTGCGCGCGCTGATACGAGACAAAATGCAGCACAAGAACGTCCTGGTCCTCGGCGGTTCCGGATTCATCGGCCGCTACATCGTCAACCGGCTGGTCGAGCGCGGCTGCCGCGTGCTGGTGCCGTCGCACAACCGCGATCGCGCCAAGCACCTGATCCTGCTGCCCACCTGCGACGTGGTCGAGGCCGACATCCACGACGACTCGACGCTGATGCGGCTGGTCGCGGAGCAGGACGCCGTGATCAACCTGGTCGGCATCCTGCATGGCAGGCAGTGCGATTTCGAGCGCGTCCACGTCGAGCTGCCGCGGCGCGTGCTCGCCGCGTGCGCCGCGCGCGGAGTGCGACGCTACCTGCACATGAGCGCGCTCGGGGCGGACCCGAACGGGCCGTCGATGTACCAACGCAGCAGAGGTGCCGGCGAGGAGGTGGTGCGTGCCTCAGCCGCGGACTGGACGATCTTCGAGCCGTCGGTCGTGTTCGGTGTCGAGGACGAGTTCCTCAACCTGTTCGCGCGACTGGCGCAATGGCTGCCGCTGTTGCCGATCGGCGGCGCCGATGCGCGGTTCCAGCCGGTGTGGGTCGAGGACGTCGCGGCCGCGTTCGACCACAGCCTCGACAACGAGGCGACATTCCGCAAGACGTACGAGCTGGCCGGCCCGAAGATCTACCGCCTGCGCGAGCTGGTGGCCTTTGCCGCGCGCGCCAGCGGCCATCGGCGCCCGGTGCTCGCGCTGCCCGCTTCGATCGCGCGACTGCAGGCGCTCTCGATGGAATGGATGCCGGGTCCGACGCTGCTGTCGCGCGACAACCTCGATTCGATGAAGCGAGACAACATCGCCTCGCAGCAGCCTTATCGGCCCGCCCCCGAGCTGGAGTTGCCGCACCTGACCCCGCTCGAGCCCGAAGCATCGTTGTACCTGGCGGGCCTGCATTCGCGCACGCGCTTCACCGGCCTGCGCAGCAAAGCGAGGCGATGAAGGTCTATGCGGTCGGCGGCTGCGTGCGCGACCAGCTTCTGGGCCTGCCGGTCGCCGATCGCGACTGGGTCGTCGTCGGCGCCACGCCCGACGAGCTGATCCGCAAGGGCTTCCTCCCGGTCGGGCGCGACTTCCCGGTGTTCCTGCACCCCTCTACGCGCGAGGAATGCGCGCTCGCGCGCACCGAGCGCAAGACCGCGCCCGGCTACCACGGCTTCGCCTTCCACGCCGCGCCCGACGTGACGCTGGAGCAGGATCTCGCGCGCCGCGATCTCACCATCAACGCGATCGCGCAGGACGAGAGCGGCAACCTGATCGATCCATTCGGCGGCCGGCGCGACCTCGCCGCGCGCGTGCTGCGCCACGTCGGCCCCGCCTTCGCGGAAGACCCGGTGCGCATCCTGCGCGTGGCGCGCTTCGCCGCGCGCTTCACCGAGTTTTCCGTCGCCGGCGAGACGCGGGCGCTGATGCGCGCGATGGTCGACGCCGGCGAAGTCGATGCGCTGGTGCCCGAGCGCGTGTGGCAGGAACTGGCACGCGGGCTGATGGAGGCGAAGCCGTCGCGGATGTTCGAGGTGCTGCGCGATTGCGGCGCGCTGGCGCGCCTGCTGCCGGAGCTCGACCACCTGTGGGGCGTGCCGCAGCGCGCCGACTATCACCCCGAGGTCGACACCGGCCGCCACGTGATGATGGTGATCGACTGCGCGGCGCGCCTGGGCTACGCGCTGCCGGTGCGCTTTGCCGCGCTGGTGCACGACCTCGGCAAGGGCGTGACCGATCCGGCGCAGTGGCCGAGCCACGCCGGCCACGAGCAGCGCTCGGTCGAGCTGGCCGATGCAGTGTGCGCGCGCCTGCGCGTGCCGGGCGATTGCCGCGAGTTGGCGCTGATCGTCGCCGCCGAGCATGGACGCGCGATCCGCATCGGTGAGCTGCGACCGGGCACGGTGCTCGAAGTGCTGCAGCGATGCGACGCGCTGCGTCGGCCAGAGCGCTTCGCGCTGTTTCTCGACGCCTGCGAGGCCGATTACCGCGGGCGCCTCTGCAAGGAAGACGAGGCGTTCCCGTATCGCGCGCCGTGGATGAATGCGCTCGATGCTGCACGCGGCGTCGACTCCGGCGCGATTGCCGCGCGACACGCCGGCGACACCTCACGCATCGCCGAGGCTGTGCGGCGGGCGCGCATCGCGGCGATTGCGCAAGCGCTGCGTCGCGCTTGATCGCTCCGTCGCCCCGGCGCACAGGCCGGGGCCGAATCTACGTCGCTGCAAATTAGGCCCCGGCCTTCGCCGGGGCGACGACTTCAACCGCTCTATTGCTGCGACGACTTCAACCGCCATTCTGCTGCGGCGACTCCAACCGCCCTCTTGCTGCGACGACTTCAGCCCTTCTGCTTCAGCCGCATCTGCACCGGATCGCGCCGCTGCGCGAGCCACTGCGCGTCCTCGGCCAACGCATCGAACGCGGCGAACAGCCGCAGCCCGAACTCGTAGCCGAGCTTGCGATAGCTCTCCCACTGCGCCTCGTCGAAGAACTGGTCGGCGGTCGTCTGCTGCGGGAACTCGGCGTGGTCGCGGCCGTACAGCCGCACGTCGACCGGCAGGAAATCCGCGAGCGTCGGCTTGATCACGACCAGCAGCGAACGCTGCGGCAGCTCGCCCTGCCCGTCGGGCGACGGATAGGCGATCTCCGCCAGCAGCGCGAAGCGCGCGCCCGACTCGCGGCCGGTGCGGAAGTCCTCCAGCGCGCCCAGATGCGCGCGCACCGGCTGCGCCTCGTGCGGCCAGTGGCGCACGCGCAGGTCGATCTCGGCCGCTTCGAGGAAGCGGATCTCGGCGCCGAAATCGAGCCGCGCGCGCCGCACCAGGTTCTGCAGATCGGAGAACCCGTAGCGCGGATCGGCCGCGTTGTCGGAGGCGAAGATCAGCGGCACGCGGCGCCGGATCAGCTCGTACACCGCGCTGTTCTCGAAGTGGCCGCCGTCGGACAGGTTCCAGTACGTGTCGCGCCGGCCGAGGAACGCGCCGGTGAACTCCTGCCAAACCAGCCCGTAGCTCTTCAGCACGCGCATCGCGCGCGTGCGTGCGCGCGGCCCCATCACCGGCGCCGGCATCCACCAGTAGCCGAGCCGCGCATTGACGAGCCAGATCAGCATCGAATAGCCGGCCGATGTCAGCGCGCCGAGCCCCGTCGACACCGCTGCGCCCGAGATCGCCGCCCATTCACCGACGGTCAGTCGCTCGCACTGACCGAGTTGTGCATCGGTCAGTTGCGGGCTGTCTTCCACAGCCGGCGGCAGCACGAAGCTGCCGATGTCCGCGCCGTCGATGCCGGCCTCCGCGCCCTGCCGGCGCCAGCGCCAGAAATCGTCCTGCACCGCGATGCCGGCGGGGCCGATCGACAGCGACATGCCCTTGCGGTCCTCGCGCTGCAGGTTCGACGTGCGGCTGACGCTCTCGTTCAGCGTCGCGTTGATCAGGTGCAGCGGCGCGCCCGACACCGTCGCGTAGTAGCTGCGCAGCGCCACGTCATCGCTGGCGCGCGATTGCGACACGAACACGCGCGCCGCCGCCGCTTCGTCATGCTCGTCGAGCGCAGCGGCGAGATCGCGCAGGCGCCGGAAGTCGGCGGCGCCGAGGAAGGTGCGCACCAGCCGCGCGGCATAGAAGCGGAACAGCGTCGAGTTGTTCAGGAACCCCACGCACAGCCACACCAGGCTGAAGAGCAGCAGGGCCGCGATCACCGATCCCGCGAGCAGCCAGCCGTGGCTCGCATTGGCGCGATACACGCCGCCGGCGTCCGGCTGCGGCCAGCCGCCGCTCCAGACGATCGCCTGCACCAGCGCGGCCGCGATCGACGCCAGCACCAGCAGCGACACGACGGCCAGCAGCAGCGCCAGCGGTTTGCGGTATGCCTGCAGCTTCGCGATCCAGCCCTTGACGTCCTGCGCCGCGAGCCAGGTGGCCAGACGCCAGACGACGAATGCGATCGCCGCCACGCCCGCGCCGCCGCTGCCGATGCGCGCAGGTTCGAGCACCCACGCTCGGTAAGCGGTCTGCCCGAGCGAATCGACCGCGGCGAGCGCTGCGAGGGCGAACGTCACATTGACCGCGGCTGTCAGCCACGCGGTGAGCTTCTGCCGCGCCCGCGCGACCGCACCGGTCTCCGTGATCCAGCGGTACCCCCGTGCCGCGCCCTGGGCGCGCGCTGCATCGAGCGCGACGCCCAGGATCACGTTGCGGATCACCATGGACGCCAGCCCGAGCCACACGCCGTACGCGGGCACCCAGTGCAGCGGATCGCCGGGCAAGTGCGCGCGCAGCAGCGCCCATGCGACCAGCGATGCGCCCGCGAGCACGTACGGGCTCGCCTCGATCGACGATTCCTCGAGCGTGCGGCGATCTTCGCGCTCCTGCCGGTACACGATCCAGTACGCGACCACCAGCGGCCCGATCACCGCGAGCAGCACCGCGAGCGGCAGCCAC
The DNA here is from genome assembly GCA_029777935.1 of Pseudomonadota bacterium. Next base: position 13,465 of record JAKORH010000006.1, read on the forward strand.
GCGAGCGGACTCATCCACACGACCCCGAGCAGGTCGGCCCAGTCGAACGCCGAATGCCGTGGCTGCACCAGCGCGATCGCGTCGCTCGCGCCGAGCCGCAGCACATAGACGGCGAGCGCGATCAGCAGCAGCGCGACAACTGTCACGTACACGACGCCGAGCAGCGAGCGCGCGTAGTACGCGGCCATGTACATCGCGTCGCCCGGGCCTCCAGGCGTCAGATAGCGCCCGTTCTCGCGCAGCCAGCGCAGCGGATGCACGATGCGCGTGCCGTCGATCTCGGCGTGCTGCTGCTGCGCGTCGGCGGTCAGGATCCGCTGCGCACGCTGCGCGGCGGCGAGCGCCGCGCGCAGCTCTTCCGCGCCGGCGCCGAGGCGCTCGGACGCGACCGGATCCGGCGGCGCAAGATCGGGCTTGCGCGGCAGGAACAGGCTGCCGAGGAACGAGCCGGTGTAGCCGCCGCCCGAAACCGTCGACAGGTAATCGAGATCGCGCCAGCGGTCGAAGCGCGCCAACGCCTGCGCCAGCCCCAGCGACACGATCGCGCTGCGGATGCCGCCGCCGGAGAACGCGATCGCCGCGCGCGGCGCACCGTCGTCGGGCTCGCCGGCCTCCTCCGTATCGGAGCGCCACACCGCGCGCCGGCGCGCGATCAGCGGCTTCTCGAGTCCGATGTCGAATGCGTTGTCGGCCATGTTCGAGTCGTTCGCGGCGGCGCGATGATGCTCCGTGGGCGCGGCGATATCGCGGCCGATCGCGTGTTCAGATGAGGCGGCCGATCAGGTACACGATCACGGTCAGCAGCAGCGTGCTGGCGAACGGCAGCAGGTATTCGCGGCCGCCGATGCGGAAGCGAAAATCGCCGGGCAGCCGGCCGATGCCGAGCCGCTGCAGCCACGGCTGCAGCGCGGTCAGCACGATCAGGCCGAGGAACAGGGTGACGATGAAGCGCATTTGCTCGTCGGGCGTTGGCGTCGGGCGTCGGGCGTTGGTGTCGGGCGCAAGGGTCAGAGGCGGTGCATGCGGTCGCCGCGCACGAAGCCGGCGAGCGGCACGTCGAGGCCCTTGCCAAGCGCGAGCACCTTGACGAGTTCGCCCATCTCCGCCTCGGACAACAAACGGTGCGCCTCGTTGGCGCGCGCGTGCGAGTGTTCCGCTTGCAGCAGCTCGGCAAAGCCGCAGTTCAGCAGGAAATGCGCCTGCGACGTGTAGCCGAGCACCGCGAGGCCGGCTGCCTGCGCGGCGTCGGCCATCGCGCTGAAGTCGACGTGTGCGGTGATGTCATTCAGTCCCGGCAGCCACAGCGGATCGGCGTGCGCGCGATGGCGGTAATGGCACATCAGCGTTCCCATGATCCGCTGCGGGTGGTAGTACTCGCGGCGCGGGAAACCGTAGTCGATCAGCAGCGCAACGCCGTTTGCCAGCCAATCCGCGAGCGATGCAACCCATGCGCGGGCGACCAGCCCGACCTCCGAGCCGTAGCCGTCGGGCAGCGCACCGGCTTCGGCCTCGATCGCTGCCACGGCGGAGGCCAGTTCGCGCCCTGCAGATGCTTCGGCCAACGCGAGCCGATCGCCGTCGATCGCCACGCCGCGCTCGTGCACGCGTCCGTCGCGCTTGACGAAGAGCTTGACCGGCATCACGTCGAGCACCTCGTTGGCGACGATCACGCCGTCGAAACCCGCCGGCGGCGCGACGAGCCACTCGACCGGTCGGCCGGCGAGCAGCGCGCGCTGGCGCTCGACCAGATCGGCCGAGAGTTCGACGATCGCGTAGCGCACATCGCGCACGCCGCGTCGCGCCAGCGCGTCGAGCAGATCGCGCGCCAGCCGGCCCGAGCCGGCGCCGAATTCGAGAACGCGCGGTGCGCAGCGCTCGAACGCCTGCACGACCTGGTTGGCGAGCGATTGCGCGAACAGCGGCGAGATCTCGGGCGCGGTGACGAAGTCGCCGCCGCTCGCCGCACCGCCGAACTTGCGCGCGCCCGCCGCGTAGTAGCCGAGCCCGGGTGCGTACAGCGCCAGCTCCATGTAGCGGTCGAAGCCGATCCAGCCGCCGGCGCGCTCGATCTCACCGCGCACGCACGCCGCCACACGCGCGCTGTGCGCGAGCGCGTCGGGGCTCGGCGCGGGCAATTCGGATTGCGGATTGCGAATTGCGGATTGCGCGCCGGTCTTCACGGATCACCGCTCACGGGTCACGATCTCATCGTACCGGTAAACTCGCTCGCCCCATGACCGAAACAAACAAGGTCGCTCTCGTCACCGGTGCGGCACGCCGCATCGGGCGCGCGATCGCGCTGGCGCTGGCGCGCGACGGCTGGGACGTCGCGGTCCATTACGGCACTTCGCGCGCAGAGGCGCTGGCGACCGTGCGCGAGATCGAGCAGCTCGGCCGCCGCGCGGCGGCGATCCAGCGCGACCTCGCGCACGAGGACGGCTCGCTGCTCGACGCGTGCGCCGCTGCGCTCGGCGCCGTCGGCGGCGTGATCAACAGCGCGTCGATCTTCGAGTACGACGACGCGGCGAGCTTTCACGCCGAGTTCCTCGACCGCATGATGCGCGTCAACTGCGCGGCACCGGTGCTGCTCGCGCGCGCGCTGCACGCGCGGACGGAAGACGGCGAACAGGGTGTGGTGATCAACGTGCTCGACCAGAAGCTGTGGAATCCGAATCCGGACTTCCTCAGCTACACGCTGTCGAAGGCGGCGCTGAAGGAAGCGACGACGCTGCTGGCGCAGGCGCTGGCGCCGAAGGTGCGCGTGGTCGGCGTGGCGCCCGGCATCACGCTGGCGTCGGGCGCGCAGAGCGCCGCGGGCTTCGCTGCCGCGCACGCGACCGCGCCGCTCGGACACGGCAGCACGCCGGAAGACGTGGCGCGCGCAGTCGTGTACCTGGCCGGCGCCGACGCGGTGACCGGCACCACGCTGCTGGTCGACGGCGGCCAGCACCTGGCGGCCTCGCCGCGCGACGTGATGTTCCTGACGGAGCCGGCCGGGCGTGCAGGTTCCGGCGACGAACCTTCCGGCGACGAACCATGAACTGGTGGAGCGATCCGCGCCTGGCGCAATGCCGGCGCATCTTCCTGCGCGAGGTACTGCTCGACGCCAACATCGGCATCCACGCGTTCGAGAAGGCCGGCGCGCAGCGGCTGGTGATCAGCGTGGATCTGTTCGTGCCGCTGGCGCTGTCCACGCCGCAGCACGACCGCATCAGCGAGGTGGTCGACTACGACTTCGTGCGCACCACGATCCGCAGCCGAATCGAGCGCGGCCACATCAATCTGCAGGAGACGCTGGTCGACGACCTGGCGCGCGAACTGCTGGCGCACCCCGCGGTGATGGCGGTGCGCGTGTCGAGCGAGAAGCCAGACGTGTATGCCGACGTCGAGGCGGTCGGCGTCGAGGCGTTCAGGTACAAGGAGACCCTCACCCCTGACCCCTCTCCCGGGGGGAGAGGGGAAATTTCCTGAAATCTGGAGTTGCGCATGAACGCCCCCTCCGAACTGCTGCGCGCCGAGAAGCGCGCGCGCGAGGACCACAAGCTGGAGAAGCGGCTGCTGCGGCTGGCCGGCCAGGCGATCGCCGACTTCAACATGATCGAGGACGGCGACCGTGTGATGGTGTGCCTGTCCGGCGGCAAGGACAGCTACGGCCTGCTCGACGTGCTGCTGAAGCTGCGCGAGCGCGCGCCGATTTCGTTCGACGTCGTCGTCGTCAACCTCGACCAGAAGCAGCCGGGCTTTCCGGCGCACGTGCTGCCCGACTACCTGACCCGCCTCGGCGTGCCGTTTCGCATCGAGACGCAGGACACCTACTCGATCGTCACGCGCGTGATCCCCGAAGGAAGGACGTACTGTTCGCTGTGCTCGCGGCTGCGGCGCGGCATCCTGTACCGCGTGGCGAGCGAAGTCGGCGCCACCAAGATCGCGCTCGGCCATCATCGCGACGACATCCTCGGCACGTTTTTCCTGAATCTCTTCTACGGCGGCAGGCTGAAGAGCATGCCGCCCAAGCTCGTGTCCGACGACGGCCGCCACGTCGTGATCCGCCCGCTCGCGTACGTGAAGGAAGCGGATCTGGCGCGCTACGCGCAGGTCAGGCAGTTCCCCATCATTCCGTGCAACCTGTGCGGCTCGCAGCAGAACCTGAAGCGGCAGGAAGTCAAGCGCATGCTGGCCGAGTGGGACAAGCGCTTTCCTGGACGCGTCGAGAACACCTTCAACGCGCTGGCGCGCGTGGTGCCGTCGCATCTGCTCGATGCATCGTTGTTCGACTTCAGGCAACAACGCGCGGACGGTAAAGGCAATCCGAACGGCGATCTCGCGTTCGACGAGGACGCTTGCGACGAAGGCACGGCCGTAACCGCTCCGATGCGGTTGCGTCGGCAGCGCGCGGACGGCTGACAGCCGACAGCGAGCACCGATCCGCGCGCAACGGGAAGTCGGTCAACCCGACGGTGAGAGGGATTCAACCAGCTCGCCGTCGCGCCCACATCAAGGGCACGGCGATCAGCATCAAGGCCAGGGGCGAAGGTTCCGTCACCGGTGTGGCGCCGCCGATGACGATCTCACCTCCCGCGAGACTGTCGATCGAGATGTCGTTGCCCAGTTCGTCCGACAGGCTGGTCGCCGGGAAAGCCGTAAACGACGTAAGGACTGTCTCCGACGGCGCCGAGGCGAGAACGTCGAACAGAATATGTCCGATGGCAACCGTCGCGCCGGCGGACAGCGTGGCGCCGGCGCCGGCGATGGCATACGCGTCGCTGGCCGACAGATCCTGCCCGCCGGCGGCGGTCGCGATGTCCGGGCCGAACAGCGAATTGCCACTGAAGACATAGGGAGCCGACAGGGTTCCGGTGGTCGCGTCGGTGAAGATGACGTCCGAACTCGCTGTCGAAAGTTCGAACGCGAAAGCACCGATGGACACGAGCGACGCCGACGTGTTCGTCAGCAGCACGTCGAAGCTGTTACCCGAGCTGCCTGCATTGGCAAAGACCGGAGACTGAATCGAGAGGATCAAAGCAGCCGCCCGGGCAGGAACGAAACAAAGCAGCGCCAGCGTGCTCCCCACAGCGAGCAGCGTCGCGATCCGCAAGCCCATGCGCAAGAAGAGTGCCTTCACTTTCATGGTCGGTTCTCCGGTTCTTTCCGATCATTTGAACAGGAATGTACCCAGCCTGGCGCGCACGACCCGCACGTCGGCAACACTGACGACTCCGTCTCCGTTCATGTCCGCGAAGATGTCATAGGGAGCGGCGGTTGCATTGTTGACGCCGGCAAGATCCGCGGCGGTCACCACCCCATCATCATTGAAATCACCCCATAGAACGCTGAGCGCCTGAGTGAAACCGGCGCCCGCCGCGAGCCCGGCACCCGAGGCATCCAGGATCGCATTGGGACCGCTGCCCGACAGCCCGAGGACGAGATTCGCCAGCGCGACCGGCGTAATCGCCCAGGTCAGGGTATCGGTTCCGAGGCCGCTGAATCCGGCCACGTTCACCCCGCTGAGACTCCCCGCACTCGCGCCCGCAATGGGCTCGGAGAAGACGACGCGTATGCCCGTGACTTGCCAGGGCAAGCTGTGCCGCGTCGAGGTCGTCACGTCATAGCTCTGATTCCCGAACAGCACCTGGAGCGAGTTCACCGCAGGCCCCGGCGCTGGACCGGAGGAAACGACGAGGTTGACCACGGACGCGGGGCTCACCTGGGTTCCCGCCGGTGGGCTCTGGCTGATGACTGTGCCCGAAGCAACCGTGCTGCTGAAGGCGGTCGTCACCGTCCCGCCGGCCAGGCCGGCAGCCGTGATCGCGGTGGACGCATCGGCCTGCGTCATCCCGACGACGTTGGGAACGGACACCTGAAGAGCACCGGAGGAGATCGTGAGGTTCACCGCCGACCCCGCGGTCACGATGGTTGCCGCCGACGGACTCTCGCTGATCACGCTGCCTGCCGGAATGCTGTTACTCGAGGCCGTGGTGATCGTGCCGACGGTCAAGCCGGCATTCGTGATCGCCGCCATCGCGTCCGCCTGGCTCAGCGCCACTACATCAGGCACTGAAACCTGGTTGGGTGGGGCCAATCCCGCATCGACCACGAAGATCGTGCCGCTGCCGGAGCCCGAGCCTGGGCCATAACTCGATGTGGTCCCGTACAGCTTCCCATCGGTTCCCTGGATCAATGGCGCCATGGACCTGATGCCGGTGCTTGGCGCCGTCAGAGGCAGGCTCTGGAGCAGCGTGCCGCTGGTCGTGGTCGCGTAGACGAAGCCCAGACCCGAAGTGCCGCCCAGGTAGGTCGTGCCCCACAGATTGCCGTCCGAGGCTTGCAACAGAGCGTTGGGGACGACTCCTGTGGTGAGATTGCCCAGGGCGAGGATGTTCTGATGCTGCGTTCCGTCGAGGGCGATTCTGAAGACGAACCCGCGGTTCGCGGGGCTCGGATATGTCGCGCCGTAGAGAAATCCGTCCGTCGCCTGGATGAGCTCGGAGTTGCCGCGACCATCGCTCAGCCCGAAGAAGTACACCGGCGCGAACCCGAATGGAGGCGTGACGCGGTAGATGCCCCCCACCGCCACACCGTACAGGTTGCCGTCGGACGCCTGCACCATGCCGTTTTGCGGAGTCCCGAGGCCCGTGTTGTAGAGGTTCTTGATCGTCGTGTAGACGCCGGCTGAACTGATGCGGAAGATCTGCGGATAGGCTGGCGGGCTCGTCGTGGTGCCGTAGAAATAGCCGTCGCGGCCGAGAACGAGCTTGCCCTGCGGATTCGTGCCTCCGCAATTGGCTGTCCCGCAAGCGAAGTCGTAGAGCTTGTGAAATTCTCCCGTCTTGCTGATCTTGTAGAAGACTCCGTACGGACCGCGGCCGCATTGAAACGTGGTGCCGTAGAGATACCCGTCCGGCCCCTCGACCAAGCCACCCGACGGATTGCACCCGTTCTGATAAGCAGGCCTCGTTCCGCCGCCGACAAAGGTGTAGAGCAAGGTGAATTGCCCCTGCGGCGTGATCTTGAAGACCGTGCCCGCGCAACCCTGGACGCAACCGTTGCCGTCGTCACCGCCCGAATAGGTCGTGCCGTAGAAGTTGCCGTCGGACGCCTGGAGCAACGGCGCTGCAGGACCGGCCCCATCGGTGCCATGAAATGTAATAGCTGGTACTTGATCTGACAGTCTGTTGGGGTTCGGGTCAAGCGATGCGGAGTGGTTGTTGGTCGATGAGTTTCTCCTTTGCGAGGGGGACGGAGTCGAGGAAGGTTTGCATCGGCGTTTTGCCGTAGCACCAGCGGCCTTGATGCTCGCGCTGGTTGTTGTAGTGGTCAAGCCAGGCATCCAGGTCGGCCTGCA